>CALIIC010000038.1 GCA_938020445.1 uncultured Flavobacteriaceae bacterium | reverse complement strand
GATAACCCAAAATTTATCCTTGAAGAATACGCTACGGTGGCCTTCGCGAACACTAAAAGCGGCATTTGGAACAAGGGCTTGATCAGCAGTGTTTAGCGGGCGGGTGCGAAACCGAAAAATTTCACTTGTGCTGCTACCGCCTTGATTGTCTCGGGCCACTACTTTCCAAGTAAACCTACTGTCTAATGAGAGCGGTTCGGAAATACTGAAGGTAGCGTCGGCAAGCCCTTGGGCCACGAGTGTTTTCGGATCGGAAGGTATCGCATCGCCGTTTACAGTAATAGCACCTAGACTATTTCCTAGTTTTTCGAGATAAAAGTCATAGACTACCACATCGCCATCGTTATCGGTAGCCGGCTGCCAGCTAAAGGTAGGTGTAAGTGTTACCGCTTCGGCCTGATCTACCACTGTAAGCAGATCAAATTCTTCGGGAACGGAGTTTATCTGCCTACTGTCATCGTCATTTTTTCTACAAGTCGTAAATAGAAAGAGAAATAGGAGTATTTTGAGAATACGTTTCATACTAATAGTGTTTTAGTCCCATTCAAATCGGAATATTCCGATTCTGTTTTCGATTTCCTGATTTTGATCGATAGCCGATCCGTAGGTGCCTAAAAAGCTTGGGAGTTCCAAGGAGTTCGATAAAAATCCTCTCATATAAGTAACGTCTCCTCCTGAAAGATTTGTTGTGAATTCTATCAGCAGGGATCCTCCTGAAACGGCGGCCCATGTGCCGGAAGCCTCAAAGGCCGGGTTGCTATAGCGCTCCATGGAAATAGTACCGTCTTCATTCAGTGAAAGACTGTAGTCTGGAGGAATCTCTGAATAATTTATATCTTCCGAGTCTGGGTCTACCATTTGCAAACCACCGCTAAAGAAGGCCTTGATTAGCGTATTGGTTAACAGAATTTGCACTGTTTGGGTTCTTCCCTCACTCTCGGCTGTAATGACAAAATCGTAAGTACCCAAAGGAAAGTCCTTACCCCATGACAGCAGGCCGGTGAGACTATCGAATACGATGTGGTTGCGCTGTAATATTTCCGTAGAAGAAGTGATGCTATAGGTGCCAACTTCCCCGTTCCATTGAATGATACTCGGAGCAATACTTCCAGCTGTCCTGAAAGTGGTATTGATTTCTTCTTCCGCATATTCGAATCTTATGGCACTTGATGGGGGGCTATCGTTTTTGCTACAGGAAATGATGAGAAAAAGAAGCGCTAAAATCGGTATTGTGCATTTCATAGCTAGTATTATTTTACCGTAAAAATTACATTGATCATATAGATATATTCTCCCGGTTCTCGGTCATAATATATAGTACTCACCACTTCTTCGCCCCAGCGATTGTTCAAATCTTCGACCTCTTGTATTTCGCCCAGTTGTTTGCCCATTGCCTGTGCAATGGCAGTTGCTCTTTTTGTGGCGTTGGCCAACGCTTTTTGACTCAATTTTGTTATTTCATCATCATCAATGGTAATAATTGCATCGTAGTTTAAAACCTGTACTCCCAATGATTTTATTTGAAGAAATTTTTTCATTTTTTCGACCGATTCGGTCCGGTATTCATAGAGCGTGCCTTCTTTTTCATATCGAAGGGTTTCATATCCAAAAACGTTGGGATTTTCTTTGAGTTTGTCCCATGAAATATCTTTGGCTTCAAGAGCATCTTTGTATTGTTTTTTTAACTTTTCGAGCGTTACCATTTCTGGGGGGAGGCTCGAGTAGGTGCCGCTTACCGATACGGTTGCCTTGAATAGGGGCGCAGCATCTATATGAACCGCGCGGGCACTTACTTTTATGGTATTGTGTTGTTCCTGTGCTTTTAAGTTACACGTGAACAGGAGCAATACTAGGGCTAGTAGTCTTATTTGTAGCTTCATTTTCTTTCATTTTTTATTAGTGAAACCCTATTTTGTCAAGCATGCAATACGCCGACAAAATAGATGGTTGAACCAACCCCGATTTTTATCGGGGTCTTGGTTTAATACCTCGACCCTCGGGTCGATTCCTGTTAAGGGTCCGGGGCTTGCACTGGGGTTTAATGCCATTTACTAGTCCCGTTCAGAGTCGTTTCAAAGGATTTACTTTCCAAAAGACCAAACATCTGAATAGCGGCCTTCGGTATAAACACCTGTTTTTGTAGGGTACGAGATTAGCGGATACCCGGTAATGGCCCAAAAGCGATTGTCAAATACGACCGAAGTATGTTCGGCCCGGGTTTTAAAATCCGAATCGACACTTACCTTGTCCCAGGTAACGCCATCACTACTGCGCCATATGTCATTTAGGAACTTCGCATTTCCTGTATAACCTGCTATGACCCACATATACCCATCGTAAGAAACTGTGGTATGGCTCGATCTTGGTGGAAATTTGGCGTTCGGGGTGGCCAATATCCAATTAATGCCATCTTCGGTATACCAAACATCGTTTCGGAAACCTTCTCCCAATTTACCTTTCACATACCCGCCGATTACCCACAGTTTGTCATCGTATACCAAGGCCGTATGGTCTGCGCGTTTGCCAAAAGGCGCATTCTGTAAGAAAGGGACCCAATTTTCCCCATCTCCACTGACCCAAACATCTGCTTTGTAGTCTTGATCGCCTATTAGAGAACCTGCTCCGCCAATGACCCACATGCGCCCTTTGAAAGTAGTAAGCGTATGTCGGCTTCTTTTTGAGAACGCCGCTTCTTTGGTGGCGGGTTCCCAATTTTCCCCATCTTTTGAAAACCAAACATCGTTGAAGGTTTCGAAATTCGATAGGTTGCCATATCTACCACCTACTATCCACATTTTCTCATCATGTACTGTTGCGGCGTGATCCGAGCGAGGAGAAAATGCTGCATTGGGATTTACGAGTTTCCATTCTTTGCCATTCTCCGATTGCCATACGTCGTTGGGGTCGGGGCCCAATTTTTGACCGGCCATGACCCACATTTTTTTATTGTAGACCAAGGAGGTATGAAAGGCCCTGCCTTCAAATGCGACTTCTTTCTCTACCAATTCAGCATCTACCGATAAGGGTTTTGTTGTGAACCCTCCTAAACTATTAGTTTCCAAAGGAGTATTATCAGCTAATTCCTCTTTGCCACATGCTAATATGAGCAAAAGGGTACTTAGGCAAACAAGTTTATTTGTTGTTGTCATTTGTAAAGAATTTTAGTTTTATAAAAGGGAAAAATTTGGGAAACTTTGTAAAACATAATTTCCCCCAACCCGGCATTTTACCGGATTGTTGGAGGAAACACTAACCATTTTCTTATTCTTCGATGCCGAAGTGTTCGGCCACCTCTTCATAGGTCATTTTTGTGTAGTCTAAAGAAGAGGATTTCCCTGCGGTCGATTCTCCGCCTGGGATTAATATATAGCGATACTCACTAAAAAAGGGTACTCCGGCACTTTGTCCTTCAACAGTAGAGGCCATTGCGATATACAGTTCCCCAGCTTGTTCTACTCTGAAGTAGTAGGATTGTTGACGTGCCACCCCAAATACGATTGGAAGGGAAAACACGTCGGTATCATTGGTAATAGGGTTGGGCGTAGAACGCCCATATACCAAAATAATGCCCTGCTCAATGAAGTCATTGGTCATTTCTGGTGCATCTATTAAAAAGGAATCACTGGTGGCAATAATGTTGTTGTCGAATTCTGATGGAATCCAGCCAGAGTAGATTACATTGGCCGAGCCAATCTCTCCCTGTTCTCCTTGTGTTCCGGCAGGACCTGAAGCACCTTGTTCTCCTTGTGGTCCCTGCTCTCCTTGAGGACCTATTGCGCCGTCGGATCCGTCTTCAGGGGAACAGGCAAAAAACAGGCTTGTCATAAAAAGTACATTAAAAAATCTCCTTGTCAATTTCATCTTTGTTTTCATAGTTTCTTATTTTAAGTTTATAAATTGGGGGGTGAATACTGCGTAAGGGGTCAAAAAGGCGTTTTATGTTTAATCTGGAATATTAAATCGCTCCGCAATCTCCTGGTAGGTCATTTTGTTATAATCTATGGTCGAAGATTTGTTCCCAGTAGACTCTGCTCCAGGGATGATGATATATCTATAGTCGTCAAACACGTCAAAATCATTGTTCGCAACGTTAGACGTTAAGCCGACGGCTCTTATCTGCCCATCGTTGATTGTGAAGGTATATCTGTCCCCAGCACCTGTAACATATGGGAGTGGGAATATTTCGTCACCTAGAACGAGCAGCACATCTCCTCTTCCATAAACCATTACGGTACTGGTATCTAAATTG
Source organism: uncultured Flavobacteriaceae bacterium (assembly GCA_938020445.1). Lineage (GTDB taxonomy): Bacteria > Bacteroidota > Bacteroidia > Flavobacteriales > Flavobacteriaceae > Pelagihabitans. The sequence continues at coordinate 11,096 of CALIIC010000038.1, read as the reverse complement.
ACATTTAAACTATTGATCTCGTCGGCACTGGCAAGAACAAACACCTTTTGAAGCAGTCCGCCACCTGGTCCAAAGTCATTCGGAATCCAACTGGAGTAAATCACATTCGCGGTGCCTATTTCTCCTTGTTCTCCCTGTGCTCCTGCCGGACCTATTTCTCCTTGTGGCCCAATGGCGCCGTCCGAACCATCTTCAGGGGAACATGCAATCATCAAAATGGCCATCAACAGTACATTCCCAATTCTCTTTATAGATTTCATAGAAGTCATACTCTTTTATTTTTAAGATTTACAAGGCAAACTTAGGGGCATCTACCAGCGTTGGTGTCCCGAATGTTTTGATCTTAAAGAATTAGGACAACCCAGATAACACTCTTTTCGTTATTTGATAGGAGGAACTACTTGTAGCATATGAAAGGTGAAATGAAATCCATTGTGTTGGTAATTAAAAAAATGCTACCTCTTGATTTCAAAAATCTCTCCGGAGCCATACATTTCTCCTAATTCGTTTTTTGAGATTCCATAAGTCGATTGCGAATAATTTTCAGGTTTGTCAATCGTATGTATGCTACTTTTTTTACTTATTTCATAGTCATTCGGAGCTACAAATACACTATCATTTGAAAGATGAATTACTTTTAGCGTAGAATAGCTCCCTGATTCAACCTTATGCTCGTAAACATCCCCTTTCATAGGGGCCGAAATATATTCCATAGCGCGTTTTTTGCGTTCCCCTTCGGCATAAACACCCCAAGCGACCAAAGCGGTAATTATAACAAGCCCTGTGAATTGCCAGATAGGTCCCTTGATTTCTTTTTTTAAAGCGTTGTATTCTCTTTTGATGGGTTCTGGCATCTCGTTGGTTTTAAGAACATTTTTACAATGTTGGCACTGAGAAACTCCTTTTTTACCTATTGGGAATAACGGAATCCAAAAAATGTGGGCGTGTCTTCTGTATACACTTAAAGTCACAGAACCGATCGTTCCGCAGTTGGGACAGGTTGTTGTTTTTGACTCTTTTGATTTTACATGAACCGCTTTGCTACCATATATGATCATATACTAATTTTTTAATTATTTGTGACGAGTTCAGTGAAGTACATCCAAAATATATGTTATACAGTATTTATGGATTGCGAAGTCCGCATTTAAAGATACTTTGACTCTAAATGAAAAAGTCCCAATTGTTTTGATCTTAAAGAATCAGGACAACACCAGTTGTGACTGTTGGTATTGGGATGGGGTAATACCTGTCCACTTTTTGAAGGCGGTGTAGAACGCCGATTTGGAGTTAAAGCCGGCTTCTAGCCCTACGGATACAATTGTGTAATGGGCATATTGATGTGAATGCAGGTTTTTTTTGACATCCGATATGCGGTATTGGTTGATATAGTCGATAAAACTGATTTGATTGATCGAGTTGATCATGCTTGACAAATAACACCCCGATATCCCCAAAAGCTCTGCAGTAGAGGCAAGGCTAAGGTTGGGGTTGCGATAAATTTTATTGGCACGCATTAAAAGCTCTAATTTCTTGAAGTACTTATTCGCCGTGGTCAACGGTTTTCGCGTTTGTGTTGTAAGCTCTTTGATTTTTTGGGAACACAGGGCGGCTATAATGGTGAGCAAGTGTAAATGTCTTTCGGTAAAAAAATGTTTTTCAGGATGTTCGGAATCGATGACCCCGTAAAGCGAATCATTGACCAAGATGGGGACACAGATTTCTGACAAGCGTTTTTCATCATCAACTATATACCTTGGGTCGTCCAATGTATGGGGTATCAATTCGGCTTTCTTGCTTCTTGCAACACTTCCCACGATTCCCTCACCCAACGAGATTTCGATTTGATTGTAAATCGTATCGCCATGCGGATTTTTCTGTCCATAGGCCGAGCGTTGTTGTAGGCACTGCTTTTCTTTATTAAAGGTATAGATGACACAATCTATAAAGCCCAATTGGTGAATCACGTTTTTGGTAATGTCCCAAAGAACTTCTTCAACAGATTCTTTCTGGTAAAGCGAGGTTGAAAAAAAACTAATGGCCCTTATTTCATCCAGCGCATCGTTTGAATGATGGTTTCTATTCATAACCTTGAATTTTTTAAACTCAAAATTATAGTGGGTGTTTCGAGGCGTACTGTTGGTATGTAACAAAGTACTATTCAAATGTAACTTTGGCTGTAAATGCCTTATTTATCGAGGGTGGTAATATACTCTGAGGGGGTTTTGCCGAAAGTTTCTTTAAAACTTTTCATAAAATAAGAAGGGGTTCCGAAGCCGACGGCATATGCTATTTCGCTGATTGTGGCATCCGAATCTTGCAGGAGCTGCTTCGCCTGGTTCAAACGCTGAGAGCGTAAAAATGCCGTTGTGGTAAGGCCTGTGAAAGCAAGTAGTTTACGATGCAATTGCATGCGGCTCATATGGGCTTTTTTGCTAAATTCTGCAGCGTTGAAATTAGGGTCGGCAAGGTGTGTGTCTAGGATGTGCTGTATCTTAGTTAGGAAAACTTCATCCGCAGAATTTACCACGATGTTTTTTGGTTTTAAAACCAATTCTTGGCCGTATCTTATTTGCAAAGCCCTGCGTATTGAGATGAGGTTGTCAATTCGTTTTTCAAGTAATCTTATCTTAAAGGGTTTGCCAACGAAATCATCTGCGCCCGAGGTAAGCCCTTTCAATTCCATTTCGGACGTATCGTCTGCCGTTAGTAAAACGATCGGAATATGGGATGTTTTTTCATCTGCTTTTAAAGCGTTGCACAACCCGATTCCGTCTAAAATTGGCATTCGAATGTCCGAAACGATGATATCGGGGACTTTTTCAATGGCAATTTCCAAGCCAGCCCTCCCATTTTGGGCTTCTAGAATTTCATATGCATCTTTCAAGGATTGCCGAACAAAAGAGCGTATTTCTTCATGATCTTCGACGATAAGCAATAAAGGTTTGTCTTTAGTGTTAGAGGTGTTTTTAGTACTACTTTCATCCTGAATTTCCGCCGCGTTTTTTTGAAGGGAATTTGAGGTTTGTAATGCCAAGATGGGCAGTTCTACCTTGAAAACGATGCTATTTTCGTTTTCCATATATGCGTTAATAGCTCCTTTGGATAGGGTGACCAACTCTTTCACCAAAGAGAGGCCTACCCCCATGCCTTCCGCTTCGGAATCTTCTTGGTAAAAACGATCGAATAATTTTTCTGGATGTATACTTAGATGCTCTTTTACCGTATTTTTGACCAAGAGGGTGATGCGGCTCTTTGTCGCTTCTAAGCAAACGTTACAGCGCCCTTTTTGTGGGGTATACTTAAAGGCATTGGAAAGAAGGTTTGTTACTATTTTTTCAATGATGTCCTCATCATACCGTCGTATTCCGGTAGGTGCTATGGCCGTTTTAAACAATAGGCCCTTTTCTTTCGCTTGGTATTCAAAAGAATTTACGATACTACGTACGAAAAGGCTCAATTCGGCCTCCTGCAATTGAACTTCTAGTTTTCCCTCTTCTAATTTTGAAAGCTGCAACAACTGATCTACCAAGCCTATCAAGCGTTGGGTATTTCGTTTGACCATTGAAAGGCCTAAATAGTCTTTATCGGCGGTTGTTTTGCTCGATAGTTCTTTTTCTATAGGCCCTGAAATTAAGGTGAGGGGTGTTTTGAATTCATGGGCAATATTGGTGTAAAGTTTTGATTTGAACACGTTCAGGTTTTGTAAACGAACCGTTTCTTCTTCTTTAAGTCGCAGGTTTAGTTGCATGTCCCAACGCCATTTGAGATACCGGTATATCCCTAAACAAATACTAAAAAATAACAGCAAGTAAATTGTTTTTGCGATGGTGCTTAAATACCATGGAGGAGCGATGTAAATAGCTAAAAATGAAAGGGTATTACTTTCAGATACCCCTTCGTAAAAGGGCTTTATCGTCAGTTTATGATTCCCGTATGGGACGTTGGTAAAATAGGCAGTTTGAAGATCTGTCACTTTCCAATTGTCGTCATTGATTTTATAGCTGTATTTTATTTTTTCAGGATGTATAAAATCCATAGTGGAAAATCGAATGGAAAAATCGTTTTGGTCGGGTGCTAACAGTACCTTTTCCAAAAAAGGAGCTTGGGCTGCTTGAAATACTTGCCTTCCATTTTTGTCCTGCACGTTAAACTCGGTTACCTGAGGTGCGTAGGTTGGTTTTTCAGGGCTATACGCTTTCAGGTTTATTTGTTGAATACCTTCGTCTGAGCCAAAATAAAGGATGTCGTTGGTAGCATCAAAAAAACGAGAACCATATAAAAATGCATTTGACATTAGACCATCGCTTTCGGTAAAATGTTGCATGCTGCTGTCTCGAGTGTTATGCACATAAATACCATCATTTATAGTGGTAATCCATATGTTTTGATGATGATCGCCATGCAAAGCCATGATTTTTTTGTCAAACAATGTCCCCTGGTATTGAAGGCGTTCAAAATTGTCGGTTTCTTCCTTATAACGAACTAGGCCAACATCTGATCCAAACCATAGAGTACCTTGCAGGTCTTCTTCCATTGTCATTATAATATTACTGGTAATAGACTGTTTATTGCCTTTTTCAAAGGTGTAGTTTTTTATTTGTGAGGATAGCCGCGCCATTGACTTTGTAGAAACCGCATCTATTCTGTAGATACCGTACCCTACAGTAATAACCCAAAGGCGGTCATGGGAATCTATATGTATGTCCAAGATTTTTGACTCTTTTGATTCGGACGCAGTTTCCATAGGAATGTATTTTAAAAAAACATCTCTTTTATCAAACACCATCAAACCTTCCCATGTACCGACCCATAGCCTCCCCTTGTTGTCTTTGGCCATTCCCGGAACCCTGAGAGCGCTATTTTTACTTGGAAGTACAAGGGTTTTGTTCAAGGTGTCATTGACAAACTTATAAATGTTGGATTCATCTGAGCTTACGTACAATGCTTCCGCATACGACCGTAACCCCAATATCTCTTTGTTTTCTAAAAGTGAAATGAACTCATTATGCTGCCTTTTAAACAACCCTTTATATCCGCCAAAATATAGTTCGTTCTTGTGTTTTAAAATGCGCCTTGCGTGCACCTTGGGAATTTGGTTTGCAAAGCTATTTTGATATTTTTTATCCTTAAAAAGACCTTTGCTGGTTCCTATCCATAAATTCTGTTGTCGGTCCTCAAAAAGGGCGGATATATGTGTAGTGGAGAGGTTGATATCAAGTTGTATTTTTTTCAATTGGAAAGAGGATGTCTCCAATAAATATATGCTCTTACGTTCAAATAAATAGTAGTTTCCGTTACCCGTTTTGGCTATGCCTACGAAAGATTCGGGAGCTGTTAGTTCTTTTGCGATATGATTGCCCCGCAAGAGTGCTATTTTACTCGGAAATACGACCAATAGCCCCACCTCAGGTATATACCGGAGGATTTTGATACTTTCCTCAAAACGCTGTAGTAGCTTTAGTTGTTTTGTTTGCAGATCAAAAGAGAATAGTTTATTTTTTTTATCGACCAGCCATAGGTTTTGATTGTTAGATGCTATGGGAGCGCCATAAGTACCCATACTTAAATTCTGATACTCCTTGGTTTTTGTATTAAAAATTGAATACCCTATGTCAGATGAGGACACGATATGATCTTCGCTAACCATCATGACATCAGAGACCATTTTTTCTTTGTTTTTTTGTGGAAGCTCTATGGAAAAATTGTAGAAAGACATGGTTTGGGGTGAAAATCGACTAACGCCACCACCTAAAGTGGCTAACCAATAGTCTTTATTGGTGTCGATTGCGATGCCCCCAATCCAATTGGCGGCCATAGAATTCGGGTTTTCGGGTGAATTTCTAAGTACTTCGAATTGGTAGCCATCATACCTATGAAGCCCATCTTGCGTCCCTACCCAAATAAAGCCATGTTGGTCTTGGGTAATACAGGAAACCCATTCATTCGCTAACCCATTTTTGATTGGTTGGAACGAAAGTGATTTTTGTTGCGAATAACCGAAGAAACCGTTGAAGATAACAAACGCAAACCATATGGGGAACCTCATGATAGCATTACTTTTTAGGGAAAAGAGCTATTAAAATTGAATTTAAAGACCAAGAGTCAAGCGAGACATCCCCTTTTTCCTAAACAAGATAGTTCGGATTCGGTGAATAACGAAACAATTTTTATACGATTGGTCGCTTTCGTTGTATAGATGACATTTTTGGTAACTTTCTAAAAACTTTTGGGTAAAATTGGAATAGGTAACCTCAAATTCCAATTTTTGACCGAACTTCATACTGTTTTAAGAACTAACCAAATTTAAAATGGATATCGGCCTCCTTTCGGTAAGCATGAATGTGTATTCTACCAAACGAATCGCAGAAGAAGCTGAAAAATTAGGGCATTATATTGAACAGATCGATCACACCAAATGCTCGGTTAAACTGGGCCTTGGTAAACCGCAAATATATTTGGGGGAGGAAGATATCACCAATGAGTTTGACGCTATTATTCCTAGAATTGGGGCCAAGGTATCAAAACATGGAGCCGCAATAGTAAAACAGTTCGAAATGAACGGGATTTTTAGTACGGCCCGATCATTAAGTATTTCGCGTGCTAGAAACAAGGTGCGCACCCTTCAGATAATGGCTCGAAAAGGGATTCCGATTCCTGAGACACTCTTTTCCATTAATCCTAACAATATAAAAAAACAGATAGAAATTTTGGGAGGAGCGCCTGTGATTATTAAACTTCAGGAAGGTACACAGGGAATAGGGGTGATTCTTGCGGAGACCAAAAAATCGGCCAAATCTATCATTGATACGTTTTACAAGATGGATACTAGCATCCTTATCCAAAAGTATATCGAGGAAAGCAATGGGGAGGACATCCGAATTTTTGTGGTGGGCAATAAAATTGTGGCAAGTATGAAACGAACGAGCGAAGTCGGCGAGTTTCGATCAAATGTGCATCGTGGTGGTACTACAGAGGCGGTAAAGTTATCGGCCAAAGAGCAATTCATTGCGCTGAATGCTACCAAGCATATTGGTCTAGGAGTTGCAGGGGTAGATCTTATTCGTTCTAAAAAAGGCCCGTTGCTCATTGAGGTGAACGCATCACCGGGCCTGCAGGGAATCGAAGCGGCTACGGGAATCAATGTGGCCCGTGAAATAATCATGTTCGTGGAACGAAACGGGAAACGCAGACGAAAATAATATGACGAAAAATAAATCGATCACCATTGGAGGAAAAACGGTTAAACCGGGGGAGAGTAAATTACTCAAAATCAATATCGACCGCTTGCCGACCGGCACCTTGATCGATATTCCCGTATATGTCTTTAATGCAAAAAAGGCCGGGCCTACTTTGTTGGTGCAAGCAGGCTTGCACGGCGATGAAATCAACGGGATTGAAATTGTTCGGCGAATGCTGCACGAGAAGCATTTTGCAATTGAAATGGGTGCTATTATTGCTGTTCCAATTCTTAATATTTTTGGGTTTATTCACTTTTCAAGAGACGTCCCAGATGGGAAAGACGTCAATCGCAGTTTCCCGGGAACAAAATCGGGGTCGATGGCCAGTAGAATTGCATATCATTATGTTTCAGAAATTATGCATCAGATCGATTATGGTATTGATCTTCATACAGGAGGAGGACAACGTCATAATTTTCCTCAAATACGATATACTAGTGAGGATGAACAAAGTGTAGCACTGGCCAATATATTCAATGCCCCCTTTTCATTTTCGTCGAAGTTGATTAAAGGTTCTTTTAGGAACGCCACCTTCAAAATGGGTAAACCTTCGGTTGTTTTTGAGGCGGGGGAAAGTATGCGGTTCGATGATTTTGCAATTTTTGAGGGAATACGCGGAATTCTGAACATTATGAAACACCTTGGTATGACCTCTGCCATCTCCCCTGCTTACTTAAAACCTAGGGAAACAATTCATCTCGTTGAACGCCGCTGGTTGCGAGCACCCACTGCCGGGATGTTCATTCCCAAAGTCACCAATGGTAGTGAGCTCAGTAAAGGACAGGTAATGGGCATTATTTCGGATACCTATGCCAAACATAGCAAGGCGATCAAGGCACCTTTTGATGGTTATATTTTTTGCATCAACCACCAAGCGGTTGTAAATCAAGGCGACGCCCTATTTCATGTGGGGAAAATGTAAAAATCCCTGTTTTAGTTATTGAGTTTGGTGAAAATCATTTTACCAATATGGTTCCCATCGCAGTCGTTTCCGGTGAAGTCTACTTCTAGCCTGTAGGGGTTTTCGGAAGTTATGGTGCCCGTACCACTAAAATTACCGGTACAATCGGTTATAATATCGTTGAAGCTAAAAGAGGTAATTTGCATTCCATCGAGAACAAAAACCATGGTGCCATCATTATCGCCACTTTCACAGCAAGAGACAAAAGAGCTGGTGGCGAAGAACTCTCCATTTAATCGGGTCTTTTCTTCATTGGCAAATTTTAAACGGGCCGAAACTGCAAAGTTTGTATACGTGATATCCATATCGGTATCTGAACTCCAAGTACCACTATAATTCCCTTCAAGTGTTACTACTTCTTCTGGCTCCTCTGCTGTAGGGGTGTCGTCATCGCTGCTACTGCAGGCCGTAAAAAAGATGCTGCTGCTCAAAAATAGGCTATAGAGAAATAGTTTGTGCCTCATATGTATTGCTTTTTAACATTAAAAGTATTGTCCTTCATTTAACAGTCGGTACCGGTAACGCTGCATACCCCCGGAGTGCCCTCGACCTTCACTTTTATAAAGTATTCCATACAATCATAGTCTTCGGCCGTATTAATATCATCGGTCGCAATTTTTATTTCAATAGTTTCATTAATACCTACTTCGACACCTGCAGATACGGTTAGTGTCAAAGCCGCAACCCCGTCCTTCACGTAAATGGCCTCGACCGAAATATCCTCTTTTACGGTTGTAATGCTTTTAATGGTAAAAATGTAATCTCCCAAAAGAGCTCCTTCGACCTGACCATCGGATACGATTTCTAAGACCTTTACCAATTCAACGTTGCAACCGGGAATTGATGTGCTGCCACCACTGGCTGGTGGAAGTGGCGCTTCGGGTTCAGCGTCATCTGTACCGCAGCTTAAAACCATTAGACAGGCAACGAACAAACTTAAACATACTTTGTATTTCATAATATGAATATCTTTTGTGTTGCTAAAGTTATCTTTTCAGTAGCGTGATATTTTTTTTTTGAACGGGAACGCTCTTTTTTTGAAGTGAACGGCCCTTTTTTTGAAGTGAATGGCTTTTAAAGCGTTTTGCAATGGTTGATATAAAAGAGAGAACCACTTTTTTGTATACATTGTGGTCCTACAGCAATGCCTTTAATAGAAGCTGTTCAAATAGCACAATCCATGATTTCTGCCTTAATTATTGATGATGAGCCCTTAGCTAGAAGACGTATCGAGGGTTTGCTGCAAAGCGAAGATCGAATACAGGTAAAGGGGATTATCGGCACCGGGGCAGAGGCCATACGGAACATCGATGCCCTGAAACCCGATATGGTTTTTTTAGATATCCAATTAAAGGATATGACCGGCTTTGAAGTTTTAGAGGGTATTACCACCGAACCGCCCTTGATTGTTTTTGTAACCGCCTTTGATTCATTCGCCATCAAGGCATTTGAGGTTTTTGCCTTTGATTACCTCTTAAAACCGTACACCGAGGAACGCTTTTATACCTCTGTAGCGAATGTGATTGCAAGTTTTAAAAAAGGCAAGGATGCTACCCTTGAGAAAAAAATGACCGAATTATTGGGTCATATAAATGTTAAACCGGTGACCGCCCAGCCACAGTATAAAAGTCGAATACCAATTCCTGATAAGAGAAAAACACTTTTCGTCAGTACTGAGGACATTCTGTATATCAAGGCCTCTAACTATTATATCGAGATTTATACGCTGCAGTCAAAATATGTGCTTCGCGAATCACTGTATCATATTCTCGAAGGTTTAAATCCACAGCAGTTTATGAGGATTCACAGATCCAGTATTGTGAACTTAAATCATATTGAAGAGCTACTTAACTCAGATTACGGAGAGGTAGATGTAAAAATGCCCGATTCGGAGTTACTAAGGGTAAGCAAAGGGTACCGAAAAGAATTTTTAACAAAAATCGGCCTGAGATCATGAAAAAACTCATTGATAAAAAGTTGTTCGCTATCCTTTTGGGATATATGGGTGCGTATCACGTAGTATATGTAGCGAAGCGTGTTTTTTTAAAATTGATGCAAGAGGAGGCATACCTAAATCTGAGTTGGTGGGATACTATTTTTGCCCCTATTTTGGCAAATTATATTATTGTTCCTCCCGTTATTGTGGTCGTCCTCCTTGTTACCAAATCAATGATAAAAAAGAAAGCCAACTGGTGGTATATTATTGGACTTCATTTTGTTTTTTACTTGTTTTATGTGGTCTTGATTTATTTTAATAACAGCGTTTACCTTTATGCCGTATACGACGAACCACTTCATTTGTTTAACCGAGAGGCACTAGCACGTCTCTTGTATACTACGAATCTTAACTTTTTGGGGTATGTAGGTTTTGTTACTATTATTTATACCTATTATTACATTCAACAAATTGCCAAAACCGAAAGGCAGAAAGCACTATTGTCACAGCAACTGCAGACGATGAAGATGGAACTGCTAAAATCACAATTGAACCCACATTTTTTGTTCAATACGCTGAACGGGATTGCTGCTTTGATAAAAGAGGATGCCGATAAGGCGCAACGTTTGATCGGAAATCTAGGAGACTTGTTGCGAGAAGTACTGTTGTTGAAAGATGAGCATTTGATTCCGCTCGAAAAGGAAATGGTGATTTTGGATAAGTATTTGGAGATTATGCAAACACGTTTTTCAGATCATTTATCTATAGAAATCATTATTGAAGACAGTGTTAGGCATGCGCTGGTGCCCAGTATGCTTGTTCAGCCTATCTTGGAGAATTCTTTTAAGTATGGCTATGGGAGGAATACCACTGATTTAGAGGTGACGCTATCCGCGATTAAAAAAGAAGACAGCTTGTTTCTTACCGTTCGAAACAATGGGATGCCGATCGGTGAGGT
>CALIIC010000037.1 GCA_938020445.1 uncultured Flavobacteriaceae bacterium | reverse complement strand
TTCCAATAGTATTCGAGTTGTTTCTGCAATCATCATATGATAAAAATAGGAATTAGTTAGGGCTTGAAAAAAGATAAACGAAGAAGATTGAGAGCCGGTTAAAATATGCTGGTTAAACTGGTAGAAGAGCGCAATACATTTCGTTTGCCTCTCATTTATACTTTATTTTCCGGTAATCTCTTTCCCGATTCTTTTGTATTCGGCCAGGACCGCACTGGGCATGCCCCGGGCACCTATCGAATTAGGGCTGTCAAAGCCATTCGGCCAAAAATAGCCCAGTAGGGCAATGGTTTTAGGCTCCGCTTTGGCCAAGTCATGATAACTAGTGGCCACTGCTTTTAAATCGTTTAGGGCAATACTACCAAGTGCCCCGTGAGCAGCGTTAATGTAATGACTATCTAATACCAGGACCAAACGTTGTGAAGGGGATAACTTGGTTTTGAGCATTTGAAGTTCACGAAGATATTCAGCATTGTTCTTTGGGTCTTTGATAAAATAATGATCAAACCCGACCCAGTCCACTGAATTTGGCACCGTTAAATTCGAAATAGCCGGAGCGGCTTCTATAATCATAATAGGGCTTTGGGGAGTCGTCGCTTTTATGTAATCGGCGGCTTTTTCGAGTTCATTGGCGACGATACCATTCCATGTGGGTTCTTCTCCCAAATAAAAAGCTGCAATAAGTGAGGCGTTTTTATGTAGTTCGTTGATGCTGCTAAAAACATTCCACCTTTCTTGATAATCACTTCGTAAAGAATAATTGTTTCCCGAGGGCGCGTTGCTGCCTTGCTGCTCAAAAAATAATTCTGCAACATGTAAAATGCTTTTCATGCCAGCTTGCTGCATCCCCACCATGCGATTAACAATAGTATCTTCTGGGGTTACCACCAAAATATCCCCTATGTTGGTGAAAGGGGAAACCTCGTCGCTATAGTTGGTTTTAGATTCATTATCGGTGGGATCGTCCCAGTAGGTATCTACCAAAGTAAAGCCGAAGAATTCTAGATGGTCGGGGGGCACTGCATTGGAACCAGGAATATTTTCTGAATCCGAGCAAGAAAAGAAAGCAAGAAATAAGATGATGGCCAATCGTTGCATACTGTTTTAAGCTAATTGTCTTGCAGTCAATTGTTTCTCCTAACGCTGTGATAGGTTCCCTAAAGGTAACGAAAATGGTTGAAGCGCCTTTCAATTGTATACAATTGAAAACGAGGGGTAGCTACTTTTATTTTAGAATAGCACTAGAACGCTTTTTGGATAACATCGTCCACAATACGATAGCTTGTTTCCTTTACCACTCGTAATTTCTTTTTGTAGCCTGCTGCCCTGAAAAGCCGCTTTAAACGATTAAACCGATGGCCACAACCTAAAAGTTCCAATTTCTGATCTTTGGTGGTAAGAATTATTCTGGTATCGGCTACTTTATACTCATTTGGGTCTAACCGAAAGTGGCGTGCCCAGCAGCTTGATACTCCTAGTTTGGATAGGATATGAACAGGAGACATGCGGAACGTATCGATGGTATGTTTCCCACGGACTAAAGTAATCGAAATGATTTCGTCCGCAAGAATGGATATGGCATTTTGCTTGTGCGGAAAATCACCTTTCAGCATTAGACCGGCCTTGTAAATTTCGATACCGCATTTCGCTTCCTCTATAAGAAAATCGGTCTTAAAATATTTGTTTTTGAAGCCCTTTAAACGAAAATGCAATCGTTCTTTTTTCGAAGATTGTAGCTGATTGATAATGGGCAGTTTTCGTATGCCCTGTTGTCGTAATTGCAACAATAATTCCATACCCCCTAAGTGGTTTATAAGTTCGTTTTCTAAGATGTTGGGCGATAGTTTTACTATCATCGGGGGGAGCGCAAGTTACAAATTTTACCTAGTTTTTCTAGGGTTTTTTCTTTGATGAAAAGTGTAGAACATCTAATAATTCTGTATTTAAACGATAAGTGGCTGTAAAATACAGGGGTAAGATGAGGGCTTTTTTATGTTAAATTTCTTAATAGCTGTTGTAATGATGGGAAAGCCATCAGAAAATTAGTGTAAAAAGTTCTTGAAGTGCTCCGATTCTCGAGGTTGATGCGGAATGAATGGCTCAATACTGGGGCCGATAACATAAAAAGGAATCATTCATAACAATGGGAAAACGATGATAAAGCGCGTATTGATCGGTCATATGTGCTAACAATCGAAGGTTTTATATGAGTCCGCGGGCTTTTATCTCTAAATACTTGTTGATGGTATTAATGGTGAGTTCTTCCGGTTTGGTAAGGATGGTTTGTATGCCATGCTTCTTCAACTCTTTTTGCATGAGTCTTTTTTCGAAGGAAAATTTCTCTGCAATTGTTTTGTGATAGATGGTTTGCAGGTTTTCCGCGTCGGCCGCCACTAGCTCTTCGAGCTCTGTGTTTTCGAAAAAGATAACGACGAGCACATGTTTTTTTGCCATTGCCATTAAAAAGGGTAATTGCCTTTTTAAGGCAGATATATGTTCAAAATTGGTATAGAGGAGTAAAAGGCTGCGATGTGTCACTTTCCTTTTGATATGTGCATATAGAAGTCCAAAGTCAGAATCTGTAAACTCGGTAGAGATATTATAAAGCTTTTCGAGTATCGTATTCAGATGGGTCAACTTCTGAACGGCAGGGACAAAAGTTTCAATATTCTTGGAGAAGGTGAGCATGCCTGTCTTGTCGTTGCGTTTTAAAGCCACATTTGAGAATGCCAACGTGGCATTGATAGCATAGTCAAGTAGTTTAAGCTGGTTAAAAGGCATTTTCATGACCCTTCCCGTATCGATGATGCTATAAATAGGTTGAGAACGTTCATCTTGGTACTGGTTGACCATGAGCTGTTGTTGTTTGGCCGTGGCTTTCCAGTTAATGGTTCTAAAATCATCGCCCTGAACATATTCTTTAATTTGTTCAAATTCCTGTGTATGCCCTATGCGGCGTATTTTTTTAAGACCAATTTCAGACAACCGGTTGCTGATGGCCAAAAAATCGTACTGTTGCATTTGAATAATACTTGGGTATACCGGAACCATTTGATCTTTTTGAAAGACAAAGCGCCGTTTTACAATTTTAAGGGGAGAGGAAGCGTACATATTCAAGTTCCCAAAAAAATATTCTCCACGATCCACGGGGCGTACGCTATAATCGAACTCCCTTTTTTCTCCTTTGATCAATTTGGTGTTGAACTCAAAATCCCTTTTTTGAAACTGTACCGGTAATTCATCTATTACAGATACAAAGGTGTTAAAGGAGTACTGCGTTTCAAAGGTTATTTTTATAGGGTTTAAATCACTGTTCGAAAGTTTTTGAGGTAGTTTGCGTTCGGCTATGATGCCTTTTCCACTATACAATAGGGAACAATCAAAAAGAAAAAGCGCTCCCAGTAATAGTGTGAACAACCATGCAAGCGGGTACACCACAGGAAACCAAAATGAAACCATAAAACAGGCCGAAAGAATGGCGATATACCAGAAAAACGTAGTGTGTATATAGAACGATTTCAAAAATTGCATAGGACTATCTGGGTATTTCGACCGATTCGGTAATCATACCGATTACGCTTTCGGTGGTCATCCCTTCCATTTCGCGTTCAGGCGTAAGAATAACACGGTGGTTTAGCACGGGAACCAAGGCTCGTTTTACATCTTCGGGGATAACAAAATCACGACCACTGATGGCTGCAAAGGCTTTGGCCGCATTCATGGCGGCAATGGATGCCCGAGGCGACCCCCCTAGGTATAAATGTGGATGATTTCGCGTTTTGGTGATGATATTTGCAATATAACGGATGATTTTTTCCTCGACCACTACCTCCTGTATCTTGCTTCTAAACTCTTGCAGTTTTGCAGGCGATAAGACATCTTTGATCCGTTCCTGCGGTTTTTCTCCCTTGCGTTCGTGATGGGTTTGTAAAATGCGAACCTCTTCATCAACAGTGGGGTAGTCTACTTTTATTTTAAACAAAAACCGATCGAGTTGCGCCTCTGGTAAGGCATAGGTGCCCTCTTGTTCAATAGGGTTTTGGGTTGCAAGAACTATGAAAGGGGCATCCATAGGGTAGGTAATACCATCCATCGTTACTTGGCGTTCTTCCATTGTTTCGAACATCGCCGCTTGGGTTTTTGCGGGGGCCCTATTGATCTCATCTATCAGAATAACGTTCGAAAAAATGGGACCTTTTTTGAATTCGAATTCAGCGCTTTTTACGTTAAAGATAGAAGTGCCCAAGATATCACTGGGCATAAGATCCGGGGTAAATTGAATTCTACTGAACCCTGTTTTTAAAGTCTTGGCAAACAGTTTGGCCGTAACGGTCTTGGCAATCCCTGGTACTCCCTCTATTAATACGTGCCCATCAACCATGAGCGAAACGATCAATAATTCAATAAAGTTTTCTTGACCGACAATGACTTTTGCCAACTCGTTCTTGATAGCATCAACAGCATTCTTAAGGCCTTCCAACGGAATTCGACTATCAAAGTTTAAAGGGTTCCCCTCGTTCATAGGTCCGTTTCCCGAAGTGGTATCTTCAGGAGATGTTGGGCGCTGCTCTTCAGGGTTGGTGTTCGTTTCTTCCATCTGCTCGTTTTTTAAATTTTTCTATTGCGCTGTTTAATTGTGTCAGTTCCAGCGTACTTACGGTTTCCTGATTTTTCAGTCGTTCAAGAAAGCTAAAGAGTTTTTCAACCTCTTCTAAACTATGTGAACTGCGGGCTGCCAAGCTTCTGTAAAAGTGTGCCACTCGTTCATTGGTACCTAAGTAGAATTGGGATCGTATGTATTCTAAAAAGTATTCGATTTTGAATTCGGCTATCCGTTTTTGCTCATTTTTCTCATAATACATATCGGCGATGGTACGGGTAAAAGCCAAGGTTTGATTTTTTAGGGGGCGCACTACGGGAATTGCCCTTTGCTTGCGCTTTCCTTCAAAAAATATATAAATGACCGCTCCGATCAACGCCAGATAATAAGCCCATTTTAAAGCTTTATTATTTAAGAAAATATACATTGGCGAAGTATAAAAAGCTTTCCCCTCTTTATAATAATTGTCCAGGTACAAGGTGCTCTTGGTAGGGATATAAGATAATAACCCGGCGGTATAATCCTTGTTGCTTTCTTTTAATATAAAATAGTTGGTAAACGCCTTTGGAAAAGTAGACAGGATAATTTTTCCTTTCCCAAAATTTTTAGAGATGATATTGAAGTATTTTGAATCTGCATCGTCCGCTAGATCTCTGACCAAACCAAGAACACTGGTGTGCAATGTATCTATTGAATTGAAATAGGAAGTATACTTGTTTTTTTGAAATAGGTACTCTTTTTCGGGGGATAAGTCGGGATTGGCCAGACGAAAACCGAAACCACCCGAACTTTCGAGTCCGTTATACAGGTTTTGTGTAGCGAGATCCAAGGTATCCAATAATTTCTTTTCGAAGCTTTCGGAAGCTATGAAAAGGGTATTGCCTTTAGCGGTCCAATCTAGTAGTGTCTCTAACTCGGCATCGGCAAAACCCACGGCACTGTTCACAAAGAAATAAGTACCCTCACTATCAGGGTTGTTATTCAGGTATTCGTATGGAGGGGTGTTTATCTGTTCGGTATCCTGAAATATATTTTCTGCAATACCATTGAAAACATAGGTGCCAAAAGGAATTTTATGATGTGCTACATACGAAGGGAACCAATTTAACTTCTTGGGTTCGTTGTACTGCAGCAAGAGCAATACCAAAACGGTAACCACGGCAATAATAATATAAACACCTCCCTTTTTACGCATACTTGTCAAGGGTTCGTTGAAGTTCTAAAAATACATGTTCTGCCTTGTTATACTTTTTTTGATCTAAGGAAAAGCCACCGTACCAAATGTAGTCGTATAATCTTGTAATGGTGCGAAAGGGCGTCTTAAGTTCCTGTGCTTCGATTTCTTTTAAATAATCTTCATTTGTTTTTTGCAATTGCCAATCGATCAATTCACGGTCTGTCATTTTTTGTAGGGTAAACAAATAATAGTATCGAATGGCCAAACGGTAGTCATTGTTGGCGATTGCCTTGCGAATCAGTTCTTGGATATCCTCGTTTTTAATGATATGTTCTTCTTCGGAAAGGGAGACCAAGCTAGCTTCTTTTTTAGCTTCTCTCATAGCATTCGCATTCACTTTTAAAAAGAACTTTATTAGAATGAATATTAACACGGCCAAGAGTACGTATGGCAATGCCCTCAAGAAAACGGCAAGAGCACCAACTGCTTTTTCAGCACCATATATCCACTCAAAAAAGCGTAAAAATAGGTTTCCTATCCATTCTTTGAAATCATCCCACCAAGTACGTTTTATCTTGACCTCCTCGTAATTCAATTTAGGATCTTTTCGATACGCTGCCATCTGCTCCTCGTCTATTTCTTTTACATCAAGAGCGACCGAATCGTACTGCACAGGCAATGCTTCCTGGGCGAACACCGGTCCAAGAAAAGCAACACATATGAAAACAAAAAGGAGTCGAAGCATGGTTAATTTTCCGGGGTGTTTCCTAAGTTTTGGATGCGTTCGAATGTACCTGTAAAGTTTTTCTGTTCGTTCAAATTGAAGTACACAAATACGCCGGCAACCAGCGATATGATATTCAACATAAATTGTGCGATGCTACTGAGGATATTAAAAATAATGTAAATGGGATCTTTAAAATAGTCCATCATGGTTTCCGCATCCACCTCACCGCTAAAAATCCCCATTTTCAAATAGGTATAAATAGTAGCAGGAATGCTAAAAGCCCAACTTGCAACGGCAACAATAATGGCGATTACAAACAGGGTCGCAAAGGTCATCCACCAATTATCTTTTACGAGTATAAAGCTATCACTATAAGCATCAAATGCCCCTTTTTTTGCAAATACCATTATGCTAAAGGTCAATGAAAGCGGAACCCATAAATAAACGGCAGGAAGGCAACATACTATCATACCTACGATTAGGGAAGCGGCTACGAGAAATGCGAGCCCTATAAAAGAAAGTAGGGATGCGTACACCTCTTTGCGAATGGTAGTTACATCTACTTTTCCATGCCCGATAGTGTACGATTTAATATAATGCAATACGGTAGATTGTGAAACGGTGTAAACCAAAAGCAGCGAGATAAAGTAAAATAGTGCAAGACCAAAAATGAGGAGGGCGTTTTCAAAATTGGGAATGTCCGAGGTAATCATAAGGTTGAATTGGTCCCCTACATAATAAAGATAAAGCGCAAGCGCTATTACCATTACCGCTAGGAAGGGACCGACTATTTTGAAAAATGCCCCAAAAAAGGGTTTGAACTGGGTTCTCATAAAGGCAAAAGTGTCGGAAACAATATCTCCCAGCTCTCGTTGTTTTTTAAATTCTATATATTCGGCGCTATTCATGTGGTGGTTTTTTTATGCAGTTGGTTCGGGTAAATGACGTAGTAAAAAATGATGAGGGCCAAAGAGGCTGTTATAATGCATATGGCAAGCCAATCGGGCATTTCTGTATGTCTGGTAACATAGCCTTCCAAAAAACCCGCGAGGATGAAAAAGGGCACGGTACTCAACATAATTTTTAATCCGTTGATGACTCCGCGTCTAAAAGACTCCATTCTGGTGTAGGTGCCGGGAAAGAGCATTCCCTTCGCGAGTACCAGTCCTGCACAGGCAGCAACGATGATCACTGAGATTTCAATAGTACCATGTATCCAAATGGTTCGGGCCGATTCCCATAGCAACCCCTTCTCATAGAAGAAATATTGAAAACTACCGAGCATGATTGCATTTTGCATTGTAATGAACAAGGTACCTACACCAAACAAAATTCCAAAGGCAAAGGCCAGGATGGCAACTCTAATATTGTTGATGGTAATCCCAAGTGACATATTAAACTCTCCCATTTGTTTGTACACGGCCATAGGATCATCGTTTTCAATGTTTTCCAGGGTCATGTTTACGTAGCCATCACCAAGAATAGAGCGCACAAAATCCCCTTCATTCGCGGCTGAAAATGCTCCTATGGCAGTGAAAAAAGCAAATACCAAAAATGCAACAAGCAAACTGCGTTGATGGTAGTAAAACATGTATGGAAATTCTGTTTTCCAGAAGCTGATAATCCGATTCTTCGATTCTTTTTTGGTCTTGTAAATCTTTTGATGCGCCTGTGAGGCCAAGCCGTTAAGATAAAACTCCGTATTGCTCTTTGGGTAGAAAGTTTTGGCGTAGCTTAAATGGTCAGTGATTTCGATGTAAAGGTCAGACAATACATCGGGTACTATATTCGTTTTGTTCGAGAGCGCACTTTCAAATGTGGCCCATTTGTCTTTATTTTGCTTGACGAAGGCAGCTTCGCGCATTTCGTATTTGGTTTATACCAAAGAAACAAAACTATGGAACAATTTCAAATAGAAACGGCTCAAAATATAAGCATCAATCAGAATACGGCACATCTGGGGGATCGAATGTTGGCGTATATTATTGATAGTTTCGTAATCCTGGTATACGCCATTTTGATTATTGTTCTTTTGATTTCGATGGATGTAAGCCCTGAAGATCAATGGGCGCTGTATTTGTTATTGAATTTGCCTTCTTTTTTGTACTATGTACTGTTGGAAACTTTCATGAACGGTAAAACCATCGGGAAGAGCCTTATGAATATCCGAGTGGTGAAAATGGACGGTTCCAAGCCTAACTTTTCGAGTTACTTTATACGCTGGGTACTACGTATCGTTGATGTTGTTCTCACTTCTGGTGGTCTAGCGGTACTTACCATTTTAATTCGCGGAAAAGGGCAGCGTATTGGTGATATGGCAGCAGGAACAACGGTCATTAGTGAAAAGAAACGAGTAAGTTTAAATGATACCCTGCTACGAGACCTTCCCACAGATTATAGTCCTACCTATCCTCAAGTAACGGTTTTCAAGGACCCTGAAATGCAAACGATAAAAGAATTGTATGACAGTGCCAAGCGCAACGGAAATCATCAAGTGATTATTTCTCTTAGCGAACGCATTAAGAAAGTGACCCAAATCACTACTGACAAGAAGCCGGTAGATTTTGTTGATGTAATTATAAAGGACTACAATTTCTATACCCAACAGCTATAGCGCATGTTCTATTTCGCCATTGATATTTTAGGCACTATTGCGTTCGCCATCTCCGGCGTGGTAGTTGCTATGGAAAAAAAACTTGATTTGTTCGGAGTGTTTATCATCGCCTTTGTAACGGCGGTCGGCGGCGGCACCTTACGAGATATTCTAATAGGGGCTACACCTGTTGTATGGCTAACGCAACCTGTGTATTTATTTACCATTCTGGGAACGGTATTATTGGGAATTGTTTTCATTGACCAGTTAAAATATTTACGTACTTCGTTGTTCTTATTTGATACGATAGGAATTGGCCTTTATACCATGGTGGGAATCGAAAAAGGCTTGGTTGCCGATTTATCCCCCATGATGTGCGTTGCCTTAGGAACTATAACCGCTAGTTTTGGAGGTGTCATTAGAGATATTCTATGCAATGAGATTCCAGTGATTTTTAGAAAAGAAATTTATGCGACCGCCTGTATCGTTGGGGGAAGTAGTTATTTCTTACTCATGCTTACACCGATTGATTCTGCCTATGCCTATTTGGCCGCGATCGTTGTGATTATTTTGATTCGGCTCTTAGCGGTCCGATTTCATATTTCGCTTCCCAACATCTACAGGAGAACAATGACGGGTAAATAGTTTTCAGTGGTCTGTTTTGAGTTTTGTATGTGCGGTTGAATTTATTTTTTTCCAACTTCTAACTTCAATCCAACACTTCCACTTTCTTAATATAAATATTCTGAAAGGGCCAGTCGCCTTTCCCCACGGGTTGTTCGTTTATTTTATCTACGATATCCATACCACTGATAACCTTTCCAAAAGGGGTGTAATCACCGTCTAAGTGATACGAACCTGGTTTGGTGACCACAATAAAAAATTCATATGGGGAGGCTAGCATATGCGGGTTGTTGATTTCGCTACTGGGCATCGAAAGTGTGCCCCGATGGTGTTTGTATCCCTTTCTGGTATCCGGTGGTAAGAGGTAACGCCCTATGGCCCCCCTTTTCTTAGAGGTTTCCAAATCGTCCGAATTGCCACCTTGAATGATAAAGTTCTTTACAACCCTATGAAATTGGGTGTCGTTAAAATACCCTTCCCGCGCCAAAAAAATAAAATTGGCCTTGTGATAGGGCACATTATCGTACAGCTGCACCGTGAAGTCGCCTAAGCTGGTGATTATTTTTACTTTATTTTGAGTGAGTCCCTTTTGGTAGTTAAAGAAAAAATCAATGGCATTTTCCTCATCCAACTTAAAAGGTTCTTCTACTATCACTTCTTCCTCCACCGGTTCATTTTGAAGTGTTTCTTTTTTTATGGTAGGTGTTTTTTTTTGCGGTTCGTCTTTGCATCCGACCCCAAAAAATAATGGTATTATTGCAGCAAGAGCTATTTTTTTAAACAACATGGATTTTCAATTATTTACACAGCGAGTTTCAAAAGTAAAAGATCTACCGCTTTTGGGCGAGGCGTCTCACTATAAAATGGCTCCCGAGTTTCGATTGCAGGAGTTGGAAGCCATGCGATTAAAAAAGAAAAACCCAAAAAAGGCGGGTGTTATGGCCCTTTTCTATTCAGATAAGTTACAGAGGACCCATTTATTGTTGATCCTCCGTAAGACGTATAAAGGGGTACATAGCAATCAAATCGCTTTTCCCGGAGGAAAGGTTGAACCTGAAGACACCGACTTATTGGCCACGGCACTTCGGGAAACATATGAAGAGGTTGGTGTACCCACAGATGCCATTACCGTGGTTCGCGCTTTGACGGAAGTGTATATTCCTCCGAGTAATTTTGAAGTTCAACCATTCATTGGTTTTTGTCACAGAGCGGTTTCTTTTGTACCACAAGAGAGCGAGGTTGAGTCCCTGGTGAAGGTACCTTTGGTTGATTTTATGGACGATGCGAATCTGTTTACCCAAAATCTTTCTACCTCCTATGCCGAAAATGTTGCCGTGCCTGCATTTAAGTTGAATGGTCACACCGTATGGGGTGCTACGGCAATGATGTTAAGCGAATTAAAAGATTTATTAAAACAGGTGTTGTAAACCTAGGGCAAAACTATTGATTTGTGTTTTTTTAGGTGTTTTACCTCACTTTAAGAATCTAAACAACATTTCAAGACTTAACTTGTTAATTGTTATACCTCATTTTGTACATTAGCATCCTATGGGATTATTTAAGGAAAACCCTTTTGGGCATATATTGTTTTTAAAGAAATTGCTCATTCGTGTCTTAGGAGTAGCAACCCATGCGCGCTATAAACGATTTAATAAGTTAGAGATCGAAGGCTCTGAGGTGATACGAAATCTTCCGGATACCAATGTACTCTTTGTTAGTAACCACCAAACGTATTTTGCCGATGTGGTAGCCATGTTTCATGTATTTAATGCGGGTTTAAAAGGCAGGGACGATTCAATTCGAAATTTAGGATATCTATGGAACCCGAAATTAAACTTGTACTATGTGGCGGCTGCCGAGACAATGAAGAAAAGCCTCCTTACCAAGATTTTGGCCTATGCCGGTTCTATTAGCGTACAGCGTACTTGGCGTTCTGAAGGGAAAGACGTGAATCGGCAGGTGAAAATGAGTGATATTTCAAATATAGGCCTGGCATTGACCGATGGGTGGGTCATTACATTTCCACAAGGAACCACAACCCCTTGGAAGCCTTTGCGAAAGGGAACGGCACATATCATAAAGAAATACAAGCCAATTGTAGTACCGGTGGTAATCGATGGTTTTAGGAGATCTTTTGATAAAAAAGGATTGCGAATAAAGAAAAAGGGCATTCTACAATCAATGGTGATAAAGGAACCGTTGGAAATCGATTATGAGAATGAATCTACGGAATCGATTATAGAGAAATTGGAATATGCCATTGAGCAACACCCCTCATTTTTAAAGGTGATTCCACAGAAAGAGTTGTTAGTGTTCGAGGAGGAGAACAAAATGCGTAAATGGCGTCAAAATAGCTAAATTGCCTTATACCTCCAACCTTCTCAATTCAGTGTAGTTGGTTTTTAGTTTGCGAAGCAATAAACCATACAATAAAAAATAGACGGCGCCCATTGCGACGGTAAGGAAAACCCCTACGACGCCAACGGCCGCCATTAAAGTGAACTTCAGTTTTTCCGGAGAAATATCTTTGGTCTTATCACCTAAATCCATACTCATTAGGAAATCATTGTTAAGATAAATGCCAACAACAATTACCACCACCATCACCAATACCATTGTTAAGGAAAAAATAACGTAGTTTTTTACGGTTCTGCGCGTTTTAATAATTTTGCGCATTAGGTTTTTTGAATTATCTAAAACCGAAATTTCCCTATATCGTTTGTAAAACTGAAAGATAAAATAAACAGCAACGGCATAGGAACAAATAGACATTGCCATAAAATACGGAGACATACTATTCCCCTTATAAACGCTAAGGACCTCATCGGAGGAGGGAATCAGATAGATTAAGTGTGGGAGGATAAACTCCAAAATACTAATGATCAATATCCATTTTACGATGGAAGAAGATTTCCTCCAAGTCATTTTATGAATCTCGTCGTACGACAACCGAGGAAGGTGTTCTTCCTTTTTTTGCCAGTCTTTTTTTAAAAGTTCGAGTTCGTCCATCATATCCTTAGGGATTCAGTATGGTTCTTAATTTCGTTTTGATACGATTCATTTTTACGCGGGCATTTACTTCAGAAATACCCAATGTTTCGGCTATTTCACTGTAATTTTTGTCCTCCAAATACAGAAATACCAATGCTTTGTCGATATCTCCTAATTGTTTGACTGCCTTGTACATCAGTTTCAACTGTTGTTCCTGCGTCTCATCGTATTCGTCGGCTTTTATTTTAAAAATTACCGATTCATAATCTTGCGTTTGTACCCGCTTTTTTGATTTTCGGTACAGCGTTATGGCCGTATTCAAAGCAACGCGGTACATCCAAGTACTAAATTTACTATCGCCACGAAATTTGGGATAGGCTTTCCATAGTTGAATTGTAATCTCTTGAAACAAATCATTATGGGCATCCCTATCATTCGTGTACAGCGAACATACCTTGTGAACAATATTTTGATTGTTCTCAAGTTCCGTCACAAATTGATGCTCCAGTTCTTTGTTCACGTATCGGTTGGGTGGGTTGTTTCTAAATTAGTATGCGAATTGTAAAATTTGTTACACTGGATGCAAAAATTTAATTTCGAAAACGTAAGTTGAATCAAAATTTTACCTAAAATTTTAATTTTTAAGGGGAAATAGCGTACCGAAGAAGCGTTTATTACTTTCGATAATCGAGCGCCGGTGCTCTTTCACCCAATAATGGGATATACTTAAAGTCAGGTCCGCGGCGTTCTTGAAATTCTTCCTTGGCCTTTTTTACCAGTACCTTGTCTTGAAACAAGTCAATTGCGGTAAGTGTCAACGTTTTGGCTGCGACCATCATTCCCTTTTTTCCAATAGAGGTGCCGCCTGCAGCTACCGCTTGCCAGCTATGGGCAGGAGTGCCGGGAACCCAGGTAGCGGTGCTCATTCCCACGGTAGGCACGGCAAAACTAACATCACCTACATCGGTGGATCCATACGCCTTTGCTTCGGTCTTATAAGTTTGTATGTTTTTGGCGGTCGCCAAATCGGCTTTTTCCTGTCCAAGGCTCTTTGCAATTTTATCCGCAAACGCCTTCTCCTCTTCATTATATTCGATACCGCCGATCTTTGAGAGGTTATCATGCATCAATTTTTGCAGTGTAAGATTCGGTAATAACTCATGGGTACCGCCAATCATTTCATAATCCATTGTAGTTCCGGTACCTAGAGCGGCTCCCTCTGCAGCTTTTACCATACGGTCAAAAATTTCGATTACCACATCCCTGGAATTGTGCCGGGCGTAATAATATACTTCAGCAAAATCGGGGACTACGTTGGGGGCTTTTCCTCCGCTAGTGATCACATAATGAATTCGTGCTTTTTCGGGAACATGTTCGCGCATCATGTTCACCATCATATTCATGGCTTCAACGCCGTCTAAGGAAGATCTTCCTTTTTCAGGGGATCCAGCTGCATGTGCAGAAACACCGTAAAAGCGAAACTTGGCCGATTTATTGGCAAGTGCAGCGCCGGCACTTGCCGCGTTGCGAGAACCCGGATGCCAATGCAATGCTACATCTACGTCATTGAAAAGACCATCTCGAACCATATACACTTTGCCGGAACCTCCCTCCTCAGCGGGAGTACCATAAAACCGTATCGTACCTTTTGTATTCGTAGCTTTTAACCAGTCTTTAACTGCAATTGCCGCGGCAGTAGAGGCTGTTCCGAATAAATGATGGCCACACGCATGCCCAGCTGCCTTTCCTGCTGATTTTTTTTCAGGTACTGCCGCTTGTGATAAACCGGGCAGAGCGTCGTATTCGCCCATGATTGCAATTACGGGTGTTCCGCTTCCATATTCTGCCGTAAAGGCGGTTGGAATACCGGCCACGCCACCCTTAATGGTGAAACCCGCCTCACTAAGTGTTTTTTGCAAGAGGGCGGAGCTCTTTTCCTCCTGATATCCCATTTCGGCCAAATCCCATATATTTTGGGCAATAGCGCCATAGATTTCCGTTTTTTGATCAAGATTCTCAAGAATGTCTGTCGTCTTTTTTTGTCCTTGAATCCCGGCTGTTATTACAAGGGTGAACAAACTGAAAAGGAGGTGCGATTTCATTTTTAGTACGTGTTAGAATTAGCTTTTAAATATACTGTTTAATATGGTTCCCTTTGCTTAATTTTGCGTCATAAACATTCCATATGAATATTCCCAAGTCAAGCTATCCCCGCGTGGTTATTGTAGGAGGTGGTTTTGGAGGTATTTCCCTCGCTAAAAAACTGGGCCATAAAGAAGTGCAGGTGGTCTTGCTTGATAAACATAACTACCACACCTTTCAGCCGCTCTTGTATCAGGTGTCAACAGGTGGTTTGGAGCCAGATTCCATAGCGTATCCCATTCGCAAGGTATTAAAGGATTACCCTAATTTTTTCTTTCGCTTGGCCGAAGTGACCAATGTAGATGCAGAACAAAAATCGATTCACACGAATATTGGCTCGCTCAACTATGATTATTTGGTATTGGCCACGGGATCGGAGACGAATTTTTTTGGCAATACAGAAATTGAAAAGCATGGCATGGCAATGAAAACCATTCCTGAATCGTTGAACTTGCGCAGTTTAATTTTGGAAAATTTTGAACAGGCCTTGCTAACAGATGACTTGCACGAACGTGATGCGCTGATGAATTTTGTCATTGTAGGCGGTGGCCCTACCGGTGTTGAGCTTGCAGGCGCATTGGCAGAGATAAAAAAAGGGATTCTTCCCAAAGACTATCCTGATCTTGATACACGGAGAGCACAGATAAACCTCATTCAATCGGGCAATCGGATTCTAAATGCTATGAGCCCTAAAGCGTCCCAAAAGGCGGAGGATTTTTTAGAAAAATTGGGGGTGCATGTTTGGAAAGATACCCGCGTTACGGGCTACGATGGCAAAGTGGCCACAACAAAGACCGATCTTACTTTCGAAACCGCTACTTTGGTCTGGGCGGCTGGCGTGCGAGGTGCCTTGGTAAAAGGCGTTGATAGTGAAGCCTTGATCGCTGGTGGCCGCATTAGCGTTAATGAATTTAATCAGTTGGTACAATGGCCAAACATTTTTGCAGTAGGGGATGTCGCATGTGCGGCAAGCGATGAACACCCAAGAGGGCATCCAATGATGGCACAACCTGCAATTCAACAGGGGAAACACCTAGGAGACAATCTGGTTCGCCTGCTAGATGGTGAACCTATGAAACCATTTAAATATTGGGATAAGGGCAGTATGGCAACAGTGGGTAGGAACAAGGCTGTCGTAGATCTTCCGAAGTTCAAATTTCAAGGGGTGTTCGCTTGGTTTGTTTGGATGTTCGTACACCTATTTTTCCTTATCGGTTTCAGAAACCGAATGGTAGTATTCGTTAATTGGGTGTACAATTACGTGCGATTTGATCGGGAGGCACGTTTGATCATTCGACCTTTTGAAAAAGATTATAGTGCTTTTAAAGATTAAAGTTATTGCCTAGTTGTATTGCTTCTATACTAATTTGTATACGCTCGTTTGGTAGGGTGTTAATTCAAATGTCTTTTTAGTGTTCACCAATTCTTCGGAATCATTTGAGATGAGTAGCTTGGCAGTTTCAAATTCGATTTCATCTAACTGAATCACGGTCTTTTTTGTTGAAAAACTCAAGAGTACCAAAAAGCGTTCGTCTTCCAAAGTACGGGTATACGCGTAGACTTCCTCGTTGTTTTCCTGTAGCAGCTGATACGAACCATACACGAGTCCCAAATTATCCTTTCGTACTTGTACCATCGCTCTAAAATAGTTTAGCACAGAAGTTTTGTCATTTTCTTGGGCAAGCACATTGATGCCTTCTTTATAATTGTCATTTACCTTTAACCAAGGGGAACCTGTGCTAAAGCCGGCATGTGTGTCCTCGTTCCATTGCATGGGTGTTCGAGCATTGTCTCGACTGGCCGATTTTTCATTTTCGACAAAAGCATCTAAATCTCCACCCTCATTCTGAATGATATTATATCTATTCAACGTATTGATATCTTGGTAATCTTTGATATGGTCGAATTTGATATTGGTCATCCCGATCTCTTCTCCATAATAGAAGTAGGGCGTGCCACGCATCGTCAATAAAAAAGTTTGTAGCATCGTGGTTGAATTGTACCAATGTGCCGGCGAATCATTTCCCCATCGACTAACAGAACGCGGAAAATCATGATTGTTCAGAAACATACTGCCCCAACCTTTTTCGGCAAAAACCTGGTCCCAACTGCTGTGTATTTTCTTGAACTCGGTCAGTTTCCATTGGTCTTCCCGCATCAAGAATACTTCATTTTCGGCCCTGTCCAACGCCATTAGGTCAAAATGAAAGAACATGTTCAATTCTTCCCTATCGGCATCTACAAAATCAAGTGCCTTGTCAAGTCCTATGCCCGGTGCTTCCCCTACGGTCATTACATCGTACTTACTAAGTACTTCCGTATTCATTTCGTTTAAATAGGTATGTAATTCTGGACCATTTGAATAGTACGCCACAAAATCCCCATTGTATTCGCTAGGCAATTCGGGATAGTTGATGTCTTTTGATATAAACGATATAACGTCCATTCGAAAACCATCTACCCCTTTTTCGAACCAAAACTTCATTACATCATGAATCTCTTTTCGAACCGCCGGATTTTCCCATTTTAAATCTGGCTGCTTTACTGAGAAGCAGTGCAAGTAATAAGAATCTGTTTGTTCGTCGTACTTCCATGCATTGCTTTCTACATCAAAATAACTCCATCTTTTTGGCGGTGTGCCCTTTTCTGCCGGCCACCAGTGGTAGTAATCGCGATAGGGATTGGTTCTTGACTTACGAGATTCTTGAAACCAACGATGTTCATCACTGCTATGGTTCACAACTAGGTCCATCACCAATCTAAGCCCTCTTTCTTTCATTCCGGCCAAGAGCTCATCAAAATCTGCCATGGTACCAAATTCTGGCATGATGCCACAGTAATCGGCAATGTCATAACCATTATCATCATTAGGCGATGCGTATACAGGATTCAGCCAAATAATATCAACTCCAAGACTTTTAATATAATCCAAACGTTGAATAATGCCCCGAAGGTCTCCTACTCCGGTTCCGGTCGTATCTTGAAAACTTCTTGGGTATATCTGGTAGACAATTCCTTCTTTCCACCATTTTCGGTCCTTTATCTCTGGCATGAATGTGCGATTTAAGTGTTAAATATATCAATTCCCAATAGAAGAAAATAGCTTTCAAAAGCTTTAAAATAACTATAACGATTGCGTTTGATACTTTTTTTAATTCTACTAAGTCAGTTTTTTTCTGAAGGTGAAATTTCACCCATTACGAACTTGGGCGAACGTTAATGTTATCTGAATTGGGAAAATGTTTGGAGGATCTGTTTTTACTTTTAAAGGAACATTTAGACCAACTGTATGATACGACTTTTACTCTTTTTACTCTGGTTAATGGTATCGAATATAACTTCTTTGATAGCGCAGCCTGCCCCAGACGCAAATACCCAGACGGCTAGCAAGTCAACGCTAGCAAGTACCGCTTACCCTATAACTGCCCTAGGGGAGGAGCATGCATCTTTCGTGTATAGCTTTCCGCTATCGGATCGTTTTATAGCGGAATTGCAAGGGTTTTACGATACCTACGCTTTGGGAGCTAGATTTAGGACGATGGCCCTATTACGATGGAAGATGAATCGCAAATGGAGTTTGGTGTCCGGGCTGCATACGGAGTCGGAGTTACCATGGTTTAGGAGAAACAATGGTCAAACTAGAATTGGTTTCGTTAGTGGTGTCGAATACCAATTGATGGAAAATATACTTCTTGATGCCAAAATGGATTTCCAGTTAAACAATGCCTCTATTGGTGCCTTTGGCGAACCAAAAATTAAAATGCCTCAAATATATACGGTAGGAAGCAAGATCAAATTATAGGTTTTCAATTTGTTTTCTTGGGTGAAATTTGTTCATGACAGAAGCCAAGTGTGTGCGGTCTACATGCATATAAACCTCTGTGGTAGTAATACTCTCATGCCCTAACATTTGCTGTATCGCTCTGAGGTCGGCGCCATTTTCAAGTAGATGGGTCGCAAATGAATGGCGAAACGTATGTGGACTTATTTGTTTGTTAAGGTCGATGGCTACGGCAAGTTGTTTTATAATAGTGAAAATCATTGCCCGCGTTAGTTGCTTGCCTCTGCGATTCAAAAATAAAATATCTTCAAACCCCTTAACAACATTCAGGTGAACCCGCACCTGGTCGCGGTATATTTCAATATATTTTTTGTTAATGTCGCTTATAGGAACAAATCGTTGTTTGTCTCCTTTGCCCGTAACTTTAATGAAGTCTTCTTCGAAGTACAGGTCCGAAATTCGCAGGCCGGTTAATTCCGACACCCGCAGTCCGCAACCGTAGAGCGTTTCTAACATTGCGCGATTGCGTTCACCCTCGGGTTTTGATAGGTCGATCGCCTGTATAAGCGCGTTGATTTCAACTACGGAAAGCGTGTCCGGGAGTTTGCGGCCAATTTTTGGCGACTCGATCAAATCCATCGGATTGTCGGCCCGGTAATCCTCAAAAACCAAGTAATTGAAAAAACTTTTAAGACCCGATATGACCCTTGCTTGTGATCGAGGATTGAGGGTTTTAGCAATTTCATAAACAAATCGTTGTACTGTTTCTTTGGGAATAGCGATAGGGGTTTCAAAAATTGTGTTTGCCTCAAGAAAAGCGATCAATTTGGTAACGTCCATTTCATAATTGGCGATAGAGTTTTTAGAAAGGCCTCTTTCAATTTTAAGATAATGCCGATATTCTTGAAGTGCACTTTGCCATTTCATAGCTCAAAGGTAGCACAAAATATAGGTTTTAGCAGTTTTCACTTTTCGTTCAAATGCATCCTTTAACGAGTTGACCAACTACATACTTTTTTATCTTTGTACAGTAAGTCTTAGATTGATTTTAATGAAATATATACTGGTTTATTGTCTTTTAATAGGAATGCTAAGCTGTGGCCTCTCAGCACAAACTGTGAAATTAGGCGTTACCGGAGGACTGCTAAACGCGAATGCCAATACTGATTTTTCTGTGGTAGGTGTTACTATTGAAGAACTAGACGATGTGAATAATTATGGTTTTTATTTGGGGGTAGTTGGGGATGTAGGTATTTCCGATTATTTCAGGGTTCAAGCGGAACTGAACTATGGGAATGCTGCAGATCTTGCTTTTTTTTACTTTCCCATACAAGCAAAATATGAAGTATTCCCTCGCCTGTATGCCATTGCGGGGCCCCAGATTAGTTTCTCAAGCAATGCTAAAGGGATTAAAGAAGTGTTGGGCGATATTGCGGATGTTGCCGGGGGCAGTGGTAATCTTGATTCGGTCTTACGAACAACCGGGATCGATTTTTGCTTGGGCGCTGGCTTTGAGATTACAAGATCAATTTCTGCCCAAATACGGTATTCATTTGAACTTACGAATCGGTATGACGGCCCTTTGAAAGATTCTTTAAAGGTCAGGACCTCTACATTGAGCATTGGTGCCGTTTATTTTTTATAAGATGTAGGCCCAAATTTGGTTTGCTACGTATATATTCCAAAATATACTTCTTCACATGAAAAAATTACTTTTAGTTGCCGTAGCTGTTTTTTTCGGAATTCAGTACACCCATGCACAGGTTATACAAGGAACCACCTCGATGAAAGGAAGTGGTGATTTGCGATACGGTGCCAAAGCAAGCTTAATGTTGACCGATTTGGTAGGGAAAGGTTTGGTCGATAACACCCCAGCTGCCGGTTTTCAATTGGGAGGTGCGGTAGAGTTACCCATTATGGATGAAATTTATTTTGCACCTGAACTGCTGTTTTCATTGCAGGGTACGGCCGGCGGAGCAGACAATATTCGGTTATTCTATATGAATATCCCGTTAATGGGCAAATATTATATAACAGATCAGATTGCTGCGGAATTTGGTCCCCAAATTGGTATTTTGCTCTCCGATAACTTGGAAAGTATTTTTGTGAATACGAATACGATTGACGTAGGTATCGGCCTAGGAGGAGGGTATGTTATAACGGATGAAATTTATCTACAAGCCCGTTTTAACTTCGGTTTTGTTAAAGTCATTGAGAATGTTAAAGCATACAACGCCACCTTTCAAGTGGGCGCCATCTATTATTTCTAAAAAATGATAAGAAATAGAAAAAGCGATACCTAGGTATCGCTTTTTTTTTGACCAATTAGCATTCATACATGGTTCTTTAAGGGTTTTTTTAGAACTTTGGTCAACAAACTAATGAATAGATTTATAGATATTGAATACACTTGATATTAAAACTAGTTTACGGTATTGATGCTGAATTTTTGGTATACTCGTGCCATAAAATTTAGCATTTTCTAAGTAGGATTGTAAAAAGAGTAGGCAAAGAAAAATTTAAATCGGTTCACACTAAATACACTAATATGAAGAGATTACTTTTAGGAGCGCTATGTTTTATGAGCGCAGGGCACTTTTTGTGGGCGCAATCGGATGGCGGACTCCTATTTGGAGCAAAAGCAGGAATCAACGTTTCCACTTTTTTAGGACGTGATTATGTAGATATTACACCACGAGGGGGTTTTTATGTCGGAGGGCTTGCCGAATTTCAACTTACCGATGCGCTTTATTTTCAACCTGAAGCA
Source organism: uncultured Flavobacteriaceae bacterium (assembly GCA_938020445.1). GTDB lineage: Bacteria > Bacteroidota > Bacteroidia > Flavobacteriales > Flavobacteriaceae > Pelagihabitans. The sequence continues at coordinate 9,981 of CALIIC010000037.1, read as the reverse complement.
ATTCTTTCTTTTCAAGGGGCCGATTTGGGACCCGGTAATTTGAAACTTGTCTATTTTCATATTCCGATTATGGGGAAATATCATATTACTGATGAAATTGCGGTAGAAGTAGGTCCGCAATTAGGGGTACTGCTTTCTGATAATGGGGAAGATTTTTTCATTCAGGATACGGCACCCACGGTAGATACAAAAACGCTGCATCTAGGGCTTAATTTAGGAGCCGGATATCGTTTAAACCAGCAGCTTTATTTTCAAGCGCGCTTTAGTATAGGACTGAGCAAGGTCATCAAGGATACCGATACAAAAAATGGGCTGTTTCAAGCAGGTGCCAGTTACTTTTTTTAATAACGACTGGTAGCTGAATAAAAAGACCGATCATTCTCAATACACCTTTAAAGGAATTTAAATGTGTACATTTTAGGGTGGTAGTAGGTGAAAAATGGCCTGCTACCACCCTTTTTGGCTATTTGGCAACAAAAATTCCTAGGAAAGCGGGTGAGGTATTAGTTTTATCCAGAATACAACCAAACCCAACCACTCATGAAACAACGAATACTTGTTATTTTTTTTGTGCTCATAGGCACGGCATTACAGGCTCAAAAAGGTTTTAAAATAGGCATACAAGGCGGTATACCTATTGGTGATTTTAATGATAGGGTCGGGGTCGTTATAGGTGCTGAGGTTGGATATGTTTGGCCTTTGGGGGAAGTTATAGATCTAGGGGTGACGGCCGGTTTCCTAAACGGATTCCCAGAAAAGTACCGCGAAGAGACGGTGGCGAATGATTTTCCGAATGTTCAATTTATCCCACTTGGTGTCGCCTTGCGTATTTGGCCTTCAAATTCTTTTTTTATTGGAGGTGATATCGGGCAAGCCCTAGGAATCAATGAAGGAAATGATGGCGGGTTATTTTATAGGCCTCAGTTAGGGTTTTTAATGGGACCGCAAACGCAGCTGAATTTCTCCTATACGGGGGTTACCCTTGATGAGGCGCAATGGGCCACCATTACCATGGGAGTTCGTTATACGATCGCGCCAAAAAAAAATTACTAAAAGGTACTTGCTTTTGGAATGCTTTTGTATCCCAAAATGGGGAGGTGACTTTTCTTGAAAGGCCCCGTACCTTTTATAATGAGAAACAATTCCCTACTTTTATCTGCTGAATTAACGAACAACCTTTGTTCCAAGCTTCGATATATCGAGTATGTTTAAGATGTTCGAAAGGGTTGTAACAAGAATTATCTATTAAATGAAGCTGATTATAATAAACGGCCCCAATCTGAATCTTTTAGGTAAGAGGGAACCCGAAGTCTATGGAAAGCAAACTTTTGAGGAGTATTTAGCGGTTTTGAAAGCTAAATTCGAAGGAGTGCATTTGGAATATTTTCAATCCAATATCGAAGGGGAACTTATTGACAAGATCCAGGAGGTTGGTTTTTCGTACGATGGGATTGTTTTGAATGCCGCCTCGTATACACATACGTCGGTCGGGATTGGAGATGCAGTAAAAGCGGTTGAAACACCTGTTGTGGAAGTGCATATTTCCAACACCCATAAGCGAGAGGAATTTAGGCATGTTTCCTACATATCATCTGGGGCCAAAGGGGTTATCTTGGGTTTTGGTCTACAGAGCTACGATTTGGCGATACGGAGTTTTATTTAACTTCGGTTCCTAGATGCGGCAGATTTAAACCACTTGCATCGCAATAGCATGTAATTTCCTTTTCAGATCTTTTGGGAACATACGGTTGAGGTTTATTGGTGCGCCCCATTCTTAATGCGCTTAAGCTCCTTGGTTTTTTTGGCGCCGTTCCAAATCATGAACAGACCCAAGAGCGAAAAGACACCGCTAACCAACCATTTACCGCCCAAATCGTACAATGCCCATAGAATGGCGTTCATGCGCTTTTCTTCTGTGCTGGTTTCCCATGCGGCAAGGTCTATGTATAGAAACACTGCGAATGCTATAAAGCCTATTCCAAGGAGCAACCCTCCTATAAGTGGTTTGTTCGGGTTTTTGGAAGATTTTCCTGTATACATATTATCCATACTTCAGTTTTTTTCAATATCCATAATATAGCCTGAAAACCGTTGGTCGGTATAGTCGAATCCGGCCAAGGTGCGCTTTTTGAACAACGGAAGGGAAGCCTTGAAGGTTTCGCCATTAAAGTGGTCCGTTGAAAGGTCAAAATCAAAATCTTGTTGGTTGTTGAAATCTTTATGGGCTTTTAACCAAACGGTGTCCGCCTTTATATTTGTTACCAATAACCAGGTATTGCCAGTGGCCTGGGTTTGATGATTTTGGATCAGACTCATCATAACGCCTACTTTGTTCCCAGTGCTTACCTGCTCAATACGAGCGTTTTGATCGGCATATTGTTGGCTCTCCCATTGGGTATAAATAATGGCACCGCCAATAAGAATCAAGGGAATAAAGAGTACGATATAAAACCATTTGGAAAATTTCAAACCACTCGGTTTCAGTTTTAATTTTCGTTTTTCGGTCTCAAAATACTGTTCGATCTCGGGGGTCCACAATACGGGAGAGATTTCGGTTTGGGTGTAGCTGCAGTAGAGTATTCCGCTTACCTTTTTGGAAATCTTTTTAGAGTAAGGGGTTTCAATTCTTTTCTGATAAAAACGCAGTTCCAAGCAATTGCTGTTCTTGCAATCGGGACATTGGGTCGGTAGTTCCTTTGTACCGACCAAGTCGTAATGATCGGTTACGCTATAAACAAACATAGGTTCGAGATTTAGAATACAAATATCGAAGTAAAAGATGGCCTTGATATCCCTGATTTCAGGGTTTTTAGAGGGCCTCTTTCAAAGCGGCCTTTGAGAGGTACTTTTTATCTACATAGAAGGTGGCAAAGGGTAGAAGGGAAGCCAGCCCTAGAATGAACATTTTTTTGAATCCCCATTTTTTCATGATGCAAAAAACGAGTACCAATACCAGGTAGGCAATAAACAGCCCGCCATGGGCATAGCCCACGTATTTATTTGGCAAGGGTAAATCGGCCATATACTTTAGGGGCATGGTGATCGCAAAAAGTGCCAAGTACGAGATGCCTTCTAGAATTGCTGTAATTCGTAACAATGGTAGCATATGACTTATGGGAATAAAATTAAAAATAGGAGCGGAAAAATTAAACCGGCCAAGGCCAATTTCCAACCGCGTTTTTTAAAACTATTGCTGCCTTTTGTGATGAGCATCCCCGTAACTGCAATGGTCAGCATGGCGACCCCGAAAATGTCCGAATACCAAATCCAAAAATTATTGGTCGATTTATGCAAGGTCATGGTATGCCCTAACAGTGGCACTTTTCTTTTGTATTCCAACACTGCCGCTCCAGTTTCAATGTTGGCATCTAAAATGATGTTGTCCTTATAAAAGACGCGAAGCTCGTTACCACGTATTCTATGGCCATCATATGCATCGCTCAGTTCCCATTTTTCTGAAGCTTTCCTTAGATAGGTTTCCGAATCTAGTTCGGCAGCCTCGGTGGGAATAGCAAGTTGAACTTCTTTTGATTCATAACTATAGTCCATCGGGTACCAATCTTGCCGATGATTCAGGATAATTCCTGAAAAAGAGAATGCTATGATAAGCCCAATATAGAAATAAGCAACATCTCTATGTAGACTTCGATTGGTAACTTTCATATTAGAGGTGAATCACTTCGTCATATGCGTCTGCTACTGCTTCCATCACTGCTTCACTCATCGTAGGGTGCGGGTGTACGGCCTTTAAGACCTCATGACCGGTTGTTTCAAGTTTTCGCGCTACAACCGCTTCCGCGATCATATCGGTTACGCCTACGCCGATCATATGGCATCCCAGCCATTCACCGTATTTTGCATCAAAAATTACTTTCACAAAGCCATCCGATGCGCCAGAAGCTTTTGCTTTGCCACTGGCGGAAAATGGAAATTTTCCTACCTTGATATCGTATCCTTTTTCTTTGGCTTGTTTTTCGGTCAATCCAACAGATGCAACTTCGGGCATACAGTACGTACATCCGGGAATGTTTCCGTAATCCAACGGTTCAACGTGCATTCCTGCTATTTTTTCAACACAAAGAATGCCCTCTGCTGAAGCTACATGCGCCAATGCTTGACCCGGTGTAACGTCACCGATGGCATAATAACCAGGAATGTTGGTCTGGTAGTAATCATTTACCATGATCTTGTCCCTATCTGTGGCAATACCAACAGCTTCCAAGCCTATATTTTCTATGTTCGATTTGATACCAACGGCAGAAAGTACGATATCGGCCTCTAAAATTTCTTCCCCCTTACTGGTTTTTACAAATACCTTCACACCTTCACCCGAGGTATCTACTTTGGTCACCTCGGAGGAGGTTTTGATCTTGATTCCTGTTTTCTTAAAGCTACGCTCCAATTGTTTTGATACATCCTCGTCCTCTACAGGCACAATATGTGGTAAATACTCAACAACGGTTACCTCGGTGCCCATGGCATTGTAGAAATAGGCAAACTCGATGCCGATAGCTCCACTACCTACAACGACCATTTTTTTAGGTTGGGCCTCTAAGGTCATTGCTTGTCGGTACCCGATGATTTTTTTGCCATCTTGGGGCAAGCTGGGAAGTTCACGACTTCTGGCCCCAGTAGCAATGATGATATGATCCGCACTATGCTCGGTCTCTGAACCGTCTTCCGCTTTGACCGATATTTTTTTTCCGGTTTTTAAGGTACCATATCCATTAAGGACCTCGATTTTATTTTTTTTCATTAGAAATTGAACACCTTTGCTCATCCCATCGGCCACGGAACGACTGCGTTTTACAACCGCATTAAAGTCTTTGTCGACCCCCTCGGCTTTTAGACCATATTCCTCTGCATGTTTCAAATATTCAAATACTTGAGCAGACTTAAGAAGTGCTTTCGTTGGAATACAGCCCCAGTTAAGACAGACCCCTCCGAGACTTTCTTTTTCAACGATAGCGGTCTTTAGACCCAACTGTGAAGCTCTAATTGCGGTAACGTATCCTCCTGGTCCGCTTCCTAAAACAATAACATCGAAATTGCTCATACTTACTATTTTTAATATTTAAATGAAGTCTGCCCGTAAGCAGCTGCAAAAGTACATAAATCCCACCCCAAAAACCAACAAGGAAATCCCAAAATCCGCGAATGTTTTGTTGGATTTTGGGATTTACATTTAAGATTTTGTGATATATAATTTAGCTTTTCTCCTCTTTGTTGAAATACACCAAGTAGTAATACATCTGGCGTTCTTCGTCCCATCCTTTCTCCACAAACTTCTCTGCCGATTCAGGGTTGATGAAATCCATTTTTATTTGGATGTTGGTATCTAAATTGATGACGTTTTTTATTTTTCGTCTCGCATCGGAAACGGCCTTGTTGGCAATATCAAAATTCGATACGTCTTCAATACTATATTTAGGCCCTTTTTCCACCTTGTAGTGTTTGAATTCGGGAATCAGCTCCGGGTTTTCGATAACCTCGTTCATGAAACTGGTCTCCTCAAATTCGTCATTCTTCGCGAAATGATTCACCGCTCGGTTCATGAACAAGACTTCTTGCTGCTTGTCCTCCGCAGGTAAGACCACATCCTTGGCAAAGTTTTGACAGAATTTCAGGTAGTTTTTGGTGTAAAAATTTTCATCTGCCAACACATCTACTTCCAAAAAGTCTTCTAACCAATATTTGGTGTCATAACGGTTGCTATCTACCGATAAGACCTTATAACCTTCCTCTTTGTTTACATTGAAAATAAGGCAACCTTTATCAAGTTTGTTTACGTTGATTCCTTGTTGCACCAAAATTTCGAGGTTACTGCCTTTTTCCTGAAATTGTAAGAAATCGTGCTTAAGCTCACTTTTGAAAATACCGACTGCATCTACCTTTACATTATCGAGCATCACTCCCGTTAGATGCGTTACATATACCTCCCCGCTCTTAATATGTGGGTGGTTCGACTGTTCGAACAAATGGGTAGCGATTTTTTTTGAATTGCTATGCAGGGTGCCCGGATCTTCAAAAATTTCCGTCGCAATTTTATAGAGGGTATTGAATTCAACATCAACTTCATTGGCAAGCCTGAAATAACTTTCCTCTTTCTCTCTAAACGGTTTGAAAAAATATTCTTTTAAAAGCCCGGTAGTTTCATCATTTAAGGAAAAAGGTTCCGCGGACAAAAAGATGCCTTCACTTTTATTCTTGTTCCCTACCCGGTGCAGGGCGATACTTTCTATTTGAGTAGAATAAAGATTGATCATGTATAGTGGTAATCATTAAAGGTTAATGCAAGATTTTTGAAAACCTAGTTCCAGTTTTCATCAAAATCGAGGTCGTCATAATTTTCAAAGGTATCGTCAAAATCGAAACTTGGATCTGCTTCGAACTTTTTCTCTGGAGGTGATTCTGGCAATTCACCAAAGCTAAATAGCAGATTTGGATAAGAACGCCCGTTCTCCTTCTCAACAATATCGGCCAGTTCAACGAAAAAGGTCCACATGTTTAAAAAATCGTAGACATAAATGAGCTTGGGATTGGTTTCGCTCATAATGTCCTCGATAAAGGTCTCGTTCATAAGACGCACCTTTCCTCCATTTTCACTCATGTCGAACAGTGCAATTTCTTCGTCTTGGTTCCATTGGTCATCACAGGTGTAGAAAGAGGCCATCTCGTTCCCAAGAAAGCCAAATGCCTGGGATACCGCATTATGAAGCTCTTCCAAACTGTTGTCGGCAGCAATTTCAATATCCCTGAAGATATCTTCTTCCGCATCCAAAATTATCCTGATCTTATAAATCATCGCCTCATTTTAAGGTGAGGGCAAAGTTACAAAGTTTTGGGACTTCTTTTTGCATTTAATACTTCCAATACCAAATAAAACTGTGTTCCGAATAAGAAAGATGCTAGGATCAGATGAATGGGTTGTGATGAAAACGGGAAATCTAAATAATTCATGGCCATACCACTAACTATTTCTAGAAGAATGAGACCCAGTACCCATTTGATTTTTTGGTAGCCTAGGGCCTCGTTGATTATTTTATATCCTATAAATACGTTCAGCATTACGACCAATATGGAGAACGACCTATGTACATAGAATACAATCGTAGGGTCTTGCAACCAGAGATGCTTTTCGGAGGTGCCGACCAAATCTATTTGATGGTCTATGAATTGGCGCACTTGAGTGCCCAACACAATCTGCACCAGACTTATGATTGCCGCCAATAAGAGTAATCTATAGATGGTCTTATTGAATTTTAGTTGTTGTGCGCTTTCTTTTGTTTCCTGGATAAGGAATAATAGCATGGCAACAATGACCAAGGCCATTACCATATGAATGGTAATTTTTGCTGGTTCTAAAACGGAGTATACCACTGTAGCACCTAACCACGCCTGAAATCCCATTGCAAATACCGTAAGAACCGATAGAATAGGGATGGTTCTTTTTCGTTTCCAATACCCAAATGAGGCAACGGCCAAAAAGACTGTTGCAAGGCCGGCCAGGGCACCAAAAAGTCGGTTTATAAATTCAATCCAAGTATGCCAGGGATTGAACAGGGCATAGGCATGTTTGGTATAGGGCTCCCAATGCGTTTCAGCGTATGTTTCCGATGTATTAAAATCCTGCTTTGCAACTCTGAGCGATTCGTCGACTATAATGACCTGCCCTTTCTCATAGAAATGGTCCGCTTGCCAGGCCAATTGAGAGGCTTCGGTAGGGGGGATGTAATAGCCAAAGCATTTTGGCCAGTCGGGGCAGCCCATTCCACTCCCGGTCATACGTACAATGGCGCCTGCTGCGATGACCAAGTATACTAAAACCAAGGATATTTTGGCAATTTTGCGAAAGTGTTTACGCATGTGTTTGCTTTGCTTTTCTGCAAAATTACCACACTTTGGGCAAAAAAATGCCTCTTTTTGAAATAGCTTTAAAGGCGAATCAAAAGAACCGTGGTGTTATGACTTTTTTATAACGGGTCAAAAATTCATAACGTAACATAATTTCAAAGGAACCGTCATTAAAAGAGGTGTTTCCTAATTCTGTTACTTCTCGATCATAAGCAAGACCGATCATAAGTTGATCAGTTATTTGAAAGGCGAATAAAGCACTTAGCGCTGCATCCCATCTGTAAGCAACGCCTAGCGTAAATCGTTGGTTAATCAATGCATTTGCGGAGATGTCTAATTGCAATGGTGCACCGCTCGCGGCTTTTATAAGTGCCGCTGGTTTTAGCTTTAGATTAGGGTTGATGTCAAAAACATATCCTGTGATGAAATAGAAATTAAGACGTTCTTGAGCTAAAAACGAATTTGCGCTGGCAGCATCGTCGAAATGTTCGGTTTTTAAAAAGTTCGGAACCGACAACCCAGCGTAAAAAGTATTGGTATGATAGTAAATGCCGGCGCCAAAGTTGGGCGCGAATTTTTTGTCGATTCCATCTCCGGTGAGCGCGTTTGCTTCGTTGTTATAGTTTACAAGCTTATTAAAGTCGATGTTAAGCAAATGACCGCCTGCTTTAATTCCAAAAGATAATTTTCCTGTAGTAGAAGTGGGAATGGTATAGGAGAATACGCCGTCAAAATAAGTATCTTGATTGGTACCATTTCCAATTTCGTCATTCACAATGGACACCCCAAGACCGACCCTGCCTGTAATCGGAGAATGTATGTTCAGTGTTTGCGTATTGGGAGCTCCATCAAGTCCCACCCATTGGGAACGATGAAGACCAGTAACACTAAGTAAACCCCGTGAGCCTGCATATGCAGGGTTTACCGAAATAGTATTATACATATATTGGGTGTACTGTGCATCTTGTTGGGCTTTTAGTTGGCTGAAACTGATAAAGGCCAATAAAATCAAAATCACTTTTTTCATACTACTAGGTTTTGGGAGCGCTGTTATACTTAGCGGTTGATATATAGGTAACCTGATTTGGTCTTGACTTCGTCGTTATTTATATATTCTATCACATAAAAATAGACACCCACAGGAAGTTCCTCATTCTTTTGAATGGTTGCCCTCCCATTGGAAATACCTCGAAAAGCATTTGAATTATTATCATAAGCGTTGGTTTCAAATACCAAAACTCCCCATCTGTTGTATATTTTCACTGTATTGTTCGGGAACAATTCTATAAAGTTTATTTGAAAAATACCATCATTATTGGCAGGACTAACCAAGTCACTTTCGATTTCTATATCACAGGAAAGACCATTTGGCGGAGTTCCTCCTTTGGAATCACAACCGTTCAAAGGGTTGGTACCGTCTATCGTTTCCTGACCGTCTAAAATGCCATCCCCATCGGTATCCTCCATTTCTGGATCGGTACCTAAGGTAGCTTCCTCCTCGTTGGTTAGGCCATCGTTGTCACAATCGCTTGAGAGTAGTGGTGTACCACCGTTAGAGTCACAATCGTCTAATGGGTCTGTACCATCTGTTACTTCTTGGCCATCTAATATACCGTCGCCATCAGAATCTGAATTATTAGGGTCTGTACCCAAGGTAGCTTCTTCTTCATTGGTTAGGCCATCGTTGTCACAATCGCTTGACGGTAAAGGAGTACCGCCAACGGAATCACAATCATCGTTTGGATCAGTACCATCCAATAGTTCTTGATCATCCAAAATACCATCCCCATCGGTATCACATACGACACCTGTTGGAGGAGTTCCACCAATTGATTGACAACCATTTAATGGATCGGTACCATCTGTAACTTCCTGGGCATTTGAAACCCCGTCGCTATCGCAATCTGCCGCGTTCCATGCAGCGGAAGGCGCAACTGTGGCATTCGCTAGGATAAAGGCACATGGATCCAACGGATCGGTATTATCGGTATCCTCTTGACCATCGGTGACCCCATCGCCATCTGTATCTTCGTTCAGCGGATCGGTACCGTTGGAAACTTCCTCTCCATTGGTAGAACCATCGCTATCGCAATCGGCTGCACCCCAAGCGGTAGAGGGAGTTACGGT
>CALIIC010000036.1 GCA_938020445.1 uncultured Flavobacteriaceae bacterium | reverse complement strand
AAGTAAACGTTCTTTAAAATAAATCAAAGTTACTGCCCACATTGGTATTATCTTTTGACAAACTCAACGTTAATTAAGTTTAAAAAGGGTGAGTTTAGATCGTAAAAGCATGCCTTGCTCGTACAAGGACCCTTGACCGGTCTGTTAGCCCTAAACCTGTTTATTGGAGTTTGTACAAAACTTCTCTGATGTGGGCTTTTTTTATAGGCCAATTTTTGCCCTCGCCTTGGGGCCGGTCGAATGCATGCCGCGGAAACGCGAAGTCTGTGCGTATTGTTCGGACAAAACATTTAATAGCTAAAAAAATGGATAGTACATCAATTATAATCGGGGTTGTTATAGGACTTGTAGTGGGTTTTGTAATCGCAAAGTTTATGGAGAAGGGAAAAGCCTCCAAAACAACCGCCAATGCGAAGAAAGAAGCAGAAAGTATTCTTAAGAATGCCAAGACCGAAGGAGAGAATATTAAGAAAGATAAAATTTTTCAGGCCAAGGAAAAATTTTTAGAGCTGAAGGCAGAGCATGAAAAGGTGATTATCGGGAAGGATAAAAAAATGAACGAGGCCGAAAAGCGAACCCGTGACAAAGAATCACAAGTAAGCAATGAACTAGCCAGAACCAAAAAGTTGAACGATCAGTTAGATTCCAAACGGAAAGATCTTGAACATCGCACCGATTTTTTGGAAAAAAAACAGTCCGAACTCGACAAGCTGCACAAGAGCAAGGTACAGCAGTTGGAAGTGATTTCCGGAATGTCGGCCGAGGATGCTAAGACACAGTTGATGGAGTCTTTAAAAGAAACGGCAAGAACCGATGCCATGGCCTTTATTCAAGGAACCTTAGAAGAAGCAAAACTTACTGCCGAGCAGGAAGCCAGAAAAATCGTGGTGAATACCATTCAACGAATCGGTACAGAAGAAGCCGTTGAAAACTGTGTATCGGTATTCAATCTCGAATCTGATGATGTAAAAGGGCGTATCATTGGACGCGAAGGTCGTAATATACGAGCTTTGGAAGCCGCCACGGGTGTTGAAATCATTGTAGACGATACCCCGGAGGCCATTATTCTATCCTGTTTTGATTCCGTTCGGCGAGAAGTGGCGCGCCTGTCACTGCACAAACTTGTGACCGATGGTAGAATACACCCTGCGCGTATTGAGGAAATCGTACGAAAGACCGAAAAACAAATAGAACAAGAAATTGTTGAGGTGGGGAAACGAACCGTCATTGATTTGGGTATTCACGGATTACATCCCGAACTGATAAGAGCCGTTGGTCGAATGAAATACCGTTCTTCTTATGGACAAAACCTCTTGCAACACTCCCGAGAGGTTGCCAAACTCTGTGGGGTAATGGCCGCCGAGCTAGGGTTGAATCCGAAGATTGCAAAGCGGGCCGGACTACTGCATGATATTGGAAAAGTGCCAAATACGGAAGCTGAGGTAGAAACACCACATGCAATTCTGGGAATGCAATGGGCAGAGAAGTTTGGTGAAAAACCCGATGTCTGTAATGCAATAGGAGCCCACCATGACGAGATTGAAATGAAAACACTTATTTCGCCGATTGTTCAGGTTTGTGATGCAATTAGTGGTGCAAGGCCTGGCGCAAGACGTCAGGTATTGGATTCTTATATTCAAAGGTTGAAAGATTTGGAAGAAATTGCCTTTGGCTTTAGCGGGGTACAGAAAGCCTATGCGATTCAAGCAGGTAGAGAACTTCGTGTCATCGTCGAAAGCGAAAAAGTAAGTGATGATAAGGCGGCAGAACTATCGTTTGAGATTTCACAAAAAATTCAAACGGATATGACGTACCCTGGGCAGGTGAAAGTTACGGTCATTCGTGAAACACGAGCCGTAAACGTTGCAAAATAAGAAGCAATAAGGAATGTAATAAGAAGGGCCAATAGGGCCCTTTTTTATTAAATAAATGCCTACTCTATTTTATAAATCACAGGGTTAAACGCTTTGGAGGCTACAATCACCCGGTCGCCAATAGTAAGCCGTTTTATCTCAGATGCCGCGGCGATTACCTTTACTACTTCGTTTTGTATCAATACGGTCACAAGATAAACCACCTCGTCTTTTTCAATCTTTAAAACTTCTCCCTTGAACTTAAATTTCCCGCTTATGGTATCGTTCAAAAATACTTCGGAAGGAGTACCGCTTTTAATTACTTTCCCATTTTCCAACACAAATACCTGATTTGAAAGCCTGTAGATTTCTCCAATATCATGGCTGATCAGAATGGTGGTGAGTTCATATGTTTTATGAACCTTCAGGAGGTAGTCCTGTAGCTTTAAACGAATTTTCATGTCTAAAGCCGATAAGGGTTCATCAAGCAATAACACGGCTGGTTTTTGTACAAGGGCCCTTGCAAGCGCCACACGCTGTTTTTGCCCTCCGGAAAGAGTCGTTGGTTTACGGTCTTTCAAATCAACCAGCTCCATCATTTCCAATAGTGTAGTAACTTCTTTTTGGTCGCCTTTTTTGGGCAGTCCGAAAAGGAGATTCTCTTCAACTGTCATGGTTGGGAAAAGCGCATAGTCTTGAAAAACGTATCCGATGTTTCGTGTTTGCGGTTTCTTGTTCACCTTGGTCGCCGAATCGAACCAAGTTGTGCCATTCACTTCTATCTTCCCCTTTTCAGCTTGCAGCAAGCCCGAGAGGATGCGTAAGGTTGAGGTTTTTCCCGCACCCGATGCTCCATAAAGGGTTACGAACTGTCCTTTTTGAATTTGTATGTCCAAGTCAAGCAGCATGTCCCCATTGGGACCATCTAGTTTTTTCTGTATCCGAAGTGCTATCATTTCCAAAAACGTTTTAGATAGCCTCCATTGATCAGGTAAACGGCTAGGAGGATACAAAATGTAATTACAAAGAGTACGGTTGAATAAAAATTTGCCCCAGCGTAGTTTAGCGCTTCTACTTCGTCATAAATTGCAATGGAAGCAACTTTCGTTTTTCCAGGAATATTTCCCCCGATCATCAGCACCACTCCGAACTCACCTACCGTATGAGCGAATGCCAATACGATTCCTGTTAAGAGTGAGGGTTTGATGGTTGGTAGTAATACTTTTATCAAGGTAGTTAGTTTTGACTTGCCCATTACATAAGCGGCTTCCTTTAAGGATGGTGAAATACTGGACAACCCGGCTTGAATAGGATGCACCATAAAAGGAAGACTGTAGATGATCGACGCGACAACCAAGCCTGAAAAAGAAAAAATCAATTTAAGGCCCAACCATTCATCTAACCAATTTCCAAAGGCATTGTTTGGACTAAAAACAATTAAAAAATAGAAGCCTAATACTGTTGGTGGGAGCACCAAGGGCATACTTACGAGTGTTTCCATCACTGGTTTAAAACGCGATTTGGTAGTAGCCAACCAGGATGCCAAGGGAATAGAGAGCACTAAAAGTAGCAGGGTAGTAACCCCAGCAAGTTTTAACGTTAAAAGTAGCGGTTCCCAATTCATAGCTCGGCTAACATCATCTCGTTTAACTTAATCATGGCACTCACCTTAGAATTCGCAGTTAAATTCAATTGGGTCACGGCTTTGGAGCTAATAATGGCCGTTATAGCTGCTTGTCCGGTTTTGAGGGCTAGTTTACTAAGCAAAGCTCCTTTTTCAATTTGTGAAATGATACAAGGTATTTTATTCTGTAGGCTCATACCATCTACCGGGCCGATGCCGACAATTACTTCTGTCTCCTTGAATAAAACGGCAATCGTATTTCCTTCTTTTAAATAAGGCGCCGTAGTTGGTGTTTCGACCACGATGGCTTTTAACAAGACCGCTTCCGAAACTAGGACAGAAACAATTGAGAGGTGACCGTTGGTCTCAATTTGTACAATATCGCCCTGAAGTCTATTCATCTATCGAATATCCGAAATTTGAAAGTATTTTTTGGGCCTCTTTGGAAAAAATAAAGGTATGGAAGGCTTTTGCATGCTCCTTATTTGTTTTTGGGCCTTTAAGTACAACAATGCCTTGGGCGATAGGGGAATATAATTTTGTATCAATTTGGGTCCATTGACCCTTGCCTTTCATTTCTGACGAAAGTACGACGGACATGGCGGTAAAACCGATTTCGGCCGCTCCAGATGAAATGAATTGGTTGGTTTGTGAGATACTTTCGCCGTAGACCAATTTAGGTTTCAATGAATCATACAAGTTGTACTGCTCTAATATTTCAGTTGCCGCCCGTCCGTAAGGTGCCGTTCGTGGGTTTGCGATGGCTATATGTGTCACAGCATCATCTTCCAGTTGTTCGATATCTGGCCGAATGCTCGAATCCAAGGTCCATAAAACCATTCTTCCATAGGCGTATACTTCCGGCACCGTTAAGGCAAGACCATTCGCTGCAATTTCTTTGGGGTACTTCATATTCGCCGATACAAAGATGTCATAGGGCGCACCCTCTACAATTTGGGCGGTCAGTTTGCCTGAGGAGCCGATAACAAGATGGCAAGGTATTCCGGTATCTTCAGTGAATTTTTGTGTTAATTCTTCCAAGACAAATTGCATGTTGGCAGCGGCAGCTATGGTAATGGTCTCTCTGTCCTTCGGTTCGTTGCAACTGCTGCACAAGAGAAGAAAAAAGACAAGACCTCTTAATATTTTATGTGTTTTGACCAATTTAACCTTCATTTAAATTGCCTGTTTTTAAATATTACTTTATTTCAAAGATTGGTGTACTTGCCTTAGAATCTGAAATGAGCACTGCATAATCTATGAAATGGGTGGTAGCCATTCCCTTTACCGCTGCGCCATTGGAAGCTTCATCCTCCATTACAATCTCTATCAAGTCGGGCTCGGCTTTTCTATAGGGCGATTTCAAGGTATTGAGCCTGTAGAGGGTTTGATCGGATAATTTGGTGTCTTTAAGGTGCTGTATACCTCTAAAATACTCTTTATCATAATCTCCGATTCCAAAACCTCCTTCTGTGGTAAAACCGCTATAATTGCCTTGGGCATCGTACTTTTCATCCCATACGACCCTGCTGTTCGTTAGATAGCCTATGACGGAAATGACCTCTTCTTCGGTATATATCTTGTTTTCGATCAAACGTGTAAAAAAATAGGGATATCCATCGGTTCCTTCCCTTGATTTTGCCAAATGGGCAAACCCCATTCGCAGAAACTGCGGTTTGTCCTTGAAATTATACCACTTTGAAAGTGTGAGGTAGTTCTCATAAATTGTGGGTTCCCTGGCACGGTTGAAGTCTTCAAAGGTTACCCGAATGTTCTTGACCAAATGATCAAACTCTTTTTTTCTTGCCAGGGAAATCTTGTAATGCGCTTGGTGTTGCCGTAGGTCCTTTAGCAGTTTTTTGAGGATGTTTTTGGCGTAGCTATCATATTGAATGGAATAATCGGTCGTATCCACGGCAATCATCCGCTGTAAATCGCTCAGCGCTTTGGTAGGGGCATCCTTGGGGCTAAGCAGTTGTAGTAAGTGTTTGGAGACATACTTGTAACTCACCAATAAGTCAATGCCTACGACCTGTAATCTATCCTTTTGAGGGAGGGAATCGTTCAAATTTTTAAGGGCGATCCATTTTGAATAGGTTTCGATACTTCTGTCTTGGGGAACCCTTGTTCCATAATGGGTGACCAAATCTTTTAATAGCAGTGTATCGCCCGTTTGCAGGTACTCGTTGAAAAAATGGCCAATACTAAAATCTGTTTCTGGCAGGTAATATTGAACACTTTTGTTTTTTAAAAGGGATCTTAGAAGCAACAATTCTGTATCCTCTGTTTTTGCACTCCCATGGTACGCACCAAAACCGACTAGCTTCATACTCTTTTGCGGAAAATGGAAATTGGTCTGGTGTAAGTCGTAGCGATGCTGTTTCAAATAATCAACTTTTGATTGTCCGAACAACGACACGATAGATAAGAAACAAAGTATGTAAAGGGTATTTTTCATTTTCCTACTTTGGGAGTAAAGATGGTTTTGTTTTACGAATGTTACAATTTAGGTGTATTTCGCCGGATTTCTTTTTCCATGATAGGCAAAAACCGGTCTTTGATTGAACTAGGGAGCTTTCCAACCACCTTAAAACCGTGTTTCTTGTAGAATGCTTCGGCATTTGGGTCTGCATCAAGAATTACTTTTTGATAATTGCTTGGCTCTATACGGGACATAAAATCGGATAACAACACGCTTCCATGACCTTGACCAATATAGGCGGGTTCTACGAAAAGGAAGTTTAGTTTAAGAATACGGCGGGTTATTGGTTTGTAGGTGTAAAAACCGATGATTTCGGAAGCTTTGCTTAGTTTAAACACCTTGTTTTGGGAAATGTACGTTGGTGTAATAGTCAATTCTTCTTTCCAAGCAAGAATTTGCTCG
Source organism: uncultured Flavobacteriaceae bacterium (assembly GCA_938020445.1). Lineage (GTDB taxonomy): Bacteria > Bacteroidota > Bacteroidia > Flavobacteriales > Flavobacteriaceae > Pelagihabitans. The sequence continues at coordinate 75,217 of CALIIC010000036.1, read as the reverse complement.
GGAGGGTATCCCCAATGCGCTTTTGAGCGCATGGTCAACTCTGTGAGTGTTTTGGCGTCGGTCGGTAGGGCTTTTTCAATCTTCATTTTAGTTTGTAATGATTGGCACCATTTCTTTGTAGTTGCTATGTATTGGTTTCGGCATATAATCCTTTCAAAAAAGTTTGGCAAAAACTAAAAAATGGTTTTCACAAAATCTGGTGCGCTGCTTTCCAAAACAGTGGAACGACCTATTTTAAAAACCAATAATAGAAAAAGTACCGCTACTTGAATGCGGAATTACGAATACCGTTCATTTCGCGTTGCCTGTCTCTGTAGACAACTAATATAGGTCAATACATGGTGTTGGGATTGGCAGCGGTTTTGGGAATCTGTTGTATGGCATCCCAATGCTCGCAAATTTTTCCGTTTTTATCGAACCTGAAAAAGTCCATCGTTACGTATTGATCATTCCCGGGCCATATTTGGTGGGTATGCAAAGCAACTAGATTACCTTCGGCGATACAACGTACGAACTCAATTGATTTTTCGGGATATTCCTGTTGCATTTGTTCAAAATAATCAATAAAACCTTGGGTTCCATCCCCCACATCAGGATTGTGTTGAATGTACTCTTGGCCAACAAAGTCCGCAATTGCCTGTTGTGGATTTCCTTCATACGCCATTTTATAGAAGGCAATGGCATTTCTCTTATTGTTTTCTAAGTTCATTTTCCAATCTTTGATTCTAGCAACTAAAACGTATTTATAATGATGAAACCCAATCTGACTACTTCTCTCAAACGATTGCTAATTAGTTGAATGCAAAGCTTCATTTTATTTTAAGGAATTAAACCTATCCTCATGAGTGGTAGGGGCGGAGATCACTAAAAATTCCAACGGGTGCGATTGGTCATTGCGTATTCTATGGTTGGTATTCGGGAGAATATGAATGCCTGTCCCTTCTTTGATCTCAATTGAATCATCTTCAATTTCGAAGGTGGCCGTTCCTTTTAAAATTTGGAAGAATTGTTCTGCCTTTTTATGATAGTGCTTTTGTTCTTGTGTATTGCCCGGCATGTATTCTTCAATAATGCTGAGATTTTTTGATTTGACAAGATGCCAGCCACTGCAATTGTCTCCCCAATGATAGTGTTCACTATTTTCCTTTGTTACTTTCATTGCTTTTTGAAACCCAATACACTTAAAGCCACAAAAAATATCCTCTTGCCAACCACTAACTTAAAAATTAATAGATACTACTCCTCGGGATTGGCTTCGATTTCATGCTCATCTTCCTCTGCTTTGTTGAGTTGATTTTCCATGATGTTCAACTTTTTAAGCTTCCCTTGCCATGTTTCCAAAGATGCCTTGTGACGGTCGATATTCTTGATAACCTCTTTCACCAACGGGTTGTCTTCCGAGGCATTGGAAAAGAACTGTAGATTGTTTTCTAATTGACGTATCTCGCCTTTGCTTTCATTTATCTTTTTACGAATAAATTGGCGTTCGTTGCCGATAGCTCTGCCTTGGTCTTCCGATTTTGCAAGCTGCTGTATCTTATTCCCGTATTGGAGTAATTCAGACTCCTGCTTGTCGATACCAATTTTTCGAAAGAGCGCATCCAACACTTTGTTGAATTTTTGGTCAATATTTTTTTGTTTGAACGGGACTCGGCCATGGGTCTTCCATTCTGCTATAAAAACTTTTAAACTGGCAATATCTTTGTCTTTATCACCGCTTAGCTCTAAAGCCCTTAGTTTTTCGAGACTCGCGTTCTTTTTCTCTAAATTCGCTTCTTCCTGTTTGTGGGCACTGTTCTTGCGTGCATGTAAACGGTCGAAGTAATGGTTGCAGGCGCTCTTGAAATCTTTCCAGATACTATCGGAGTATTTACGGGGTACATGCCCTATTTTTTTCCATTCGTTCTGAATCCGTTTCATTTCATTGGTCGCAGTATCCCAGTCCTCGCTCTCTTTTGTAGCAACGGCTATTTCTAGCAATGCACGTTTTTTATCCAAGTTTAGTTGTTGCTCCTTTTTCAAGCTTTTATAAAAGGCGTTCTTGTGGTGGTTAAAACTTCGAACCGCCTCTTTAAAAGATGCCCAGGTAGCTTCATTGGCATGTTGTGGCACTTTTCCGGCCTTAAAAAAGGTATCGCGTAGGGCCGCGATTTCTTTCATCTGTTGTTGCAGCGCCTTGTGATTGTTTGAAACGTTTGCTGCAACCGACGTTATTTGAGCGATGATTTCATTTTTACGAAGCAGATTTTCTTCATAGCCTACCTCGAGTTGTTTTTGATGTTCTTGCCTTCGTTGGTGCAGTACCTTCGTTGCATTGCTAAAACGATCCCAAACCGCGTCTCTATGTTCTCTATCAACGGGGCCAATATCCTCTTTCCAGACTTTGTGTAAAATCTGTAATTCTCTAAAGGCCTTTCCCAAATCTTTTTCAGTAGCCAAGGCTTCGGCACGCTCAACCAGTTTTGTTTTTTCCTCAAGGTTTCGTTTGAAATCAAGATCTCGCAGCTCTCTATTAAGGTGCAGGAAGTCGTAGAAAATTTCGATGTGGTGATGGTAGGTGCGCCATACGTCATTATAGTTTGCACGCGGTATGGGCCCGGCATTGCGCCAACGTTCCTGAATACTTTTAAAGTTGTTATAGGTGGTATTGATGTCTTCTTCGACGTTCATTAAACCCTTTAGCTCTTCAATAATTTCCAGGCGTTTCGCTAAATTGTCTTTTAGGCTATTCTCAAGGTTTTTATAATATTGGTTTCGTTTTTCCCGATAGTCGGAAAATACTTCGTTGAATTGTCTTTTGGTGACGGAATTGTATTTGAAATCGATTTCATTTCCACCGCTTGCAATGAACTCTTCCTTTTTACCATCTAGGAATTCTTGGAACTTTAAATCGAATTCGTGTTTGATCCCATCTACATGCTTTTTAATTGCCTGCACCTTTTCATTACGGACCAATCGTTGTAATTCGCCTACCAAATTTTCCATAGACATGGCGTGGTAGTCAAGTATGGGAATGTGATGCCTATGCTGATTGTCATTATCCTCGGCATCCTCGGCGTTTTCTTCCTCAATTTCGGCCAAGACCTTTTCTTCCTCTGCCGCCGGTTTTTCTTTTTTCTCTTTGGGTACTTCTACAATTACACCAGGATTTGATTCATCAGAGGACAACTCATCTGCTGTTTTTTTATCATTCGAGGGTTCTTCCGTTGCAGGGGTTTCTGCAGGGCCGGCATCCAATGCTGAAGTGGAAACCTCTTCCGTAGGAAGCTCTTCCTTTATTTCCGTGCTACTATCTGAATTTACAGACCCTATATCTTCGGAGATTGCTTCCTTAGAAACCGTAGCATCGTCTTTAACAGGCGTACTTGTTGTGTCAGTTTTTTCAAGGGCAGGAACCTCAACCTCAGTTAGCGTAGCATCTTCTTCAGGCACAACTTCCCTTTCCTGGGCCTCCTCGGGCACTGGCTCTCCTTCGGGTTCAACTAGGGTGTTGTTTTTGGAACTATTCTCTGAAATTTCCCTTTCAGTATCTGGGTTTACTTGCCCATCATCCTCAGCGATTGCTTCCTCCATTTTCTTTTCGTTCTCTTCTGGCATGTTACTTTTTTTACTCGATAATCTAGATTTAGATATGATTACCGTCAGGCGGGTTGCTCCGAGGCCTATCCTGAGCTAGTTTATTTTCACCCTAAAACCTACTCTAAGATAGTGACAACCCAGTGAATGACAAAGTCATTATAAAAGTCTTTTCTGCGCAAAGGGGGAACAAAAGGACCTAGGTGCATTGGTGATTGCTTGTATTCAATGGTTTTACGGTTCCTACCAGGCGCGATTTTGATACTAAAGTAGCCGCGTGTATTATTCGATTTTTACTTTAAAATTACGGACACATCAATTTCAGATTTCACTATTCCAGATTTCCCAGGCTTTTTCGGCCTGAAGCTCCAACATTCGGAGACCGTTGCAGGTAGCGGCGCCACGCAATGCTCCTTCGGCCAAAAAGGAAGTTTTTTTTGGATTGTAGATCAAATCGAATAGTAAATGTTGTTCGTTGAGATGGGTATATGGGATATCCGGTTTTTCGGTAATCGCGGGATGTGTGCCCAGAGGAGTACAATTCACTAAGATGGTATGACTGGTAAGCACTTCTTCCGTTAACCCATCATATCCCAATTCATTCCCATGAGGGTTTCGCGATACTTTCACGGTATCTATTCCCAATTCGGTCAATGCAAACGCCACCGCTTTGGAGGCGCCTCCTGTACCTAAAATTAGCGCTTTTGAATGGTGTTTTGTAAGAAAAGGGAGCAACGAGTTTTGAAATCCATATGAATCCGTATTATAGCCTACAAGGCCATTGTTCGTTACTTTGATTGTATTTACAGCCCCAATTTTTTCTGCTTTTGGGTCAATTTTGGAGAGATAGGGTAGTATCGCCTCTTTGTAAGGAATGGTAACGTTAAACCCTTTGATCGCGGCACTGCTTTTTACAATACTTTCAAATTCTTTGATTGTTTCCAAATCGAAGTTCTCATAGGAATGGTCATCAAGCCCCATCACTTTGAACTTCTCGGTAAAATATCCTTTTGAAAAAGAATATCCGATTTGTCGTCCTACCAATCCGTACCTATGCGCTTTTCTTTCTATTTTTTCCATACCAATCCAATGCAAGTAAAATACTAATTCCTATCAAAACAAAAAATAAGGCCCACCAAGTTTCGCCAATTCCAAAATCGGGGAAATAGCGTTCATAGTTGACAATGATTTCTTTTCCATTTGAATCGAGAACCGGATGACCTGTAGTATCTGTTTTGAAAATTGTCTTTTTCCATGGCCAAACAACTCCCAACGACCCTGTAATAAAACCTAAAATGGTTGCCGTAGTAATATGCTTATAGTGCTTTAGAACATAGGTAAGGAGGTGGGAGAGTGTTACCAAACCTGTAGCAGACCCTGCGGTGAAAACTGCCAATATTTTTAGGGTACTTAGGCGGGCCTGGTTTTCGATAAAACTAACATCGCCGTTGATCAGTTCTGCAAAGGTGTCGTAAAGTGCATTGACAGAGTCGACCAGCAGCAGCACATAGTTTCCTAATAGAATTAGAATGAAAGAACCCGATAGTCCCGGAAGGGTCATGCCCGAAACACTGATCATGCCACATAAAAAAATAAATAGGAGGTTATCGTTTTCTCTGGCCGGACTTAAAAAACTGATTGAAATACCTACCATTAGACCAATAAGGCCTGCGGGAATCGTGCTTTTGTTCCAATGCTTAAAATCTTTCCCGATGTAATAGATAGACCCTAGTATCATACCGAAAAAAGCGGCCCAAACAAATAGTTCTTTCTGAACCAGAAAATAGTCCAACACCTTGGAAACGCTAAAATAGCTGACCAACATTCCAAAGAGCAGCAGTACAAGGAACGAGCCGTTAACATACCGAAAAAAACTTTTAAACCGACCATTGAATAGCAACTTGAAGGCCTTGAGGTTGATCTTTTGCAGCGAATAAATAAACTCCTCGTAGAACCCGCCCACAAATGCAACAATACCTCCAGAAACACCGGGTACCTTATTGGCGGCTCCCATGCAGAGCCCCTTAATAAAAAGGAAAAATTTATCGGAAGTTGACCTTGTTTCTTGCATGCAAGCGAAGCTTATTTTTTGGAAGCTACTTTTTCAAGCATAAAAATAAGGGAAAAACCTAGGATGGCCGCAATGATTGCGAGTAGTAATTGGGGTTCCCCTTCAAAAGAAAAAGGGGAAATATTCTCATCTATCACCAGTATCTTTTTGCCGATGGTTCGAGTCTCTAAAATATTTTTCCAAGGCCAGATTTTATTTAAAGAGCCTAAAATAAAACCCGTAAGCACCGCAAGTGTCGTGTTTTTATGGTTGTCGAACATCCATTTGAGTAATTTGGCAAAGCTCAACAAGCCAAATAGCGCCCCAAGAGCCACGGTGACGAGTATTTTAAAATCCCTTTCATCAACGGCATCCAATACCGTTTTATAGGAACCTAGTAACACCAAAATGAAAGACCCTGAAATACCCGGTAAAATCATGGCACAAATGGCCAGTGCTCCCGATAGGAACAAAAATGGTAAACTATCCGAATTTGCTGAGGGTGGTAAGGTTGTGATATAATAGGCGATTACAGCACCGAACACCAATAAGGCTACGTTGACAAAACTCCATTTTTTAATTGCCTTGCCCACAAAAACAACGCTGGCAAGCACAAGGCCAAAAAAGAAAGACCACAGGGGAATGGGTTCATTTTCTAACAACCAACTTATTATTTTGGAGAGTGAAAAGATACTCAGGCCCATTCCGAGAACGAGTGCGACCAAGAAATTCCCGTTTAATTCCGTCCAGAACGCTTTGAATCCCTGTTGGCGTAAGACTTGGAGACTTTTTAAGTTTACCTTGTTGATCGATGCGATCAATTCTTCATAGATACCGGCCACGAATGCAATGGTACCACCGGATACTCCCGGCACCAACTCGGCTATTCCCATAGCCATTCCCTTTAGTGTGATAAATAAATACTGCAACGTACTTCGTTTCTTCATATGGTTTGTTTGCATTGGGCTTAAGAGGAACAAATAAAGGAACAATATTTAACAAAAACAGCATCGTGCCCTTGTTTTGCACGCAATACGTTCCTAACCATGGTTTGGTACTTACAAAGAAGCTATTTTATCTTGAAGTCTTCTTGGAGGCAGATACCAGTTCCAAAACCCAACTTTCATTGCAAAACTGCGGATATGCCTTATTGAAATCGGTCAGTTTTTCCAGATCTTCTTTCAAAGCTTTCATCAGCATGATACGCCCATTGATTTTGTCACCGTTTAAAAGGTAGACCCCTGCTTTTCGATATGAAATATCGGCGTTTTCGGGATAAAACTCATGACCTTGCGTAAGTATTTGCAAAGCAGCATCCAGGTTCTTATCCAATACCGCCACTTCCGACCAACTGAGCCAGGTATCGAGCTCGTAGTTGCCCATGTCAATGGAATGTTTATAGGAAAAATCGGCATTGTCATAGTCTTTCAGTGCCGTGTGTATTTTTCCGCATTTCTTCCAATAACGAGGATTATCCCCGTCGATGTTTAACGCTTTGTTTATGTAGTAGAGGGCCTTTTTATAGTCCCTTTTTTTATAGTAGAATTCCGTAATGACCAACCAGCCTTTATCTAACAGAGGGTCTTCATGTACTGTCTTGTAATAGTGGTATTTGGCCATTTCATCGTTCCCCAGCTTTTCATAACATCTTCCTATTCGCAAATAGGCATGGGAGGTAGGATCTTCTAGCTTTAAAGTGGTCTCGTAATTTTCAATTGCCTTTTCAAAACGGCCCATTTTTTCAAGTACTTTCCCTTTTTCGAAATAGGCACCTATAAAGGTATCGTCTGAGATGATTGCAAAATCGAACGCAGCCAAAGCTTCGGGATACATTTTTTTGGTAAAGTATTGTTTGCCCAACTGATGCCAAGCCACTTCACAATACGGATGTCGTTCCAAATATTCATTTAGATACCGAATGGCGCCGTCATAATCCTCTAAGAATTCGAAGCAGTAAATGACATTATAAAGCGATGAGTAGTCTTGTTCGTCAAACGAAACACACTTCATAAAACTTTCTTTGGCCAATTTAAAATCGTCCATGAAAAGATACTCCATTCCCAATAAGGAGTGAATATCAAAACTATCCTCCGTTAGCTGCAATGCTTCCTGTAGTAGCGCTACGGCAGCCTCATGATTGTCTTTTTTTGAATAGATATTGGCACGTTGTATGTAGATTTCTTCATTGTTGCTATCGAGCAATTGTAGCTCATCGAGCATGCGCTCGGCAACTTCCAAATTATTTTCGAATACCAATACCTCTACATCCAATAACTTCAATTCGATAGAGGCAGGGTGTTGTCGAAGGCTGATCTTGATTGCCTTTTTGGCCAATGCAATTTTACCGTGGTTGAGGTAATGGTGTATGATTTCTTCAAAATCCTCAGCATCAAAGAAATAGATGTCATCAGTTTTGAGCATGGATTCGAACTTGGTAATTGACTGGCTTGGTCTTTCCTCAGATTCTAACGCCATAGGAACTTTTTGGTTTAACTATAGAATTAAAAATAGTCTTTTGATCTTATTTCTAATCCTTAATTTGGGCTATATTATTAACAAATTAGTTAACAGTTTATTGCTGAAATTCCGTTAAAACTTCACATATCAAACTACATCCTTTTTCAATTTCTTCTAAGCTAATAGTAAGGGGTGGGGAGATTCTAACTGCCTTAGGTTCAAAGAGTAACCAAAAGAGTATCAGTCCCCTCTCGGCACATTTCAAGATGACATGATTCACCATTTCCGGTGACCTTAAAATCAAGGCGAGCATGAGTCCCTTACCGCGGATTTCAGAAATATGGTCGTGTTGTAAAAGCGAACGAAACCGTTTTTCCTTCTCCAATGTGTCGGGAATTAGGTTTGTTTCCGTCAATTCTTTCAGTGTTGCGAGGCTCGCGGCAGCGATAACCGGGTTGCCTCCAAAAGTAGTAATATGACCAAGGGTCGGATGGTCCTGTAAACTCCCCATCAGTTCCTTTGATGCTACAAATGCACCAACTGGCAACCCGCTGGCCATTCCTTTTCCCAACACCAAAATATCGGGTACGCAATCGTATTGTTGAAAGGCGAATAGGGTTCCTGTTCTTCCAAAGCCGGGCTGTATTTCGTCTAGAATCAACAAGGCTCCAACCGCATCGCAACGTTCTCTTACCTTTTTCAAATACCCATTGGTCGGCAAGATAAAACCCGCCCCACCTTGAATCGTTTCCAATAGCACTGCCGCCGTTTTTTCCGTAATGCTGTCAAGTTGTTCCTGTACATTAAAATGGATAAAACGAATGTCAGGTATCAGCGGTCGAAAGACGCTTTTGCGTGCTTCAAAACCAGTAACACTTAAGCTTCCCATGGTATTTCCGTGGTACGCCCTGTGCGCAGAAATTATTTGTGAACGGCCGGTACAACGTCTTGCCAATTTTAAAGCACCTTCTATGGCCTCGGTACCTGAATTTACTAGATACGTCGTTTCAAGAGAGGGTGGTAAAAAAGAAGCCAGTAGTTTAGTGTACTCAACTGCAGGAGCCTGTATGTACTCCCCGTAGACCATGACATGCATGTATTGAGCTGACTGATGCTGAACCGCAGCTACCACTTTAGGATGGCAATGGCCCAAACTACACGCAGATACGCCTGCTACAAAATCTAAATGTGATTTGCCTTCAGTATCATAGATGTAACTCCCCGATGCGTTCGCCACTTCCATGGCCAACGGGTGTGGGCTTGTTTGTGCTTGATGTTTGTAGAAGTCTTCTTTCATAAAGACAGGGGTTAATTCTCCTTTGCCTTCTCCGCCTTTCGTTGAACCTTCGAGGCGCTCGTTTTCACGGGTTTCAATTTGGGAATCGTCTTTTTGCGTTCAGTGTCGGACTCTGTCTTGGGTTCGGAGGGTTCAATATTGTTTACAGGATCTGTTTCGTTCAAGAGACGGTCTTCTTCTTCGGCATCAATATCTATCGGGTTGTTGACACCATTGATAATAACAAGTTCTATAGTGTTATCGTCCTCATCGAAAATTTCATCCTTGCTACGTATTCGTTCTTCTCCACGCCAAACAAAACCTTTGAGTTTGGGATTTTTCTCAGGGAGCATTTCCTGAGGTGATATTTCCCCATCGGGATCGGTAAAGAAGGTAAGGTCTTCTACATCATTATTGGCCATGATCATATTGATCTTGCTACAAATTGTTTTGTTGACCCCGATCAATTCGTCATCGTCGTCATACATATAATAAATAACCTCTGTATTCTTTACGAGGTCTATATATTTAAGTTCATTTTCAATGAATTTTCCGAAGAGATCTTTTCCTTTGGCCTGGTTAAAGCCTACTTTGCCTATGGTATCCTGTGAAATGATAAAAGCATTGTCGAGTACCTTTAGGGAGTCTAATTTTTCCGTTTTTAAATTACTGATCAGGTGAATGCTATCCCCGGTCATTTGATTTTCACCATTCCATAAAATTGGAGCTCGAATCAATTGAGTAATTCCTGTCTGCTGTTCTGAATGAATCGAATCGCATTTACCACTGAGGTCTGTCTTATAGAATTTTGCATTTCGAAACGCACGCAGCACGCGATAGTCTGGTAGTCCCGTAATCATAAGGGTATCGCCATGTATATATAGCGAATCTTGCTCTACTAAATTAATTGCTACTGCTCTTTTGGTGGCAAAGACCGAATCTTTTGCTTTAAAGACCTCGGCATAATGGGCTCTAATGATTCCTTTGTTGATGGTGTCGGTTACTGTGATATTATTCGTGGCGGAGGCAAACTCGCTCGCCTTGTCGAAATAGACGCTATCCCCCTCGATAATACGATTGTTATAATCAATACGGGTGTTTTTGATGCCATAACCACTTTCTATTTTGGTGTCATAAAAACCCCGCTCGCAGTACATTTTATAAGTGTCTCCAGTAATGGTCGAAGGGCCGTACATATAAGCATTTTTGGAGCTGGTATAATAATCAAGCTGTTCTGAATCGAGCGTATATTCCGGATTTTCAATGTGTACACTGTCTAAGAATTGGTATTTGTCTATTTCCATAAAATACCTTCCTATTTCGCTGGTAAGTGTATTTGCCGAATCAATGATGGTCCCAAAATCTTGGTAGTAGGCCTCTTGCTTTTCTCGATCGAATCGCAAAGTGTCTGTTGTGAGGGTCATTTCGGTACCTTCCTCTGTTTTATTTTTTAGCAGGACATTCTCATAGGCTTTGGCCAATTGAATTTCCCCATCATAGTCGATTTTACCACTTGTTAACAAGACGGAATCGCCTTGTTTCATCCGAACATTTCCAATGGCCCGTAAGCGATTCTCTTTGTTGTAGTGAATGGCGATATCGCACCACATATCGGCCCCTTTGTGTTCGAACTGTACTTGTTTTTCATCTTTACTGAAAATCAAGGCACCCGGAAATTTCTCTTCATCCTTTGTAAAGTTTCCCCCGTGTACCACCCTTATTTTTGTGGTATCGATTTCTTGTGCTGATTGGGAGAAACCATTGTGGCAAATGAATAGGAAAAGCAGGAAGTAACGTAACTTGTTCAAGCTTGAAATTTTCCCCAAAAATAGGATATTTTAATGCAGTAGTGGCTGGTTTAGGATAGTTTTAGGACAGATGACATCTATGACGTTGCTTGTTATGATAGCAAGAAGCCGATTGTTACTCTATTTGAATAGGCCGCTGCCCTTGTTTGTATCGCTCCCCAAAACCTGAATTATTTGGTTCGTAAGGGACCTCCAATGCAACATTGGTGCCTTCGGTCGGAATGGATTCTTCTTTTCCCAAAGCCCAAAAAATCCCGTTCAACGCGACCCTTCGAACGGCGGGAAGTTTAAAGTCATAAGGATGTCCTAGGGTGGTAAAAAATACGCGGGCTTTTTTTCCCGAGTTACCGGTATAACTTTTGGTCCATGCAACGGGGTTGGTCAAGGGGAATTTATCAAGGTTCCCATCCATTTGATGCTTTGATTTTAAGGAAGTACCTTCCAGGATGGGATTGCTATCACCGTATAGTTGCCAATCCCCGCCATCAACGTGATAGAGCCAAGAATAGGCGGTCAAATCTTGAAAACCATTTAGAATGGGGTGTGTTGCACCCTTCACCTTGGCCACTTGGGTCAAGGGGTTTTTACCATCATCAAAATGCCCGTGATGCGTTATCCACTGTTGTCCAAATACCTTGGTAGGCCATTCATCGTTCCAATAGGCCAAGGAATCCTGCTCGTATTTAAAAGCATGTGTGGTGGTTCGAAACCCAACAATGGGTTTTCCGGATGCTACATAGTCAGTAATAAACGTACGTTCTTGCTCGGGTAATGTTCTAAAGCGGGTAAAAAGAACCAATAAATCAGCTATTCTTAATGCCTCCAGGCCCTCGATATGGTCGGTTCTATTAGGGGCAATATACCCGATGCTGTCAAGCGCATAGCAAAGGGTGACCTTCGCACCAAGCTCCCGTTTGGCCAATCGCGCCAACATGGGCATCGATTCCTCGGAGCGGTATTCTTCATCACCAGTAACGAAAACAATATGTGGTGTTTCTTTGGTTGGCGGTTCCTCCGTATTTTTAGAAGGAACGGAGGTGGCGCCTTGTTTTTTATGTTCATTACATGCAAAACAGCATAGAATCAATACTACACCTAAAAGGCTAGGCAATTGCATGTTCGAAAAAAGTATGCTACGGGCTTTACTCATCTGGATGTAATTTTAAAAGTTCATCTGGTGTCCAGAAACCTTCCTTGTCCTTGGTAGCTTCCCGCACTTTCTTTACGGTTTCCGGCGCAATCACGGAAGCTTTATTACCGAAGGCGTTACGCACATAGGTGAGCACTGCGGCAATCTCATCATCTTCTAGGATATCTCGAAATGGCAACATGGGCACTTGCCCCTCGTAATGAATGCCCATGACATCCATAGGCCCATAAAGTCCATTTAAGGTTAATTTGATCAACCGCTCTTCGTTGCCTAAAACCCAATTCTGATCTACCAAAGTGGGATATCCTCCCGCCTGTAATCCACCGCCATTTTCTTGATGGCAGGTTACGCAATACCCTTCTGTCTCGTAGATTTTTTTTCCTTGCTTAAAGCGTTCAAAAGCTTCCCCTTTTAAATGCGAGGCGATGGCTTTTTCAGCACCTTTTTCCTTAAATATTCCAGAGAGCCTGGTACCTGCAAAATCGAAAGCGTCCCGCATCCAGCTGTCCAATTCTTTTTCCTTGGCCTTGGATAATATTTTTTCTCCAACGGTTTTGTCGAGCCAAGAAGCGGAGACGATGGCTTCTAAGCGCACTCTTCCATGTGGGTCTTCGGCAGCAGAGAGCAATAAGGTTTCTTGGTCTTCTATTTGATGTCCGCTGTATCGTAAAACCCTTGTTGCAGCAGCTCGCGCTCTATGATCTTTGGCGGTGAGTAATTTCTGTAGCAAGGCATTATCTATTTTGTTAATACCCCAGGTAACCCATAAAGCTTCTAATAGATGGTGTTCGTATTGCGGTGCGGAGGTATCTAATTGTTGTACCCATTCCTGCAATTTGGAAAGCACCTCGTCAGTATCTCTTTCGCGCAATGCCCTTCGGGAGCGATAGCGCACTCGGTATTCGGGAAGCGTAAGATTTTCCAAGAGCTGTTCAATAGTCGCATCGGCTACTTTTACCGGTTGCAATAAAGGCCTGGAAGGGTAGGTAATACGATAAATACGACCATGTACATGATCCCGAAGAGGATCCCGGGCGTTGTGCTGCATATGGCCGATCAATACATTGTGCCAGTCAGCAAGATAAAGAGAACCGTCGGGTGCAAATTCAATATCCACTGGTCTAAAATTAGGATCTGTACTGGTTAATAAGTCTTGTCGATGCTTCGTTTTATACCCTGTTCCGTCTTCTTGCATCTTGTGTTGCTTTAATCCTAAAAATCCGATGGTATTTCCTAGAAGCATATCGCCCTGTACTTCATCGGGAAAATGCCGGCTAGAGATGAACTCCAAGCCCGAAGTTGGTCGTACTTGGTGGTCTTTTTCTATTAAGTCGACCGTCAGGGGGGATGCAACCCCATAAATAGACTTTAAGGTACTTGGCATCATCCAATTGACCTTGGTGCCAGAGGTTTGTAAAAAGAAATCCTGCCCCCAATCGTCGAATGCAATTCCCCACGGATTGGGAATACTGATCTGTGCTACCCGCTCTAGTTGTTTGCGTTGAGGTGCATACCGGTAAAACCCACCATTTGTGGCGCGAACTGGCCCGTATGGGGTTTCAACATTGGTATGCAAAAACACTCCTTCTGCCATGTACAAGGCTCCTGAAGGATCCGCACAAAAAGCCGAGATTGCGTGGTGGGTGTCATGGTCATCAAATCCGCTGAGAATGATTTCGCTTTTGTCAGCCCTGTCATCTCCATCAGTATCGGTATATAGTTTTAAATTGGTTCCCTGACTTACGTAAACCCCCTCAGGTGCAAATTCAAAGCCAATGGGTAAATGAAGATCGTCCAAAAAGTTGGTTTGTTTATCAGCCTTTCCATCTCCATCGGTATCTTCAAGAATAATCAGTTTATCCGCGGGTCGTTGGTCTCCGGGACGGTAGTGCGGATATGACGGCATGGTGGCTACCCATAGCCTTCCCTTGTTATCAAATGAAATCTGAACAGGGTTGGCCAAGTCGGGAAACTCTTTTTCGGATGCGAACAATTCAATTTCATATCCTTTTGGAAGTGTAAATGTTTCCAACGCATCGGCACCGTACAAATAATTGACAGGGTTCTCCGAACCGCCCATTTTATAATTGGTCTCAACTGGTGGTAGTTGGGTGGTTTTTTGGTCTGCAGCCTGTAAATCATAAGAAGTTCCGTTTGCAATCGCCCAAATCATCGAATCTCTAATCACGGTCAACTCCCGTATCTTCTGTATCTCGTACGGATAATTATCAGGTCCATAAGGGGCGTGTCGGCGCCCGTATACATGCACCCCGTTAGGAATTTTATAATCATTGTGCCAATAAAAATTCTTATCCATTACTGCCTTTGTAAGCTCCGTACGGTTTGTTTTGTTATCTTTTTTGCCATTTCCAAATAATTCGTCCGCTAGAAAATCCGACAGTTTTTGATACCCCTCCGAGTTTAGTTGAAAACCATCGATTGTTAGTGGCTCCTTTTGGTTAAACCACGCTTTGCTAGCGTGAAAAGCATCAACAAAAATCACTTGATTTTGTGCACTTACTTCTGAGATGGCCTCGGTATACAATGATAGGTTTTTGTTCTCCTCCATCCCATTGGGTAGGTCATGGGATGTAGATAGATTTTCATAAGCAATAGGGGAGACCAATACTAGGGTTGGCGGGGTTGTGTCATTATATTTCTGGGCACGGGTATGCGCCACAAAAGCCGTAAGTTCTTTTTTGAAGTTTTCAATACCATCAGGGCCTTGAAAGGATTCGTTATAACCGAAAAAAGCAATGATGACATCCGCCGATAAGCGTTTTAACCATTCATCTGGCTTGTCAAATACTCCTTCGCTTCCAGAATTTTTTGTCAATTCGGCCTGGAAGGCTTCTGCACCTTCAAAAGCCCATGGATCCATTCTTGCGGAATGGGGTCGAAACCCTGGCGTGTTACCGCCATCGCCCATATTTCGGATTACAAGTTTGTTTTCAGGAAACCGTAGGTGTAATTCGGTTTCAAAATGACCATAATTGGTCATTCTTGAGCTTAGGTTATTACCAAGTAGTACAATATGATTCCCTTTTTCAAGTTGAATTGTACCTGGCTGTTTTTTAGTACAACTTGCCATGCTAAAAAGGAGTAACAGAGTTGCAATTACATGGCCTTGTTTTATCAAGTTCCCGCAGTTTTTCATCGTGATTTCATGTGGTTGTTCACCTAAATATAGGAAATAAAAAAGCCACTCGAAAGTGGCTTGTAAATCTTTAATAATAAACCTTTTAGACTACTTTGAAATTGTCTTTTTGTGGCTGTATTTTGCCTTTTTCGATCAATTTTCTAGCGATGGATCGTTTGGGTCCGGTCAGGGCCAACGGACACTATTTTAATAGGCACTTCCAATTCTTTTTCAAGGTATGTAATGTAGGCATTAAGACCGGAAGGGAACTGATCTGTAGACCGCATTTTTGTAAGGTCTTGCGACCATCCATCCATTTCGGTATAAATCGGAGTCACGTTTTCAGGGTCAATATTGTAAGGTAGATGTGTAATCGTATCTCCCTTATAATTATATGCGGTACAGACTTTTAACTTTTCGAAACCACTCAATACATCCCCTTTCATCATCATCAAGGCGGTGACCCCATTTATTTGCACTGCGTATTTAAGGGCAACGAGATCCAACCATCCGCACCTTCGAGGGCGTCCGGTAGTTGCTCCAAATTCATTGCCGACTCTTCCCATTGTTTCACCATCCGCATCAAATAACTCTGTGGGGAACGGTCCGCTGCCAACCCGTGTGGCATATGCCTTGAAGATTCCAAAAACTTCACCGATCTGGTTGGGCGCGACTCCTAGTCCCGTACAGGCTCCGGCTGCCGTGGTATTGCTGGAAGTAACAAAGGGGTAGGTGCCGAAGTCAATATCGAGCAAAGAACCTTGTGCGCCTTCCGCTAAAATTTTCTTACCACTTTTTTGTGCTTGGTAAAGGTATTCTTCGCTATCTATAAAAGTGAGTTTTTTTAATTCTTTGATAGCTTCAAAGAAATCGGTCTCCAATTCTTTTAAATCGTACTCGAGTTGCACATCGTAGTATGAAATCATCGATTCATGCTTGTCGGCAAGGGAACGGTATTTATCCTCCCAATTGTCCAACTCCAAATCTCCCACACGCATTCCATTTCGGCCTGTTTTATCCATGTAAGTGGGTCCTATTCCTTTAAGTGTAGAGCCTATTTTCGCCTTGCCTTTTGAGGCTTCAGAAGCGGCATCGAGTAAACGATGGGTAGGCAGAATCAAATGGGCTTTTCTTGAAATCAACAGTTTTGTACCGAAATCAAGGTTGAATTGCTGTAGATTGTCCAGTTCTTTCTTAAAGATTACGGGATCTATGACAACTCCGTTCCCTACGACGTTCACCGCGTTTTTATGAAAAATGCCTGAAGGAATGGTATGTAGAACATGCTTTATACCGTCAAACTCTAGCGTGTGCCCCGCATTTGGACCGCCTTGAAATCGTGCGATAATATCATAGTTGTTGGTAAGTACGTCGACGATTTTTCCTTTTCCCTCGTCTCCCCATTGTAATCCTAGTAGTAAATCTACCGCCATTGTAAAATGCTTGTTTTTCGGTTAGTGGTCTTCTTTTTCTTCTTCTTTATTACGCGTACCATAGAAATAAAGTGAATGGTTACTGATTTTTATGTCAAAAACCTCTTCTATTGTTTTCTTGATCGATTGAATACGAGGATCACAGAATTCGACCACCTCTCCAGTGTCGGTAAGTATCACATGGTCGTGTTGCCGATCAAAGTACGACTTTTCGTATTGCGCCTGATTTTTTCCGAATTGGTGCTTTCGAACCAACTTGCAATCGAGTAAAAGTTCTATGGTATTATACAGGGTAGCGCGGCTCACCCGGTAGTTTTTCATTTTCATATTGATATAAAGCGATTCAATATCAAAATGGTCATCACTTTCATATATTTCTTGAAGGATTGCGTAACGTTCCGGAGTTTTTCTATGTCCGTTGTCTTCCAAGAATGTCGTGAAAACATTCTTTACAATTTCCTGATTTTTGTCGTTTGCCATAGCCTTGGTATCGGTACATCAATTCGCAAATGTACAGTTAAATTTTGATTGATGAAACCTTATTAAGGGCCCTTTAACCACAATAGTGTTTCCTATAAAAGGGGAGTTGGGGAAAGCAGCTTAAAACGCTTGCTAAGTGCAGCCAAATGTTTCTTTTACGATTGTAATTTTTTTATCCTTTGTTTTCAACAAATTGCCTTGAATGCTAAAACAGCGAAAAAAACGACTCTAAATCCGGGTTACTTTGTCAATACCGTTTATTTGTTTCAGGTTCTGCATCAGTTTCTTTAAGATGCTGTTGTTTTTTACGACCACCGTGATGCTCCCGGTAAAGGTCTCGCCTTCGGTGCTAAAATTTAGGTTGCGCATATTTACATGCATATTGTTAGAAATCATTTCTGTAATATCACTTACGAGTCCCAGATTGTCGATACCGGTAAGTTTTATCTCTGATTTGAACTCTTGTTTGGAAGAGTCTATCCATTTGGCCGAAATAATACGATAGGCGTAATTACTCTGTAATGAAATAGCATTGGGACAATTCTTCTTATGCACTTTAATGCCTTCCGAAACGCTTACAAAACCGAACACTTCGTCCCCGGGAATGGGGTTACAACACTGCGATAGTTTGTAATCGAGTTTTTCTTCCTCTTTTCCAAACACCAGCATGTCGTATTTGGAAGTGATTTCATCTTTATGAATGTCTTCTGGAGAGGGGTTTCTTCTAATTTTATTTTTAAAGAAGTTGATAAAGGCATTGCTATAGGAAGAGGCAAAATCCTTGATCATCTGGTTGTCGATAGCACCGATACCCACCCGGTAAAAGAGATCAAGGCTGGTCTTTAACTTGAAATAGGTGACCATTTTATTCACGGTATCCTCGTTCAAGGTGATTTTCTGCGTTTTTAATTTACGGCGCAACACTTCTTTCCCATCCAGGGCGATCGCTTTTTGCTCTTCTTTTAAGGAAGATTTGATTTTGGCCCGTGCACGGGCCGTGGTCGCATAATCGAGCCAGTTTTGATTGGGTTTTGCATGATCCGAGGTGATAATTTCTACTTGATCACCGCTGCTCAAAGTGGTATTCAAGGGAACAAGTTTTCCATTTACCTTCGCCCCCCTTGTTCGCATACCCACTTCGGTATGTATGTTGAAGGCAAAATCAAGCGGGGTGGCTCCTTTTGGTAATGACTTTAGCTCTCCTTTTGGGGTAAATACAAAAATCTCCTTCGCATAGAGGTTTAATTTAAACTCTTCTACAAAGTCGACCGCATTTGTATTGGAGCTTTCAAGTGCTTCCTGTAAACGATTGAGCCACATTTCAATGCCCTGTTCTTTCTGGTCACCATGTTTGTATTTAAAATGTGCGGCATAGCCCTTTTCCGCAATTTCATGCATGCGTTCACTACGTATTTGAACTTCTACCCATCTGCCCTTTGGGCCCATAACGGTAATGTGCAGTGCTTCATAGCCAGTAGATTTTGGTGAGGAAATCCAATCCCGGAGACGTACAGGGTTCGGAGTGAAGTGATCGGTAACGATCGAATAGATCTTCCATGCAAGAAACTTTTCATTCTGTCGGTCCGATTTATAAATGATGCGAATAGCGAACTTGTCGTAAATCTCATCGAACCCAACATTTTGGGCCTTCATTTTTCGGCGCATGGAGAAAATAGACTTCATACGCCCTTTGAGCGTATAATTGAGTTTTTCCTCGTCCAACGAATTCTCAATTACTTTTTTAAAAGCATCAATATAGGCTTGTTGTTCCTCCTTGGATTCTTCAATTTTCCCTTGAATATCTTCATATACTTCGGGTTCGGTATACTTTAGGCTTAAGTCTTCTAGTTCTGTCTTAATGTTGTAAAGCCCAATCCGATGGGCTAAGGGTGCGTAGATATAAAGGGTTTCCGAAGCTATTTTCACCTGCTTATGCTCGGGCATGGAATCCATTGTGAGCATATTATGATAGCGATCCGCAATTTTGATAATAATTACCCGAACGTCATCGTGAAGGGTGAGTAACATTTTTCTAAAATTCTCCGCTTGTTGGGAGATATTCATGTCTTTCTTGAGATGCGCAATTTTCGTAAGCCCGTCAACGATCCTAGCGACTGTTTCACCAAACATACGTTCAATGTCGTCTAATGTGTATTCGGTGTCTTCAACAACATCATGGAGTAGGGCAGAGGCAATGGAAACGGCATCGAGACCAATCTCGGAAGCCACTATTTTTGCGACTGCAATAGGATGAAATATATAGGCTTCCCCCGATTTTCTCCGCTGATCTTTATGCGCGTCCAAGGCGACCTCAAATGCAGACCTGATAAGTTTTTTATCGGCAGCCGTAAGGGTTTGATAACTTATTCGTAGCAGCTTTTTATACTGCTTGGTAATCTCTTTGTTTTCTATTTCCAGTGCGGCCTCTGTCATCCAATATTAAAAGTAGCACAATCCTATCGACTTTACAACAAAAAGTGTAGTGGTTCAACGTTAATAATTGGGCCTTCGTCGTGATCTTTGATTCTTGTTTTTTTTGAAAGGATCATATACGAGAATGCTGTATTATTGTTTTAAGTTTCGAATGCGCTCGATCAGGGGCGGATGCGAATAATGCAGGAAAACGTATGCAGGGTGAGGAGTTAAGTTGCTTAGACTATTTTTTGATAATTTCTTAAGGGAACTGATCAGGGGCTGCGCTGTGTATGTATTTTTAGCATAGTCGTCTGCTTGATATTCAAATGTTCTTGAGAGATGGTTCATTACCAAACCTGTCAATTCAGAAACTGGACTGTAGAGCACTCCGAACCCTATTAGGGCTGCATGGAAACTGGGTTTGCTCACCCCGATAGCCATAGAGACCTCGGGATTGTTGATGAAAAGGGATAGTAAAAACAAGGTCAATCCGGTCAGTAGAATAGAGGCACTGAGATTAAATAGGATATGCTTGCGTTTATAGTGCCCCACCTCGTGTGCCAATACAGCCACGATTTCTTCTTCTTCCAGATCGGCAATTAAAGTATCGTATAAGGTAACGCGTTTTTCCTTCCCGAAACCTGAAAAATATGCGTTGGCCTTGGTAGACCTTTTTGAACCATCGATCACAAAAATATGTTGTAAATCAAAACCGACCTTTTGGGCATACCCTTCTATTTTTGACTTTAAACTGCCTTCTTCAAGAGGTGTCTGTTTATTAAACAGTGGGACGATCAATTTGCTATAAAACAAATTCATGATCAAACTGAAAATTGCTACAAGGCCCCATGCATATATCCAGAACTGATTTCCCGCCCATTGGTAAAATAGCATGATGATGGTTAAAATAGCACCGCCTAAAATCGCTGTCATCAGCCATCCCTTTAGTTTATCGATAAAAAAGAGCTGTTTACTGGTTTTGTTAAAACCGAATTTCTCTTCGATCACAAAAGTGGCGTAATAAGAAAAGGGGAGCGTAAGGACATTGCTGCCGATGATAACGATCCCAAAAAACAACAATGCCATGGTAATAGGATGGTCGGTAATGCCCCGAACCATTTGGTCGACCCATTCAAATCCGCCAAAAATCAGAAAAGAAAGGGTCAACAATAGTGAAAATACCGCACTGACCAATCCAAATTGGTAGTTGGTCTTTTTATATGATTGGGATTTTTGATACTCCATGGTATCATACACATCATTGAGTTCCTCTGGTATTGGGTTGTCGTAGCGGGAAGCGTTTAAATAGTTGAAAAGCGCCTCCACAAGAAATTGAAGCACTAAAATTCCTATTATAACGTAGTAAAGGGTATTCAATGTGGTTTATTTGGTTGCCAAGTAGGTTCTTAGAAACCTCGTTGACGTTTGGCTTCAAAGATAAGTATTGCCGCTGAGACCGAAACGTTCATAGAGTCTATTTTACCTTGCATGGGAATAAGGATGTTTTGGCTTGAGTTCCTTAACCAAGTATCGGAAAGGCCAGTGGCCTCCGTACCTACCACAATTGCCGACGATTCCTGGAAATCGACATTTACATAGGGTGTGGAGGCAGAAAGTGCAGCACAATACAATCGTATCTCTTTTTTAACTAAAAATTCAATTACTTCTTCAGTGCTCCCCACGGCAAGTTGATTTGTGAAAACACACCCCACACTTGATCTTACAATGTTTGGGTTATAGAGATCTGCCCTTGGATTGGCAATAATAACGGCATCTAGGTTGGCCGCATCCGCCGTTCGTAAAAGCGCCCCAATGTTCCCTGGTTTTTCAGGTGCCTCCGCTACCAACAGCAAAGCGTTTTTCGTAGGAAGCTTTAAATCATCTAAAGTATGCGAAGCGGCCTTTACAATCGCAATAATACCCTCTGTACTTTCCCTGTAGGCCAATTTTTGATAAATTTCTTTGGAAACCTGAGCAACTTTGGGCGGTAGTTCCTGTGAATCAAGAACGTTTTTCAACTGGGTTTCGGAAATAAAATTACTTTGAAATAAGACGGTATCAATGGTATATTTCGCTTTCAATGCAAGTTGTAATTCGCGTAGCCCCTCTAGTACAAAAAGGCCTGTTTTTTTTCGTTCCCTTGATTTTTCTTGAAGCGACCGAATTTTTTTAACAAGCTGGTTTTGCACGCTGGTGATTTGCTTAATTTCGTACATGTCGCAAATGTAAATAAAACCGATTTGCTGCGACTCAGTACCAAACATAAAACAACGAACTAATGAAACAATTTTTTATTCTAGGCACACTTCTTCTTTTCGTTCATTGCAAAGAGGCACCAAAAACAAATACGACTAAGGAGGAACCGGCTATGGAAGATATGGGGGAAGCCGAAGTTATGTATCCTGAAGGTTTGGCAAAGGTCTTGGAAGCGCACGGTGGATTGAAGGCATGGAAGAGTAAACGCACCTTGACCTACGATCTGCCCAAGCCAAATGGGACGGAAACCCATATAACCGATTTGTATTCAAGGAAAGATAAAATTGAAATGGGTTCGGTCAGTATGGGTTTTGATGGAAAAGAGGTCTGGTTAGTGGACGAAGCGGGGATCTATGGGGGAGACCCTATTTTTTATCACAACCTCATGTTTTATTTTTATGCGATGCCTTTTGTTTTGGCCGATGAGGGGATTGTTTATTC
Source organism: uncultured Flavobacteriaceae bacterium (assembly GCA_938020445.1). Lineage (GTDB taxonomy): Bacteria > Bacteroidota > Bacteroidia > Flavobacteriales > Flavobacteriaceae > Pelagihabitans. Next base: position 52,736 of record CALIIC010000036.1, on the reverse strand, counting down.
GGAGGCAGATGCATTAATGTTCGAAGACGTTTCGTATCCCGGGATTCAAATTTCCTATAATGCGGGTGTGGGTACCTCCCCAAAAGATGAATATTATATTCACTATGACCCAAATACAAATCAAATGGCATGGTTGGGATATACAGTTACGTATCGAAGCGGCGAAAAATCGGATAATGTAAAATGGATACGCTATGCCGATTGGATGAAGGTAGACGGATTGCTAATACCCAAGACCCTTACCTGGCATGCCTATGAAGGCCGCGAAATTAAAGAAGCGAAGAACAAGTACACTTTTGAAAATGTTTCGTTCAGCGCCGAATCAAAACCTGTTGATTTTTATGCCATACCAGAAAAAGGAAAGGTGGTAACCAAGAAAGAATAATACTTTTTTAAGTAAATTGTCATTTCAAAATTGCGGTAACTATGGAAGTTTTGTTGTTCGGAATAGCAAAGGATATAGTGGGAAAAACATTGTATTCGTTAGATGATGGTATGGATTGGCCGAATTCCGTTTTAGAATTAAAGCAGCATATGGTGGAACAGTTTCCGGAATTTGGAAAATTATCTTCTCTGGCCATTGCTGTTAACAGTGAGTATGCAGCGGATGATGTATCTTTGAAACAGGGCGATGAAATTGCAATTATCCCGCCCGTAAGCGGAGGCTAATGATAGAACCAATAATTGAAATAGTAGACCAGCTAGATCCTGGAAAGGTATATCAAGAACTATCGCACCCTAAAAGCGGTGGCGTTTGTGTTTTTGTAGGTGCCGTACGTGATAGTACCCAGGGCGAAGAGGTGGTCTCTTTGGAGTTTGAGAGTTACCAAAGCATGGCGCTCAAAGAAATGAGGAAAATCGCTTTGGAAGCTGCTGAAAAATGGGAACTGAATGCGGTAGTTGTTCGGCATGCGGTCGGAGCAAAGGAAATAGAGGAAGCTGTGGTCGTGGTTGGTGCTTCGGCGCCACATCGCGATGCCTGTTTTCAAGCCTGTAGGTATTTGATAGACACTTTAAAGGAACGGGTGCCCATTTGGAAAAAGGAATACTTCAAAAACAAGACGGTGTGGGTTTCGGCACATCCTTAATAAGAATCAATTCGATCAAACAATAATCCGTATACCTTTGTGGGAACACCTATTGCCAAAATTACTATGAACAACGAATTATCACATATTGACGAAGCCGGAAATGCCAATATGGTAGATGTCTCGGGTAAAACTACCAGTACTCGAATGGCAAAGGCTTCCGGTTTGGTGACTTTTCCCGAAGCGGTATACCGCACTTTGGCCGATCAGGATTTTTTAGGAGCAAAAGGGAGTATCATACAAACAGCGGTAATTGCTGGTATACAAGCGGTAAAAAAAACTTCAGAGTTGATACCGCTCTGCCACCAGCTGAACCTTTCTAAAGTTAGTATAGATATTCAGCCGGTAGGCAATTCACTTAAAATCGTATGTACGGTAAAGTGTACTGAACGAACGGGAGTTGAGATGGAAGCATTGACCGGGGTTTCGGTAAGTGCTTTGACAATTTATGATATGTGCAAGGCCTTGTCGCACGATATTCAGATAATGGCAGTACAATTAGAAGAAAAAACAGGAGGGAAAAATGACTTCAGCCGCTAAATTATATGGATTGGTACTTTCCGGTGGAAAAAGTACAAGAATGGGAACGGATAAAGGATTGATTGCCTATCATGGTATTCCCCAACGTACGCATTTATATCAGTTGTTGTCCAAGGTATGTGAAGAAACGTTTATTAGTATTCGATTAGATCAAGCTTCGGAATTACCTTCGGATATGACACCGATTTTAGATGAGGATGCGTACCGCGGACCTTACAATGGTTTATTGTCCGCACATAATCGATATCCCGATGCGGCTTGGTTGGTACTGGCTTGTGATCTTCCATTGATGGACGAAGAAGCTTTGGAACAACTTATTGCCGAACGCGATCCCGCGTTGGTATCTACGGCTTTTGCACAAGAAGAAAACCCATTGCCAGAACCTTTGTGCGCTATTTGGGAACCTGAAGCACTGAGCACTTCCATTGATTATCTTGCTGGTGGCGCGGGTACCTGTCCCAGAAAGTTTTTGATCAATCATGATCGCGTAAAATTGGTATTTCCAAAGAATCCCAATACCCTATTGAATGCCAATTCGGAAGAAGACTACAAAGAAGCGCTTTCAAAACTATAAAAGGGAGCGGGAATGCAAGAGGAACGTTACAACCGACAACTGATTCTCAAAGATTTTGGTCCTGAGGCGCAACAAAAATTAACAGATGCCAGAGTATTGGTTGTTGGCGCCGGTGGCTTGGGAGTTCCAGTACTTACCTATTTAAATGCTATGGGTGTAGGTACTTTGGGTATTGTGGACAATGATGTTGTTGCACTTTCAAACTTGCACAGACAAGTCCTTTACAAAGAATCGGATGTAGGGATTCTAAAAGTAAAAGCCGCTATACGTACGCTGTACTCTCAAAATAAGACAACCCACTTTCAAGGGTATGAAACCTTTCTGACGAAAGAGAATGCCGTGGAAATTATTGCCGACTATGATGTAGTAATCGATGCTACGGACAACTTCCCTACGCGTTATTTAATCAATGATGCCTGTGTACTATTAAATAAGCCTTTTGTATATGGTGCTTTGCACGGGTTCGAAGGGCAGGTGAGCGTTTTCAACTATCAAGACGGCCCTACCTATCGTTGCTTGTATCCTACTATGCCCAAAGCCGATGAGGTGCCCAATTGCAATGAACATGGCGTACTCGGAATTGTACCGGGAATCGTTGGTAACTTTCAGGCCTTGGAAGCAGTAAAAATATTGACAGGAGTAGGGCAGGTGCTTTCAGGGAAATTGCTATTGTTTGATGGGTTGGGTGTTGTTTTTCAAAAAATAAAATTTTCCCGGAATCCTGAAAATGTAGTGCGGACGGCATTGGAAACCAATTACGATTTTGATTGCGAGATACCCATACAATCAATTTCTCCGACAGATTTCATGGTTTTAAATGAAAAAAAGAAGCTACAGATTATTGATGTTCGCACCTTGGCGGAATATGAAAAGGGGCACTTGGCAGATAGTCTACATATTCCTTTGCAGGAACTTAGTGCCCGTTCCACTGAAATAAACAAAGAAATCCCGGCCTATTTTCTTTGTCAGTCGGGGCTCCGTAGCCAAAAAGCAATCGCCTCATTACAAGCGTTAATGCCTACCAGCCAGTTAATTGATGTTTCTGGGGGAATGAACCAGCTTCAACTGCTGAGATAGGAAATTAGCCTATTTACCAATCACAAAACCGTGGGTTACTTTTCTTGCGAGAGTTTTAAGATCATCTTTTCGGCGTTTGTATTTTTTGGATCTAATTCGAGCGATTTTTTATAGTTTTCAATGGCAAGGTCCGTTTCGCCCAGCTTCATACAGGCCTCGGCATAGCTATCATACGCATTTGAGTTTTCAGGATATAATAGCATATTTACCTTAAAAATATCTTGCGCTAGTTTCATATTGTCCCCGTACAAGTACTGATATCCTGTCGCATTTATATTACCTACTGCAATGGTAGGATCTGTGGCATCCTTCTCGAGCAAGGTTTTATAAGCTGCCAATCCTTGATCAAAATCGCCCGCTACCAGCCACTCTAAAGGGAGTTTAACATCTGCGGCCAATTTTTCAAAGGTGGATTGTGTTTCACCGGTATCGGGGTTGACCACGAGCATGCTTAAAACACCGTCTTCCTCCATGTGTTTAAATTGTAAGAGCTTGTCGTTTTCCCTTCTCGCATAGGTACTGTCAGATACTTGCATCAATTCATTTGCCTCGAAGCCCAGGCCTTTTCTGTAAAGAACACCATCCTTTTCATAGATTTCGATGAACAGGTTTTCATTCACCTGGTAGCGTCCGGCGATTTCTGATACGGCTTGCGCGTCCAACGACATTTTTTTGTAACTGGGTATGTAGTCATCCCATTGGTAGGTTAAGGCAACAGAACGAATTAGTTCCGCAATAAAATCGGGATGGTTCGAATTTGTTAATACGACTACACCGTATCCTTTGTCTCTATGCGCCACCAATTCGCTTGAGAAACCTTCGTCCCAACCTCCATGTCCGAAGTATACTTCGTCTTTCTTGTTGTTGATGAAAATCCCAAGGCCTATAAATTCCGTAACAAAGGGAGTGAGCATTTTTTTTGCCATTTCATGGGATAGCGCTTTGGTACTTGTGCCCGCATATGCCTCTTGTAGGTCGATGGCAAATTTGGCAAGATCTTCAGCGGTGGTCCAGAGTCCGGCCGCTGCCATTTCAGGATACGTATGTCTCTCTCCTTTGGTCATCTCCCCGTCGGGTAAATAACCGGTGGCGGCAAGTGCCAGTTGGGCACCTTCCAAGGGCTGCGCATAGGTGCTATGTTCCATGTTCAATGGATCTAAAATCAATTCCTTTAAGGCTTCTGGAAAACTCTTGCCGCTCGCATCCATTACCATTTGTTGCATAATGGTATAACCGCCACCGGAATATCGAAAACTTTCCTCGGGCAGTTTATCTACGAAAATGGGACCGGAGTTGGCAGGGGGAGTTCCGTTCAGGACCTGCACCACAGTAGGAACCGGTAAATCGGGACTATACCCCAAAAACCCGTGCACAGTTAGTCCCCCCGTATGGCTCAAAAGATGTTTGAGGCTTACTTTTTTCTGTTCGGTAAATTCATTTTCGGGCAATTGCCATGATGTGAGTTGGGAATTGATATCGCTCTCTAGATCCAATAAGCCCTGGTCTACCATGCGTAAGGCCCCATAGGCCGCAACCGGCTTGCTAATAGATCCTGCTTGAAAAAGTGTTTTATCGGTCACAGCTTCCTTGCGCTCTTTGTTTGTGACCCCATAGGCCTTTGACCAAGCAATTGCGCCGTCTTTGATCACGGTAATGCTAACCCCTGGCACGCCGTAATGTTCCATGCGTTCTTCGATGGTCCATGTGGAATCTCCTTCAATAAATACGGGCGGGATAAGGTTGGTTTCTACAGCTGTTGTTTTGTCGTCGATCGGAGTTTGTTCCGGGGCCTTTTTACAAGATGCCAACAGGCCAATGGCAAGAAATGATAAGAGTACTTTTTTCATGATGATTGTTTTTTAACGATGAATGGATATTACTTTTTTGATTGGATTAAAAATAAGGAATGTTTTTAAAGAAGCGCATCACGTTTTTTAATAATAAATTTCTGCGGCTTTTTTGATTATAGTCATTTGCGTTTGGATCGAATTACCCCTTTTGTAATCGCTTTTTGTTTTGAAGACCAATACCGCATCAATGGCAGGGAAAACGGTGATATTTTGGCCTAAGGCGCCTTGTGCCGAATAGGCACCCTTGAGATTGGGTTCTTTGGTGTTTTCTATCAACCACCACATATAACCATATCCCAAATCGAGGCCATCCTCTTTTAGTATCGGCACATTTTTTTGCGTTTCCTTGTAGGATGTACGTTGGGTTAACATATGATCGATCCAGTGCCTTGGAATAAGCTGCTTGTTCTTCCATTGACCATGCTGCAACATTAAAAGGCCTATGCGTGCCATATCCCGGGTAGAGAACCACATATGATAGGCAGGAAATCGGGATACGGTTGTATCACCACTTTTGGTTTGAAGTGAACGGTTCCAATCTTGCATTTGCAACGGAATGGCCAATTGCGTTTCTATTTCATCATAGATATTTTTTCCCGTTTCTTTTTCAAAGATGTACCCGGCAAGATTAAAGTCCCAATTATTGTACAACCAATAACTTCCTGGATTTACGGATCCTCGTTCAGGGGCAAACTGGCGAAAATCACCCCCATTGGCTCCACGCAGGTATACACCCGATCTGGCGGACAACACATCACGTATGGTAGCCTGTTTTTCAATTGGTAGTAATTCGGAAACATCCTGTATGCCCAGCTCCTCTAGTGTTTTGTTTAGGTCTATCTTATTTCGTTCAACATAGTTGCCATATAACATGGCAAGCACACTTTTGCGGCAGGAGGCGATATAGCTGTTTTCCGCTACATCACCATATTCCAATACAATTTTTCCCTTATGCAATAGTAAGAGTCCGGTAACATTGGTACTGTCTATGATATACCGTGTGAAGATCGAGCGTGCAGTGGGCCCCCATCCATCAGTCTCCGGACTTGCATTTACGGCCCAGTTTTTATCTGGAAATACCTGTGCTTCCCCTTTACAATTAACAAGAAGAAAAGCGAATAGTACTATGAAAGAATTTTTCATTTATGGTTTTAAATGATCCAAGGGGAACTACTTCTAAAAAAGACCAGCTGCATTACTTCCCTTCATACTTCCCCATGTACCGTTTCCAAAGTTCTGTTTGGTGGGTCTCTAGAGAGAGTTCTCGTCCATCAATAAAAGCATGAAGCAATTGATTGCTCCGCATGTCCAAAGCGTCGCCCTCGGAGATAAACAAGGTGGCACTTTTTCCAACGGCCAAGGTACCATAGGCATCGTCGATTCCTAATATTTTGGCAGCATTGCCTGTAATCAGTGCGAGCGCCTTTTCCTTATCCAATCCCTGTGCGACCACCTGCCCGGCATAAAAGGGTAGGTTACGGGTTTGAAAGTTACTGGCATCCCCGTTTTGCAGCGCGACCACTAGGCCTGCATCCATCAGTAGTTTTGGAAGTTTATAAGGCAAGTCATAATCTTCATAATCAAAATTCGGGAGGTTATGTGTAAACTGTACCAATACGGGAATGGCATGTTCTTTAAGGAAGTCGGTAACTTTATATGCATGATACCCACCTACAAGAACCACCTGTTTCGCCCCAGCTTTTTTTGCCATTGTAATACCATCAATAATTTCTTTCTCCCCATCGGCATACACATACAATTTTTGGGAACCATCAAAAATACCTTGCATGGCCGCGAAAGCAGGATTCATTTCTTTAGACGCTCCCTTTCCATAAGCGGCGGCATCTAACATGAACCGTTCTACTTCAGCGAGTTGTTCGTTGTATTTATCGTTGGGTTTAAATCCGCGTTCTTCGCCCATCCACCAACGACCTCTTCTAAAACTGTTAGGCCAGTGTAGGTGAATCCCATCATCTACCTTTACCGCCGCATCTTCCCAATTCCAGGCATCGAACTGCACAATAGAGGAGGTCCCTGAAATGCGCCCGCCTTGCGGGGTGATTTGGGCAAGCAATACGCCATTGGGGCGCATGCTCTCAACGACTTTTGATTCTGCATTGTAGGCAATCAAACTACGAACGTGCGGAATGAGATCTCCAATTTCATCTTGATCATCACTGGCACGAACGGCGTTTACTTCTATTAATCCGAGGGATTTGTTCGGCGCTATAAAACCAGGATACAGGTGTTTGCCTGTGGCATCTATAACGGTGCCTTTGGTGGTTTCATTGGCTCCCAAGGCAGTGATTTTTCCATTCTCAAATACCAAAACGGCATTCTCAATGACGGTACCATCCCCTATATGTGCTGTTGCCCCGGTAATGGTTATCGCATCTTTCTGTTCAGGAGCGGGGGTCTGTTGCGAAACCCCTTGAAGCATAACGCTTAAAAGAATGGTTAGGGTAATTAGTATTTTTTTCATCTGTTTTAATTTTTTGTACTGCTTATTTTTTATCGGTAGTATGAAGTTTAAAGTGATTCGCAATGCATCAATTCTTTTTTCTTCATTTTTGGCTGCTGCGTTTTTCCGCCGCCCGATTTTTCTTTCAGCATCATGTTGATAAGGCGATTGCGTTCTTGTTTGACCGATTCCCGCAGCTGTTTGTCTTTTTCTAGATCAAAATAAGTAGCACCGTCTATAATGGTTTTCTCTGCCTTGGCATATACCGATAAGGGGTGATCGCTCCATAAGACCAAATCGGCATCCTTACCTACTTTGATACTTCCGGTACGGTCATCTAAGTGCAATAGTTTGGCAGGGTTGATGGTGACCATTTTCCAGGCTTCTTCTTCACTAAGTCCGCCGTATTTCACGATTTTACCCGCTTCTTGGTTCAATCTTCGGATCATTTCTGCATCATCACTGTTAATAGCAACGGTGACCCCTTGGCTTTGCATAATGGCCGCATTGTAGGGAATTGCATCGTTTACCTCAAATTTGTAGGCCCACCAATCGCTAAACGTACCACCGCCCGCTCCATGTTTGGCCATTTTATCGGCTACTTTATATCCCTCGAGTATGTGGGTGAATGTATTGACTCGGAAACCAAATTTTTCGGCAACCTTCATCATCATATTGATTTCACTTTGCACATAGGAGTGGCAACTAATAAAACGTTCTCCATTAATAATCTCAACCAAGGTTTCCATTTCCTCGTCATATCGGAATGGTTGTCCGCTTTTCTTTTGAATCTCATATTCCTTCGCACGCTGGAAGTAATTCATAAATACTTGTTCTACACCCATACGGGTTTGAGGGAAGCGACTAAAACTCTGCCAATTGCTCTGCTTTACGTTTTCACCCAATGCGAACTTGATAAATTTGGGAGTGTTATCATAAATCATCTTTTCGGCACTTTCGCCCCACTTAAGTTTTAAAATGGCCGATCGCCCACCAATGGGGTTGGCCGAACCATGCAGCAATTGTAAAGAAGTTACCCCACCTGCCAATGCGTGGTAAATACCTTTGTCCTCTGGGTCTACCACATCTTCCATCTTGACCTCCGCGGTTGAATTATGACCTGCTTCGTTGATCGATAGGGCTGCGATATGACTGTGTTCATCAATAATACCGGCAGTTAAGTGTTTGCCGGTCGCATCGATTACTTTTGCTCCTCCCGCATTTAGACCTTTCCCGACCTTGGCAATTTTTCCATTCTTAACCAGCACATCGGTACGCTCCAAAACACCGCTTTCTTCACTTGTCCAAACGGTCGCATTCTTAAACAATAGATTTTCTGCTTTGGGTATAGCCGTATAGCCGTACGCAATGTTGGGGAACTTCACTTCGACTAATTCAGGTTGTTCCTGCTCGTTCTTTTCATCTTTTTTCTTTTTTTCGAAAGCCATGGTCTTCACGGCAGAAAAAGCACTTTCGTTTCCATTAGGAAGCGCCACTTTTCCACTTAGTTTGTCCGAAGTTCCGGATACACGACCGGTCATACGGTAATTGTTTTTGTCTTTATCCCCGAACGAGAGGGTTATCCAGTCGTTTTTATAACTGAATTTTGATGTCAGTTTCAACGTATCTTGCTTTACGGTAGCCTTTGGTTTCCCGGCTTCCCCATTTATGGATAGCATAAAGGTCTTCCCTGCAGCCGATAGGGTATAGTCCCCTCGAATATCTTTTAAAGACATATCGCTAACGATAGTTTTATGTCCTTGCACCCAGTTTTCATATAAGGTTGTCTTAGAATCAAATATATCACCAGAAGCGATCAGGAAATTGGCCCATCGTCCATTTTGTAAGCTTCCTATTTTTGAAGATTGTCCTAATAGTTGGGCAGGAACCGTTGTCAAGGCTTCAAGGGCTTTTGTCTTGGAAAGACCATGTGAAATGGCTTTGAGTAGGTTTGTCTTAAAGTCCTTCATCGATTTTAGGTCGTGGGCCGTAAACGAGAAAACCACGCCGTTTTCGGCCAGTATCTTGGGATTTGCAGGCGCTTGATTCCAATGTCGCATATCTGCCAAAGAGACGTATGTCGCGTGATACGGATTGGAAACATCATAGGCCGACGGGAAATTCAATGGAAGAATTAGTTTGGCATTGGTTGCTTTTATATCATCGATGCGCTCATATTCATCTCCTCCGCCAACGATTGTATATTGAATTCCAAATGTATCCCCGATACCATCGGCACGCACCACATGACCTTTATCCCCTGCATAGAATATCTGTATCATCCCTTTATTCTTATTAAGGGCCTCTAAGGAACGGTCTTTTGTCGCAATATTGCCCTTGGCATACCAGTTTGCATCATAATACATTTGCCGCAGTAAGGCCATACTCCCCATGAGCGAAGTTGGATACGATTGATTGTTGGCAATGCTACGATCAAAAGAGAAATACTGAGCGGAACGATCGTCTAAAATTCGGTCGGCGTCATTGCCCTGGCTATTCAAGGAAATTAACACCCCAGAGCCTCTAGCAACACCATCTTGTATGTGTGAGTTTACCACTCCAAAGCCGGCTTCGCGAAGATCTTTCGCTTTCTTGTCATCGTATTTAAGATTGGTTATTGCATTCGTTTCAGGTCGAATATGATCGTTCCAATAAAAACCTTCCCTAGAAGAATCGTACTGGGCGTTTCTTCCTGAACGAGGGGCGCGTTCGGCCTGTTTTATACCAAATTTGGAATACACATCTATAAAAGAAGGATAGATTGATTTGCCCTCCAAATCTACCACGACCGTATTTTTGGGCAATGTGATGCCCTTACCGGATTGCACTACCTTACCGTTTTGGACCAGTAAGGTACCCCCATCGATAATTTGGGTAGGTGTAACATAAATCTTTGCGTTGGTGAAGGCCGTGTAGTTATTGTTTTTGGATTTTACCCCGTCGTTTTTCGGGAAGTAATCCTGTGCTTGAAGTAGCGCGCCGCAGAATAATGCAAGCACAAGTAGTCTTGTTCTCATGTGTTTGTTTTGTTGGTATTAATGGCCACATGTAACCTTTGATGATTGAAAAATAATTAGAAAGCAGTATGCGTACTGCTCGCTTCAATCATATCGGTTTCATCTGTTGTTTTTATTTATCACTAACTGACAGATGCAATCCAACACTTAAGTCAAAAGCCTTTGTTTGCCAAGGACCAGCGCGTATTTCAGAATGTAAGAGTATCAGTTAATTAGTCTTTCTAAAAGTAGGGGAAGTCAATGAATTATTAAGCATCTTAGGTTTTTTTAACATTTGATGCGTTATTCCATAGCATTGCGCTCCACGATGGCCGTTGGAACAGTGTTTCCTTAGTTCATCATATTTATAGGGGATACTTTTCGTGATACCCCACCAATAAGGATACAACCCTCCCATAGCTTTTTATCCCGTCTTCTTGATTATTTGCTTTTAAAAAGGCGCTGAACACCGATTCAAAAATAGGCTCGAACGGGTTCGCATAGGAATCATAATGATCTCTTAGTTCTTTATAGTTTTTCTTGGTGCCCTCATTGACTTTGGCATACCATTTTTTAAACGCTGTTTCATCGCTTCGAGCGATGGTACTCAGGCAGTAACTTAGGGCATAGGCATAGGCGGAGTATTGAAAATAAATATCCTTGTTTTTTACGGTTACCAAATAACCTATAAAATTGGTTTCATTTTCGGCAGAATATCCAACTTGATGTCCCACCTCATGACCGCTGATCACCGGAAAGCGAAAAACAGGCGTCAGGGCGTTTACCTGCGCCTCGTTGGTAAATGGATTGAGATAACCACCAATTCCCAGGTAACTGGAAACGGTACTGTACATCGATTTTTTGATGCTGGGAACAGGGTATTGCAAAAAGGGCCAATCATTTTGTAAATCAGAATACCCCTGTACGGTTTTATCGAATATTTGAGCACGGTCATAGGGGATTTGAACCATTCTGGTACTATCACCTGTAATTTTAAATTGAAGGGCATTTGTCTTCTTGATGAGCCGAGCGGTAAGGTCCAAAAGATCTTTTTGGTTGATGCTATCGCGAATATTCAGTTTTTCGGCAATGGGTTGTCTGTAATAGTTCAAACCCCATGCCAAATGAAAAGTGAAGTAGAAAACGGCAATGACGAGTACTACGTTTCGTAAAAACAAAAGTGGTTTTGTTCGTATGCGCTTGCGTTTTCGCACAAGGTAACGTATCGCTAAAAATATCAAAATCGCATAAATCAGCTCGCCTACTGAAAATGGGAGCCAACCGAATAAAAATCGAAAGAAACGACTTATGAAGGGATATATGCCATTACTGTAATACCGCTCAATCCAATCGGGATGCGCAGATAACCATTGCACCAATATAAATTGGGGAACAAGGCTAATAGCAATACCATTTCTAAGTTTATTCTTCATTCTTGGGATACGAAGTTTTCAAAGATCCATAGGATATCATCAAACGATTCTCAAAATTAACCATTTATACCGCATATGAATTTTTGGCTGCGTATTTTTGAGAAAATAGTTTTAGAAATATGAGCGAAGCGATACGAAGTTTGGAACCTTTAGCAGTTTGGAACAAGTTTGCCGATTTAAATGCGGTGCCTCGGCCTTCCAAGAAAGAGGAACGAGTTATTCAGTTTATGTTAGATTTTGGAGAGCAATTGCAATTGGAAACTTTTAAGGACGAAGTAGGCAATGTCCTGATTCGAAAACCTGCAACCGTAGGGTTCGAGGATTGTAAAATGCTAACGTTGCAATCGCATTTGGATATGGTACACCAAAAAAATAATGATACCGTTTTTGATTTTGAAACGAATGGCATACGCATGTTCGTAGATGGTGATTGGGTGCGAGCAGAGGGCACCACATTGGGTGCTGATAATGGCATGGGCGTAGCTGCGATCATGGCCCTATTAGAAAGTACCGATATTGAGCATCCACCGCTAGAAGCACTGTTTACAATTGACGAGGAAACCGGGATGACGGGAGCAATGGGGCTGCAAGGTGGCGTATTACAAGGTAAAATACTCTTGAATTTAGATACCGAAGAGGATGATGAGCTCGATATCGGTTGTGCAGGAGGAATTGACGTGACGGCTACAGGATTCTATACAGAAGAAAATACGCCTGCCGAATATCAAGGATATGCACTGAAAGTAAAGGGGCTTTCAGGTGGCCATAGTGGTATGGAAATACACAAGGGACTGGGGAATTCAAACAAAATCATGAACCGATTGCTCCTAAAGAGTGCTGCAAATCATGGATTGCGAATCGCGCTGCTTGATGGTGGTGGCCTTCGCAATGCAATTCCTCGCGAGAGTAAGGCTTTGGTAGCAATCAAGAACAACATGGCTCAAGCTTTTGAAAAGGATATAAGCAACTGGACCGCCATCTTACAAAAAGAATTCAAATCTTTAGATCCTAATTTATTGATTCAATGGGAACCTATTGATGTCCCTCCCAAGCTACTTTCAATCGATGTACAGGAAACCCTTTTAAGGGCGATTCACGAGGCACACGATGGAGTGTATGCTATGAGTGCCGATATGGCAGATCTGGTGGAAACATCAAACAATGTAGCACGGATAGAAGTAAAAGATGGCCGTATAAAAATTGGTTGCCTTACGCGCTCCTCTGTGAATTCTGGAAAGATGGAGCTGGCCAATGTTTTGAAAGATACGTTCGAAAAAGGGGGGCTTGAAGTGGTTTTTAGTGGTGATTACCCCGGATGGAAGCCAAATCCGGACTCCGCCATATTAAAAGTCCTGAAAAGGAAGTATGAAACCTTGTTTAAAGAAAAGCCACGGGTAGTCGCCTGTCATGCCGGTTTGGAATGTGGTATACTTGGTACCCATTACCCAGAGATGGATATGATCAGTTTCGGCCCAACAATTTTAGGTGCACATTCGCCCGATGAACGGGTTCAGATTTCCTCTGTCCAGAAGTTTTGGAACTTTTTATTGGAGATTTTAAAAGATGCTCCTAAAAACTAGTGAATACGAATGTTTACTCCGGTACGATTAAAATTGAAGAAACACCATATGAAAAAAATAGTCGGACTTTTAATTATTCTAATAGTGGTAGCCTGTGGTCAAAAAAAACCTTCTGGAACGCACTTCGAAAGCGCTGATAGAAGTAATTTTGTTTTTGAATTGGGGAACGAGGCCATGCCCCGAGAGCTGCTAACAGATAGTATTCTCACTTGCTCGGGATGCACCATTGGTTTGGCTAATATCGCGGGGAAAAATGCCATCGAACTTCGTACGAGCGAAGAGTTTTCCGATGGTTTTATAGATTTAAAGAAACTGTTCGGCCACACGATTGATTTTCGATCGGCACGGTATCTTGAATTAGCGCTGTACGTTCCTAAAACCAGTTGGATCACTGCCTTGAAATTTAATTATCAGGATGAAAAAGGAAATTTTGGCGGCTGTCATGAAATTGCCAATAATTTTTATGGAAATTATGACAAATGGATCAAGGTTCGGGTTGATCTTAAAGAGGCCTTGACCGACTGTAAAAACTGGGTAGGAGAGGAGTCACCGATTCCCAATACCGCCGTACTGTCTTTAAACCCTTACAATACGCATCAAGCAGATAGTTCTAGCATCTATATAAACACTATCAAAGTGGGGACCAATAAACCAGATGGTGATTTCTTGGAAGCACTATCGGCAAAGGCTGATACTATTTCGAGTCCCTTTGAAATGGATTTTGAGGATGGGGCATACTTTCGAAAAGTACTGGCATATCGTGGTTTTGAATCTTCAGGTCAAGCGTTGGAAAAAGGAAAGTTCGGCAATAATACAATGGCCGTTCGCATACAGAATAGCAACGATGTACAGCGTAAGTATACCTGTTTTTTACCCATGTTTGAGAAGGTAACGGGGAGTACGGTAGATTTTTCAAAAGTAAAAAAGATCTATTTTGACTATTATCTCACAGAAAGCAGTGATGATTTTCAGGATGCTACGCTCTTTTTGACAGGGGAGCATTGGAATCAAATTTTGAAGGATACCAGTGCCTTAAGCAATTTCAAAAAGGGTTCCTGGGAACGAGCTGAAATCTATATGGACAGCCTGAACCTAGATTTGGTGAAAGGCGATTTTAATCCTATTGAAGCAGTGTACGAATTGCGAATTGACCTCAATTACCTCCCTGGCCATAAAAACACCGAAATGTGGATCGATAATTTCGGTTGGGAGTAAAAACACTTTCAGAAACGATGTACTAGCAGTTCTTGGTCCGGTGAATTTCCTAAATGAATTTTTCACTGAAAACAGGGTGGATGAACAATTCTTAAAACGGATATCTTTGCCTAAAATGAACCATTAACAAAATAATTTTTAATGAAAAACTCAATTTTAATACTTACGGCTTTCTTTGTGAGTTTGGGCGTACAAGCACAATTTGGAAAAAAATTACTCAAGAAGGGAAATGTAGATGCTGTGAAAAAGGTAACGAAGGCGGCAACTTTGTCCGATGATGATATGGCGGCACTTTCTATCCAATCGGTACAATGGATGGATGAAAATAATCCTATTGCCGAAGTGGGTTCTCCCTATGGAGACCGGTTGGCCAAATTGGTCGAAGATTTAGAGAACGAAGATGGTTTGCAATTGAATTTTAAAGTGTATGAGGTCGTTGATGTAAACGCCTTTGCCACACCCGATGGAAGTGTGCGCGTGATGGCAGGTTTAATGGATCTAATGACCGATGCTGAATTGCTAAGTGTAATAGGTCATGAAATTGGCCATGTGAAATTAGGACATTCAAAGAAAAGATACCAGTCTGCCTATACAATTTCAGCCGCTAAAGATGCGGCAATGACCAATACAGCTGCGGGAAAAGTACTTGCCGATGATCAAATCGGGGGTTTTGTAGAAAACGTTTTAAATGCCCAATTTTCCCAATCGAACGAATCAGCTTCAGACGAATATGGCTTTAAATTTTTGGTAAAGCACGGGTTCGATTATCACGGAATGGAAGGGGCTTTTCAGAAGTTAGCCGACTTGAGTGGTGATGGCGGAAAAGGAGCGCTGACTTCCTCTCACCCCGGTTCTGCCAAACGGGCCGCTAGAGCTAAAGAGTGGGCCGCGAAAGAAGATGCAAAATAAAAGATGGACAGAAATGATAAAAGCCCCTGATACTTCTTGTCAGGGGCTTTTGTTATAATAAAGCGTTTGGTTGCCTGTTTTTATTCTGGCATTCCGGTAATCTCTATATCAAACACCAAACTTGAGTTCCCGGGAATCGGACCATAATCAGGTTCGCCATACCCTAAATGAGGAGGAATGAACAAACGTACTTTTTCGCCTACTTTCATGGTCATTAAGCCTTCTTTAAAACCGGCTATCAATTGTGCGTCCGGACTATAATCCATTGGAGTCGGCTCATAACCTCCTTGCGCTTTCCGACGGTCGTCGAACATTTCATACCTAAGGGCAACCTCTTCGTAGTTGCTATCGAATAAGGTACCATCACTTAAATACCCCGCATACTTGACCAGCACTTTTTGACCAATTGCTGGCTTTTTACCTTCTGTTTCAACAAGCTTAAGGATTTTTAGACCAGAGGGCAATGCTGTTACTTCGGCACTTTGGGCCGTACATTCAGCCGCAAAATCAGATTTCATTTTTTTCATTGCGGCAACTAATGCCTCTTCTTCAGCAAAATAATCGGTCATGACCTGCACCGCATCAAATTTCTTAGCAGCTTTCCCATTGCGGATAATGGCAATCGTTTTCATGCTTATCTCAGTTTCAGGCTTGTTCTGCGCACCTACTTTTACATTCGCAATTGAATCAACAACCGCCATACCTTCAACTACTTCACCGAACACCGTATGTATGCCATTGAGCCAAGGAGTTTCTTTATGCGTGATGAAAAATTGACTCCCGTTGGTCTTAGGCCCGCCATTGGCCATAGAAAGGATTCCAGGTCCGGAGTGTACAAGCGAATCATGAATCTCATCTTTGAATTTATAGCCAGGGCTTCCTGTTCCAGTAGCGGTAGGGTCACCCCCTTGAATCATAAAGTCTTTCATAACTCTATGAAAAGTAAGGCCGTCATAATACTTTTTGTCTTTGAACTCATCACTAACGAAAGGGTTCGACCCTTCCGAAAGAGATACGAAGTTTGCAACGGTAACTGGTGTTTTTTCGTATTCTAGTTTAACAACAACATCGCCCATATTCGTCTGAATATCGGCAAAAAGACCATCGCCCAGGTCGGCATATTGGTTCGATTTACAGCTTGCTAGGGCCAAGGTTACTAGTACTAATAGTAGATATGCTCTTTTCATTTCTAAGGTTTTAATTTATGTTTTTTGGGTTAATAAAATTATCAGTTAACGATTTGTTCAATGATCTCCGATTCTTTTTCGATTTTTAAAATAACCAAGGTCGATTTCAAAGGGATGTTCACTCCGATTCTGTCACCATCCCCCGGATAGCCATAACCAAGTGATGAGGGATATAAGAAAGTGGCACTTTCACCTTCTTTCAATAATTTCACACTATTCCTTAGACCTGGAAAAAGCTCCTGCTTGTCTACCTTGTATTTTTGCACCCCTATTTGCTCCATACTATAGATGGTGTCGTTCTCCAAACTTAGAACATTGTAGGCCAGCGTAACCAGGTCATCTGGCTTGGGAAGATAGGTGCTCGTTTCATTTTTGGTATTGTAAAAGTACCAGGACCCACTAGCGCTATTTTGATAGGTGCGAGCGGTATCCGCCTTTATGATGTTTTGTATCAGTTGTTCTTCCTTTGCCAGCAATTGCTTGCTTCGTTCAATTGATTCTTTGTAGTAACTACCGCTTTTTACTTTTTTTGGTTTTCTTGGTTCGGGACCACTGCAACCTGCAATGAATAAAAGTGATATGAAAAAAACAAGCTGTTTCACAATGGCACAGTTTAGTTGGATAATAGTTCTTTATAATCTTCTAAATGACCTAAAAAGGCACGTACCGTCTCCGCTAGGGGTACATCACTTTTTCCACCTGCCGCGTTGTTATGGCCGCCTCCTTGGAAATGGGCCCGTGCGAACTCGTTTACCGAAAATTCACCCTCTGATCGAAAAGAGATCTTAATAATCCCTTCTTCCTTGTTTTCAATAAAAATCACGGCAAACTGAATACCGTCGAGGGTAAGTCCGTAATTAACGATTCCTTCGGTGTCTCCTTTTTTGTAGTCAAAGGTATCTAATTCTTCTTGGGAAAGGGTAATATAGGCCGTATGGTACTCTTGTAAAATCACCATGTTTTTAAGAGCGCAACCTAATATGTGGAGCCTGCTTGGGGTATTGGTGTCGAAAACTTGGTTGTGTATTTTGGTGTTGTTCGCACCGCTATCGATCAATGATGCTATGATCCGGTGTGTTCTGCTTGTGGTCGATGAATATTTGAAAGAACCCGTATCGGTCATGATACCGGTATACAGGCACTTGGCTATTTCGGGCGTAATTGTTTCTTTATCTCCTAAATACTCGATAAAGTTATAAACCATTTCGCAGGTAGAACTCATGCGTACATCTGAGTAGGTAATTGCTGCATAGTCCTCTGGTTTTTGATGGTGATCTATCATTACAAACGGCACCTGAAGTGCTTCAAGAAGTGGTTCCATTTGCCCCGTTCTGCCCAAATGGTTAAAGTCTAGGGTAAACACAAGGGTTGCCGCTTGCAATTTTTCTTTTGCTTGGCTATTATGCCGTTCAAAATTCAGGATTTCTTCTTGTCCCGGCATCCATTTGAGAAATTTCGGAAAATCGTTCGGTACAATTATATGCGCTTCCTGCCCTTTTGAGGTAAGATAGAACCAAAGCCCTAATGTAGAGCCAATGGCATCGCCATCTGGATTCTTATGGGGAATGATTACTATTTTTTGGGGCTGGGAAAGCAGCTCTTTTACAGCGTTGATGTCCTCAAAATTCATGCGGGCAAAGATACAATTTAATACTATAGGGCTTCAATGGAAATGGCTATTTTTACAGGAATAAATAAGGAATGGATGACAAGAACATTAATGTTAGTTTTGAGTTGTATTGTATTACTGGGTTGTAAAGCAAGGCAGAATAACAATGCTAAAGTTTTGGGAGGAAACGCGGCGCAAGATATGAAGGTAGATTTTACCATTGCTTTCGGGTCTTGTAATAAAAGCACCATTGATAATGTTTTATGGGACGATGTCCTCGATGCGGAACCTGATATTTGGATATGGGGTGGTGACAACATTTATGCCGATACGGAGGATATAGAAAAAATCAGTGCTATGTATGAAGAACAAAGCGCCGTTTCCGGTTATCGCAAATTGGCGGCCACAATTCCTGTAATTGGTACTTGGGATGATCATGACTATGGTGAAAATGATGCCGGGGTAGATTTTCCCATCAAAAGAGTGAGCCAGCAAGCTTTTATGGATTTTATGCGGGTGCCAAAAGACAGTCCTAGAAGGTCCCAGGAGGGTATTTATACATCGCACGAGTACAAACTATGGAATGGTAGTGTAAAAGTCATCGTCCTAGACACGCGTTATTTCAGAACCGCACTTACTCCTGACCACGATTCTGACAAAAGAAATAAACCCAACGCATATGGGGAAGGCACTATTCTGGGGGAGACTCAATGGCAATGGCTTCAAAAAGAATTGGAGACTTCTACGGCGAATTTCACAATACTTGTGAGTAGTATTCAGGTGTTGTCAAACGAGCATGGATGGGAGTGTTGGGGGAATTTTCCACATGAGGTAGATCGTTTGAAAAAGCTAATTTCAGATAGTGGGGTCAAAGGGGCAATAGTGCTTTCGGGTGACCGTCATATTTCTGAATTTTCGCAGATAGAAATCACCGGATTGGACTACCCATTGATCGATTTTACAAGCAGTGGCCTTACGCATGCGTACAGCAATTTCAAAGAAGAACACAATCCCTTTCGCGTGGGAAGTGTTGTGGCTACAGAAAGTTTTGGGTTGTTGCGATTCGATTTTTTAAGCCGAACTGCGCAGTTTGTTATGGTCGGGGATGATGGGGAAGTCTTAAATGAGCTATCCCGCAAGTATTAGTACTTAATTACCATCCGTTATTCCTAAATGCTCTTAGACCGCTGTGCCAGAGCCGTCAATTTTAATAGCATATGCGCTGCTAAATATAGTTGTGAATTGTAGGGAAAAGCTTATTTTTGCGCAAAATTTTTAAAGAATGACTACGAAAAGAACGTTTACGATGTTAAAGCCAGATGCTGTTGAGAATGGACACATTGGGGCTATATTGGAAAAAATAACGGGTGCCGGTTTCAAAATCGTCGCTATGAAATACACACAATTAAGCAAAAGGGATGCGGAAGCTTTTTATTCAGTTCATAATGAGCGCCCATTTTTTGGGGAACTTGTTACTTTTATGACAAGGGGACCAATTGTTGCCGCCATTTTGGAAAAAGACAATGCTGTGGAAGATTTTAGAGCGTTGATCGGGTCTACAAATCCTGCCGAAGCGGCGGAAGGAACCATACGAAAGCTTTTTGCCAAGGATATTGGTGAGAACGCGGTACATGGTTCTGACAGCGATGAGAATGCAGCCATCGAAGGTGCGTTTCATTTTGCCGGCAGAGAAATTTACTAAGAAAATCAGCTATTTAAAAGGCCTGGACACTTCGGTGCTCCGGGCTTTTTTTATTGCTCAGATCTACCTTTCAAAGCTTTGTTCATCGCTTCAAAGCCTTGTTTGGTTTCCTTGTTTAGTTTTGATTTAAAAAATGGCACCAGGATTCCCTTGAAGTGCTCATTTTGTTCAAAAAGTATTTTGTTTTCTGTAAGTTGTGTAATCTTGAAAACATGCTCTCCGTCAAACAGGCCCTTGAACCAAAGATGTCCCAACCAACGGAATTCGTATGGCTTTTTATTCTGTAGCACCTTCGGCTTAAAAGTCATGTCACCAATAGCAACGGAAAGATATGCTCCCTCTTCTGCATTGCCCGTAATTGTGCATATAAATGGGTTCCATTTGGGGTATGATTCAAAATCGAGCAGTATATTCCAGACCTGTTCCGGTTTGGCATTGATTTCAATAGCGGTTTTAATTGTCATTGCGCATAATTTAGACAGCAAAGGTCTTGTAATCAATAATTGGTTTGCTTGACATATATCAAGAACTACTATCGGCCCGAATACGGCTCAGCGTTTCTGGTGTCATGCCGAGCATAGAGGCAATAAATTGCAAGGGTACATGGTTGAAAAGTTCTTTGTTCTGTTCAAAGAAGAGGCGATATCTTTCTGTAGCGGGTAATGATAATAATTGAAAAACGCGGTCTTCCAAGGTAACAAAACATTTCGCCAAGAACAGTTTTTCCAAAACGGGCCAATTCGCAATGACCTCATGAATTTTTTGATAGTCACTTTTTCGTATGGTGAACAATTCGCAGTCCGTAAGTGCTTGAATACTGAAACGCGCTTTTGAATTGAAAACAAGACTTCCCAAATCAGTAACGAAATAGCCTTTTGATGATATCCACTGCGTTACTTCCTTCTTTTCCGTATCAGCATAAATGCGTAGAAACCCCTCTTTCACAAAACTCAAGGCATCGCAATAGAAATCTTGCTGTACGTAAAAATCGCCTTTAGAAAGCTGTTGAATTTCAAAAAATGGCAAAAGCTTTTGAAGGTCAACAGTTTGAATGCCAAAATAGGAAACAATATACTGCTCCAATTCCTTCATAGACCACAATTTAACTTAGCGAAGTACTATTTTTTTTATCAAATCCTTTCCCAATTGTTCGTTCAACATTTGAATTATTTTTGATTTGCCATGGCTCAGTTCTTCCCTTAATACCGATGAAGAGAGGGAAACGAACAAGGTATTGCTTTGCAGCTCTACCGAGGTGGTGTAATTATTGACACCATTGCCCATAAGATTGGCCCATGCGTCTCTTACCGCTACTTTATCGATCCCTTTTTGAAGTCGGTTTTCCTTAATGAAAGACTGCAGGGCTTCTCCGAGTTGTTGGTGATCATTTTTTCTTTTAGCCATAATTGAATTTCTCTTCTTGATACATTATTTGGGGGGTAATTCTATAGGCTCAAATCGGTTGTAATCATAGCGGACCCCTTCTTTGTTCACGACCGAAAAAGAAGTTTCATGCAAAGATAGGAGCGTTTCACTCCATTCACTTAATTCGTTTTTATATACCATTTGAAAACCATGTTCTTTTTTCACTATTGTAAATAGTTCGGCATCGTTCGAAGTATCATACGTGCCGTTCAATTTTGGCTGTACTTTTTTGCGAAAGCCTTTTAGGTCCTCTATTTCAAAATAGTCGACCGTACTGCTGCTTTTATATTCTTTGGTGGTCCCATCAGGGAATACCACTTTCTTAATTTCCCAATAACCATTGAGTTGTTTTAAATCTTCTTTTGAAACCTCGCTTTGACATGCTACAAAGAATAGAAATGATAGGTGAATTAATTTTTTCATACCGTTGTATTTCAGTTTTCGAGCATTTAAATGGGGCTCCAACGTCTTTCTTTTCGCCTTAGGTACCAGTAAAATCACAATTTATAAATCTTATACGATTGATGAATTTTCTTTACGACCTCCTCCGTACGATCGGCATGGGTGTCACTAATAAATAATTGCCCAAAATTCTCGTCATTTACCAAGGAAACGATATGAGAAACCCGTTGCGCATCCAACTTATCAAAAATATCGTCCAAAAGCAAGATTGGGGTGGTTTTTGCTTGCTCTTTGATAAACTGAAACTGTGCAAACTTCAAGGCGATCAAAAAAGATTTTTGTTGGCCCTGACTCCCGAATTTTTTGATCGGATGCCCTTCAATGGTAAAACTAAGGTCATCTTTATGAACGCCGACACTGGTATATTGGAGGGCGCGATCGCGTTCCTGATTTTTTTCTAACAAGGAAGCCAATGGTTCGTGTAGCATCTTACTTTCATACCCTAGCGAAACCGCTTCGGCATCCCCCGCAATTTTTTGATATTGCTTCTTGAATATTGGAATAAAGGCCTTTAGGAAGAGTGCTCTTTTTTCGAAGATTGACGTACCGTATTGATGTAGTTGCTCATTGTACACCGATAGGGTGTCCATATCAAAGGTTTGGTTGGCCGCAAAATATTTTAAGAGCGAGTTGCGTTGCACAAGTACCTTGTTGTACTTGATTAAATCTTGCAAATAGGCCTTGTCCGATTGAGAAATAACCGAATCTATTAGCTTTCTTCTCGTGTCGCTACCGGCAATGATTAAATCTCTATCGGCCGGAGAAACAATTACTAAGGGAAGAAAACCAATATGGTCAGAAAGTTTGTCATACGTCTTCCCATTTTTCTTGATTATTTTTTTGGATCCTTTTTTGAAACTGCAAACGATTTTCTCATCCCGTTCATTTTTTTTAAAAAGGCCTTCGATTACAAAGAATTCGGCCTCATGGCGTACATTCTGGGTCGCTAGCGGATTGAAATAACTTTTGCCAAAACACAGATGGTAAATGGCATCTAAAATGTTGGTCTTTCCAATGCCGTTTGCGCCTACAAAACAATTGATCTTATGGTCGAATTCGAGCTCTTTTGAATCGAAATTCTTATAGTTGATCAGGGTTAAATTTTTTAGGAACATGCAAGTTTGATCAAGTTGTAAATTGGACTTTGATGCGATGGTTGGCAAAATATCCAAAAATAACGAATAAATACCCTTCCCGTTTTGGATAAAAACTTTATTTTTGCGCGACCAATAAAAAAAGAAAATGGCTACATATAAAAAAAGGGGCTATAAACCGAAAGACAAGGTAGAAGAGCAGCGTTTAGATGAGCAAGAAAGTACTACTGCGGAAGTTTTTAGTACCCTTGACGAAAGTGCTTCAAAAACCGAGGAATGGGTTTCTAACAACCAAAACTATATTTTAGGGGTCATTGGTGTGGTCGCAGTTGCCTTATTGGGTTATTTGGCGTACAACCAGTTTGTGCAGAAGCCAAAAGATGCGAACGCGGCGAACGAATTGTACTATCCGCAGCAATACTTTGATCAGGCCTTGAGTGCTACGGCACAAAAAGATTCTCTTTTCAACTTGGCCTTGGAAGGCGGTGAAGGAAAATATGGTTTTTTGGATATTATAGATGAGTATCCCGGAACCAAGGCGGCAAATTTGGCGAACTACTCAGCGGGAATGGCGTATTTGAATATGCAGCAATACCAAGAGGCCATTGCTCATTTAGGGGATTTTTCATCTGATGATGCGGTGTTGGGAGCTATGGCGAAAGGTGGCTTGGGAGATGCATTTATGCAATTGAACCAACCTTCGGAAGCATTGGGATATTATGAAGGCGCATTGACGCATAACACAAACGAATATACAACACCTAAATTTCTGTACAAGGCGGGAGTAACTGCTTTGGAGTTGTCGCAAAAAGAGAAAGCGTTGCAATATTTCGAAAGAATTAAAAATGAATTTTCCAAGTCTGATGAAGCGCGAAGCATCGATGCTTTCATCGGAATGGCCAAAAGTGGAAGTTAATGGCTACTGCCAATCAAAATTTATCTGTTTACGATAAAACAACGATCCCAAACGCGGAACAGCTCCGGTTTGGGATCGTTGTTTCTGAATGGAATACAAAAATCACAAATGGTCTTTTTCAAGGCGCAAAAGATACCTTGCTTGAATGCGGGGCAAAACTGGAGAACATTTTGCGCTGGGATGTGCCGGGGAGTTTTGAACTTACTTATGGCTGTAAAAAAATGATTTCTACGCAAGAGCTAGATGCCGTTATTGCAATTGGTAGTGTTATTCAAGGGGAAACCAAACACTTCGATTTTGTTTGCAGTGCTGCGGCGCAGGGGATTAAAGATTTAAATATACAATTCGATACCCCGGTAATCTTTTGCGTACTGACCGATAACACCTTACAGCAAGCGATAGACAGGAGCGGGGGTATACATGGCAACAAAGGCACCGAAGCTGCGGTAGCCGCTATTAAAATGGCTGTTTTAGGTAGATAGTGCCATCTACAAATTTAGTTTTTCTGTTTTCGCTTTTAAACGAATGTGGAATCTATTGGCCTTGTTCCCTGCAGGAACTGTTTCCTCATAATTAATCCGTAACTTTCATATGTACTATAGGGGTTAACGACCATTGGCACCTAGGATCTGTTAACAAAAATTGGCAGTCGATTTACGGCATGTTTTTTGATTTTAAGTAACTTTGAATATATGGGAGTATTTAATAAAATAACGAAACTAAAAAAGAACCGAACTTTCGGCTATTCCCCGCGTTACTATAAAAACGAAAATGGCGACAGCCCTTTTAAACTAGAGCACCGTTTTGATAAGTATCGCAGTACGGTAGATACACAACGGGGTTTAAAGCGAAAGCTTGGCTCTGCTATGTCAGATCTACGAAAAGAAGGGGATCGTAATCTAAAAATTCGTTTTCTAATTATTCTCGGAGTACTGTTGCTGATATTTCTATATATCATCGATTTTGACCTCTCTATATTCCTGCCAAAGTAATGGGGGATATCATTAAACTGTTACCAGATCACGTTGCCAATCAAATTGCGGCGGGAGAAGTTGTTCAGCGGCCCGCATCGGTCGTTAAAGAATTACTCGAAAATGCGATTGATGCAGGTTCGAAAGCCATCAAATTAATCATTAAAAATGGTGGTAAAACCTTGATTCAGGTCGTTGATGATGGTTTAGGAATGAGCGAGACCGATGCCCGCCTGAGTTTTGAAAGACATGCCACTTCTAAAATTACTAGGGCAGAAGACCTTTTTCAACTTTCAACCAAAGGGTTTCGCGGTGAAGCCTTGGCTTCTATTGCAGCGATAGCTCATGTAGAAATGCAAACGAAATTGGCGGATGCAGAGGTGGGCACGCATTTAAAGATAGAAGGTAGTAAGCTAATTTTCCAAGAAGTCAGTGCAGTGGCGAAAGGCACTTCCATGGCTGTCAAAAACCTTTTTTTTAATATACCGGCAAGACGCAATTTTTTAAAATCGGATACGGTAGAATTGCGCCATATTACAGACGAGTTTCATAGAGTGGCATTGGCACACCCGCAAATAGCATTTCATTATTACGTAAATGGCAGTGAACTTTTTGGACTCCCAATAAGCAATCTACGGCAACGGATCGTGCATATTTTTGGAAGTAAGGCAAATCAAAAATTAGTGCCTGTGGGTGAAGATACACAGGTCGTGAAAATTTCAGGTTTTATCAACAAACCGGCATTTGCCAAAAAGAGTAGGGGAGAGCAATTCTTTTTTGTAAACAATAGATTTATAAAAAGCCCCTACCTGCATCACGCTGTGGTTTCGGCGTTTGAGGGATTGGTGAAACCGGATAGTCATCCGGGCTATTTCCTGTATTTAGAAGTGGATCCGGCATCTATTGATATTAATATACATCCTACAAAAACAGAGGTCAAATTTGATGATGAACATACGCTGTATGCGATTCTACGATCAGCTGTCAAACACAGTCTGGGACAGTTTCATGTGGCGCCATCCATTGATTTTGATGCCGACCCGAATTTAGAGACACCCTATGCATATAAAAATAAGGGTGTGGAGCTACCAAAGGTAACGGTAGATGCAGGTTTTAACCCGTTTTCAGAATCCAAGAGTGAGGGGGTGGCTACTAAATCGTACCAAAGAGCGTCAAAATCGGATAATGGCGGGCAAGCTTGGGAAAGCCTTTACGTGGGCTTGGAATCAAAAATGGGGAAAGATGAAGCTTTTAGTAGTTTGCAATTCGAATCGGATACCATTACAGGTTCTATTTTTGATGGCCAGTCTGAACCCATGGAGTCTACTGCGAAAACCTTTCAATTGCGAAGAAAGTACATTGTAACTACCATTAAATCGGGTATGGTGGTCATTGATCAGAGTCGTGCCCATCAACGGGTTTTGTACGAGAAGTTTTTAAGGAACAGTACCATAAAACAAGCCGTTAGCCAACAATTATTGTTTCCACTTTCGTTATCTTTTTCAAGAGCGGATATCGTCGTATTAAAAGAAATAAAGGATACCCTAAATGCGGTAGGTTTTGTATTTGATGCGATGGAAGAAGAATCGGTTTCGGTTTCTGGAGTTCCGCTATTGGTCGCAGAAAGTGAAGTAGGTATGGTTTTGGACCAATTAATTGCCGACTGTCAACAAGAGTTGACGGATGCGAATTTTTCGCAAACCGATATTTTATCAAAAACCCTGGCGAAAACTTTGGCAGTGAAGACAGGGGAAATACTGGAAAGTGCTTCGCAATTGGCCTTGGTAAATGATTTGTTTGCCTGTAAAGAACCATTGGTGAGCCCCTTTCATAAGCCGGTATATGTCACCATTACAGAGAATGAAATTGATAAAAAGTTTATTTAAATGGGAAGGTTAACAGAAGCGATAAAACATTTACTTATTATCAATGTATTGTTCTTTTTGGCAACGGCATTGTACGGTGATATTATGCGGCATTGGTTTTCTCTATGGTTCCCACTCAATGAGAATTTTGGCCTTTGGCAGGTTTTAACACATATGTTCATGCATGGCGGACTCATGCATATTCTCTTTAATATGTATGCCTTGTGGGCTTTCGGAACGCCTCTGGAACGCATGTGGGGCAGAAACAAATTCTTGTTTTTTTACTTTTCCGCTGGTTTGGGTTCTGCCCTTCTGTATACAGCGATGAACTACTATCAATTCAATGAAGGAATTACGGCCTTGGTAAATTCTGGACTTCCGGAGAATTCGATACTTGAGATAATCTCTGAAGGGAAGTATAGTCCGGCATGGTATGAAATCGCTGGACGGGGAACGGTGGAAAATTTTCTCGATGCCTATAGCATTCCCATGTTGGGAGCATCTGGAGCAGTTTATGGCATATTGGTCGCGTTTGCATTTAGTTATCCTGAGACAGAACTAATGCTACTGTTTTTGCCAATGCCAATTAAAGCAAAGTATTTTGTACCGCTTATTATTCTCGGCGATGTTATATTTGGTATAACGGGAGCTCAGACAGGTATTGCCCATTTCGCCCATATCGGCGGTGCATTGACCGGTTTTATTATGGTATGGTACTGGAAGAAAAACCAGTTTAACAATAAAAGATGGAATTAAGATGGCTAGCACTGGTTTGAAATATCAATTTGCGCGCCTAAGCATTGCGGAAAAACTGATTGCCATAAATGTAATCGTATTTCTTGTAAATCGCTTGGTACCTTTCTTAATGGGAACAAACCCCGAACTTATTGAACAATGGTTTTGGTTGCCCAAGGGACTTAGCGAATACATCTCACAACCTTGGTCATTGGTTACCTATTCTTTTTTTCACAGTACTTTTGGACATATTTTTTGGAATATGTTGTTGCTTTATTTTTCATCCCGTATACTTCTAAATCTTTTTGGAAGTAGAAAGTTCATCAATATTTATTTTTTAGGAGTAATATTAGGCGGATTGGTCTTCGTGGCGGCGTATAATATTTTCCCGGCATTTACGAAGGTGTCTTCATATCTAATAGGAGCCTCGGCCGGTGTCATGGCCGTATTAATTTTCATTTGCACTTATATTCCCAATCAGGAAGTAAGGGTGTTTTTTTTCAATATAAAACTTTGGTATATCGGGGCTTTTGCGGTTTTGATTGACTTGGTACAAATGCCGACAGGAAATGCAGGTGGGCATTTAGCCCATTTGGGAGGAGCACTGTTAGGTTATCTCTACGCGCGTCAATTGACCAAAGGGAATGATATCGGGGAAGGGTTTTCAAAGGTCTTGGACGGTCTTGGTAATATGTTCAAACCAAAAAAGCAGCGCAAGGCGCCATTGAAAACCGTATACAAGACCAAAAAGACCGCTACCAAGGTAAAAACTAGTTATACCAAAGATAGCCACCAGAAAAAAATTGATACGATTTTAGATAAAATCAGTAAATCTGGGTACGAAAGCCTTTCGAAAGCTGAAAAAGATTTTTTGTTCAAAGCGGGTAAAGAAGATTAGGGTTTGAAAAAGAGCTCCTGGTTCCATAAAATAGTATTGCTATTAAATATACTCTTCGCTTCTCTACTATTGTTGGGTATTATGGTAGGTTTTATACCATCTGATCGTTTTCCGTATGTATCTCCTTGGGGGCTGGCCGTACCGGCATTGGTTTTCATTAATGTTTTGTTTGTCATTTATTGGGGCTTGCAAAGAAAAAAGAACTTTTTGCTGTCTGCCTTGCTTTTAATTGTTGGTTATTTCATCAGCGGAACTTTTGTAAAGTTTTCACTTTCCGATGAAACTGCGGAGAAGGACGATTTACGTGTCATGAGCTATAATATACGTTCATTTAACAGCTGGGGAAATATCGATGATCCAAATGTGTATGAAAAAACCTTTGATTTTATTGCGCAACAAGACCCTGATATAATCTGTTTTCAAGAAGCAAATTATTTAAAAAGAGAAGAGTTTAAAAGGTATCCGTACCAGCATCTGAAATATATCAACGCGCATGATCGCGTATTACTGGGAATCTTTTCCAAATATCCGATTGTGAATGAAGGAACCCTCGATTGGCCTAATAGTTACAACAATGGTGCCTTCGCCGATATCGTGTACCAGGGAGATACGCTTCGTATTTACAATTTGCATATGGAATCACTTAACGTACGCCCTAAGGCAGATTCCTTATTGGGAAGCCCTTATGAGAATGTTTATAAACGACTCACGAAAGCGTTTCGAAAACAGACCTCCCAGGCGCGTTTTTATTTGAATCACAGGGGAAAGGTGCCTTATAAGACCATTGTATGTGGAGATTTCAACAACAACCAATTTTCAAATTCGTATCGCTTGGTAAAGGGTGATATGGTAGATACCTTTGAGGAAAAAGGAGCAGGTTTTGGCGGCACCTATGATTTTCTAGGTTTTCCCTTTCGTATTGATTTTATTTTGGCGGATCCTGAATTTAATGTGCAAACCCATACCAATTATACCGTTCCGTACTCTGATCATTTTCCAGTGATGGCCTCCTTCCGATTACACAAATAATAGGTAACAATCAACACTATCGGCCACCATATGCAGTAGCAGGGCAATTCCAAAAATCCGTGTTTTCTTGGGAAGCAACATTCCCAAATAGACAGCTATGGCCCAGTAACTGTGCAGCGGATGGAAGTTAATACTACAGCGATTTGGGTCAAAAATTGGGGATGCCAGCAAATGGTCTACGTCTACCAGTATTCCGGCCCATAGAATAAATAGCACCCGAATTTTACCCTCCTTGAAAAAGAAAAATGCGATGGCTATGGGAACTATAAAATGAATGCCATAGTGCGCTATAAACCTACCCATTTAAAAAATCGGTATTGAAGGCTTTCAGATATGACAGGGCATTGGGGCCTTCATTAAATAGAAGATCCAGTACGCTGGTATTTTTTACAAAGCCATGCCGATCACCAAATACTTGTACATAGGCATCTTGTTTAAATACTGGGGTGTTTTTAACATTCGCTAGAAGCCGACCATCAATATTTTTGGAAAGGATGGTTTCATATGAGGTGGTTTTGTCCGATGGGGTATGTATGCCAAGGCAGTCACATACAAATGCAACGGTGGCCAAGTTAAATTCCATTAGATGCGAAAATTCCTTTTGATAAAGCGGTGCCAAGTCATCTTCATAAAATTCAAAAAAGGGAGAGGTGCGATAGGCAGTTTCCAAGGTGCGCCAATGTTGTCGTTGCCATGGGAATGAATTGTCGATTTGAACCTCGCGATAAGCCTGTTTTCCTTGGGAACCTCCCACATGCTGAATGGAGATACTGAGTATATGTTTCCCCAAATCGTTACAGATGTAGCAGCGGTTGCGATAGGTCTGTTTTTGATAATTATCATATACCTCCCAAACCACCGGATGTTGCACTAAGACAGCGGTACTGGCGATAGTTGGAAAATATGTTGGATGTAGTACAATGCTCATAAGTCGAACGCCGCCCCCGCCTATTGTTTGCTATTTTCTTTTCGCTTGCGCCTGCCCCAGAACCAGCTGCCAATAGAATAAGCGACCAAGGCGAACAGAAAATATTTAAAATAAGATTGCGGTTCCCCATCCCCATGTACCGTTGTAAAAATACGGTCCCATCTTGGTTTCCACTTTAAGGGGCTGTTCGGACGCCCTTTTGCATCAACAAAATTATCAAAGCTCATCCATATGAAAATGGGGGTTCCTACAATGTGGTTTTCCGGCACATAGCCCCATGCTCGACTGTCCTCGGAATGATCTCTATTGTCTCCCATCATCCAATAGTAATCTTGCTGAAAAGTATATGAATCGGCCACTTGCCCATTTAGGCTTATTTGATTTCCTGAAATACGGATGGTATTCCCTTCATACTCCTCAATAATTCTCTTGTAAATGGGTAAAACTTTCAAATTTAAAGGGACCGTCTTTCCCCTTTTTGGAATATAAATAGGGCCCATTTGACTGTAATTCCAAGGATAATCGGAGCTTTGAGGGAAAAGGCCCGCCGCTCTTTGATTCTTTGGGTTTATAAGTCGTATGACAGAATCTATGCCTGGGTTTTTTCGCAATTTTTCAACCATACCCTCGGTAAGGGGCACGGATCGCTGTAAATCGGTAATTTCTTTTAGGGAGAGGTTTAATTTACGTGCTCTTTCAACAGGAATACCTGCTTCTTTGGTATAAATTTCTAATTGTCCCTTATTATTTCTATTAAACCCTAAAACGTCTTTTTCCAATGCAACCGCCTGTTCCTGACTGATATTAGGGGCCAAATATCTTCGCTGAAAATCGGTGGCACCCACTTCTACCAAAGCCTTGGAGGAAACCCCTTTGCTACTGTAGACCATATGTTCAAATTGTAGCCGGGCGCGTTCGGGAAGGTCTAGTTGCTTTCCATTTATATATACGTACCCATCAATAACCGCAAGCGAATCTCCTGGAAGGCCAACACAGCGTTTTACATAGTTCGATTTTTTATCAATAGGTTTATCTACTCCTTTTTCTGCTTTGAAAAATTGCCGTACCGTATCTGCGGGCCAACTGAACACCACAATTTCCTTTCGATTTATCTTTTTGAATCCAGGTACTCTAAAATAAGGTAGTTGTGGTTTGTTCAAATAAGATTTTACACCTAGTAAAGGAAGCGTATCGTGTACCATAGGGGCGGCAACCGTGGTCATAGGTGCTCGGGCGCCATAGTGAAACTTGCTTACGAAAAGTAAATCTCCGATGCGCAGTGTTTTTTCTAGCGAACCGGTTGGGATAACATACGGTTGAATGAAATAGGTATGAACCAAGGTAGCGGCAACAATCGCAAAAACGATGGAACTTACCCATTCCCCCATACTTGAGCGTGGTTGCAAGCTTCTGTCTTTAATGTGCTCCACATCTAAGGCGTAGTTAACATAATAGATGTAAAGTCCGAACGTTCCTATGACCAACCAAGTTTCCAGTAAACTGTTCCTGCCAAAACTTCGAATTGTTTCTACCCATACAACGGGAAAAATCAATAAGTTGATAATAGGGATAAAGAGTAAAATTACCCACCATTTTGGACGGTTGATTATTTGCATTAACACGTAGGCATTGTAAACGGGAATAGCTGCCTCCCATGCCTTTCTACCTGCTTTTATATAAAGCTTCCAGGTCCCTAGAAAATGAATCACCTGTACGATGAGTATAAAAATAATCCATTGTGTTGCGTTCATCTGAAATGTTGTTCGTTACTATTGGTTTTATATTTTTTGCCCTTTAAAGTCCTAAAACATCCTTCATCGAAAAGATTCCGGTTTTGCCGTGAATCCATTCTGCCGCCACAACTGCGCCATGTGCAAATCCTTCTCGGTTGTGAGCGGTATGCTTAATTTCAATACTGTCTACTTGGCTACTGTAATCAACAGTATGGGTGCCTGGTACAGTACCAACTCGTTTAGATTTAATAGCGACTTCTTGCTTTTCTGCTTGATCTAGCTTCCAACCGGTATATGCAGTGTGTTTTATGACGCCTTCCGCCAAGGTGATTGCCGTGCCACTTGGAGCATCTAATTTTTTCGTATGGTGTATTTCTTCCATGGAAACCGCGTACTGATGCAGTTCTTTCATCATCTTTGCCAAATGCGCATTCAATTCAAAAAAGACATTCACACCCAAACTAAAATTAGATGCGTAGATAAAAGCGCCTTTCTTTTCTTTACAGAGTGTCACGGCATCCTCATATTTTTCCAACCATCCTGTGGTTCCCGAGATAATCGGAATACCATTTTCAAGACAACTGCGAATATTTCCATAGGCCGCTTGTGGCATACTAAAATCGATGGCGACATCCATCTTTGAAAAATCAATAGCTGTCGTATCCACGTCGATTTTAGCAACGATTTGATGTCCGCGTCCTATTGCGACTTCTTCAATCATCTTACCCATTCTCCCATAACCGAAAAGCGCAATATTCATATATTCAATGGTTTAGTATCTTGAAAGAGTCTTTTAAATCCTGTTAAAGTTTAATAATAAGGGTCATCCCATAATTGGGATCGCCCGTTATAGTATTTAAATCCAGATAGGGTTGTACATCAAAGCTAAGATCATCACTAATGTTGAATTGTTTTAAATGTGCATCAACATTGGCATCAACAATATTAAGAATATAAAGGGCAATGGTTATTACCAGCGCCAAATCACGGTCGCGTTGGTACCGTTCTTGTTGATTTTCCAGAACATCCAAATCAAAATCAGGTGGGTCACCGGGATTATTATTACCATCCCTATCAAAAAATTCATCGTCTGTAAAGCCTGCTTGGCGTCTTTTAAAAGCGTTCCGGAAAAGATCATAGCGATCATCGTTGAATTTATATACGTACACACCGGCTCCGAGCACGCCATAAATAATGGGTACTTTCCAATAACGTTTGTTGTAAATCTGCCCCAGACCAGGGAGTACGGCAGAATAGAAGGCTGCCTTGCCCGGTGCTAAGGGATTGATCGGCTTTCGCTTTTCGAGTACCGAGTCTTGTACCACAATACCTTCGGCTTTCAAGTCTTGCTGTAAAGAGTCAAGTTCTTGATCTGCCGGCGCTACCTCTTGCGCCAGTGCCTCAATTGGGATGAGTAGCAATAAGAAAAGGATGGATAGGTTTTTAAGCACCTAAAATGAGTTTTTTGATTCGATTGAATTCTTCTTGTGTAGCGAAGGGGATTACCATTTTACCTTTCCCATGGGCACTTGCTTGCACGGCAACCTTTGTTGAAAGGCGCTCCGTTAGTTCTTTTGCCCCATTTTTAAGCAAGCTAGGGGTACTATCGGATGTGGTAGCAATTTTTTTATTGGGGCCTTCATGGTATGTTTTTACCGCTTTTTCAGTTTCTCGAACAGAAAGACCCTCGCCCACGATGCGTTCATACAGTGTTATCTGGTCTTCTTTCTTTTCAATATTCACCAAGGCCCTACCATGGCCCATCGTCGTAAAACCATCTCGGATTCCGGTTTGAATAATAGGGTCTAATCGAAGCAATCGCAGGTAGTTGGTAATAGTGGAGCGTTTTTTACCAACGCGATCACTCAACTTTTCCTGTGTCAATTGTATCTCGTCAATAAGACGTTGGTAACTCAAGGCAATCTCAATAGGGTCCAGATCTTGACGCTGAATATTTTCTACCAAGGCCATTTCCAAGGACTCTTGGTCATTTGCAATTCGTATATACGCCGGTATGGTTGCGAGCCCTATGAGTTTCGAGGCGCGAAATCTACGTTCACCGGACACCAACTGGTATTTGTTGAAATCCATTTTCCGAACGGTGATGGGCTGAATTACTCCAAGTTCCTTAATACTGGTAGCCAATTCTTTTAAGGCCTCATCATTGAAGTTAGATCTTGGTTGAAAGGGGTTGACCTCGATCGTATGCAAATCAAGTTCCACGATATTCCCAACAACTTTATCGGCATTTTTATCTGATGCCGATTGTATGTCATTTTCAGGATCTTTTAGGAGAGCAGATAGCCCTCTGCCCAATGCCTGTTTCTTCGTCGCCTTCGCCATTATACTATTTCCTTATTGCGCTTTACCATTTCATTGGCAAGATTCAAATAATTCTCTGCCCCCTTGCTGCTCGCATCGTATTTGATGATACTTTCACCATAGCTAGGTGCTTCGCTCAAGCGAACATTTCGTTGAATGATCGTATCAAAAACCATATCAGCAAAATGTTTGCGAACTTCTTCTACCACCTGGTTCGAGAGCCGTAATCTCGAGTCGAACATCGTCAGTAGCATACCCTCTATATCAAGTTCCGGGTTGTGTATTTTCTGAACGCTTTTTATGGTATTCAAGAGTTTACCGAGTCCTTCGAGCGCAAAATACTCACACTGGATCGGAATAATGACGGAGTCTGCCGCGGTGAGGGCATTTAAGGTCAATAATCCAAGCGAAGGTGCACAGTCGATCAGGATATAATCATAACTATCCCGTAGTGCCGAAATAGCTTGTTGCATCATATATTCTCGCTTGTCCTTATCTACCAATTCAATTTCGATGGCCACCAAGTCAATGTGTGCCGGAATCAAATCTACGTTTGGTGAATCAGTTTGTATAATTGTTTCGGAAGCAGTTTTCGTATGTTCCAGCAATTGATACGTACCCAGTTCGATACCCTCTACATCTATTCCGAGACCTGAAGTCGCGTTCGCCTGGGGGTCGGCATCGATCAATAAAACTTTTTTCTCAAGTACCCCGAGCGAGGCCGCAAGATTCACGGTCGTCGTGGTTTTTCCTACCCCACCTTTCTGATTTGCAATAGCAATTATCTTGCCCATTATCCTAGTAAGTTAAGGGGTAAAAATACGATTATTTACGATGCCAAAAAACGGAATTTGTTAACATGAAGTGAATAAGTGTACTGGCCTGTGTTAAAGTAAGTTAAAGAAATATAAAGGACCTTTTATAAGGGGCATAAAAGGTAGTTGATCGATGAAGGGTGAAATTCGAGAAATTATTCGGAGCCTATTCTTGCTCTTTTTCTTTCAACTTTAGGCTGTCTTCGTATTCAATCAGGTAGATTTCTTCGTTTTTCTTTTTTAAGTAGTATTGCTCCCGAGCGAATTTCTCCAACTGTTCGGGGTCTGAGAGCTGTTCTATAATCTTTTTATCTTTCTCAATTTCCTCTTTTAAAAATTCCTGGGTCTTTTCAAGTTTTTTAATTTCTTTATTCAGTTCCATATGAATCCGCAACGAATTGGTATCGAAGAAAATCATCCAAACGGTAAATACGGTGAGTACAATCACATATAGGCTGCTAAACAACGCCAAAACAGGAAACCACTTACTCTTCTTAAAACTTTTCCAGCTCATGATGGTTAAGAAAGTTTTTCATTGATAATGGTGCGCACAATATCAACGGCAACAGTATTGTATTTATTATTTGGAATAATGATGTCGGCATATTCTTTCGAAGGCTCAATAAATTGTTCGTGCATCGGTTTAATATTGCTCTGATATTTCTCCAGAGTTTCGTCTAGATTCCAGCCTCTCTCATTTACATCTCTTTTTAACCTTCTGATCAACCGTTCGTCAGAATCTGCATGCACGAAAATCTTTATATCGAACATATCCCTAATTTTGGCATTCGTTAGAATTAAAATGCCTTCTACGATCATTACTTTGCTCGGGTGTGTCGGTATGGTTTTTTCGGTACGGTTGCATTCTAAAAACGAATACACGGGCTGGTTGATCGAATCTCCTGATTTCAGAGACTTTAGATGAACTTCAAGGAGGTCGAAATCAATGGACTTGGGGTGGTCAAAATTTGTTTTCCTACGTTCTTCCAAGGTAAGGTCGGAAAGGTCATTGTAATAGGAATCTTGAGAAATGACACCCACTTCTCCCTTGGGTAATTCATCAATGAGCTGTTTCACCACCGTGGTCTTCCCACAACCTGTTCCCCCTGCAATCCCAATTATAAGCATGTGCGCTAATTTTTCACAAAAATAGCGATTTGAAGTTCATTTTCGCATGAATGCCAAAAATGAACTTGTCTATAGCGCCCCTTTTACGGGGGAAGCGTATTTTTGCCGAATGCAAACGCAAAACGCAAAACCGAACTTCGAATTTGTAGCGCTCATGGCTGCGCTTATGTCCATTGTGGCATTGGCGATCGATGCATTGCTCCCTGCTATTTCTACCATAGGCATTGCAATAAAGAGTACTGATCCAACAGCAAATCAACAGCTGATTACGATGATTTTTTTGGGTCTGGGTGTGGGGCAGTTATTTTTTGGCCCCTTGTCAGATAGTTTCGGTAGAAAGCCTATTGTCTATATAGGTTTTGGTGTATTTACGTTGGCCAGTTTGGTTTGTTTAACGGCGACCTCCTTGGAGTGGATGTTGATAGGTCGGGTTTTTCAGGGTATTGGACTTTCTGCACCTAGATCCATTTCAATTTCTATAATTCGTGATACCTATAAGGGCGATTATATGGCTAGGGTCATGTCGTTCGTGACTGCCTTTTTTATATTGATCCCCATTGTGGCTCCTGCGATTGGGAAGTGGGTTATGGATGCCTTTGGGTGGAAGGCCATTTTTCATATACAATTAGGTTTTGCCCTGTTGATCGCTATTTGGTTTTGGCGGCGACAGGCAGAAACATTAAAGCCCGAGTATAAGGTGCCCTTTTCATTTCGGATTTTTTTAGATGGCTTGAAAGAATTTTTAAAATACAGGGAAACCATTGCCTTTACCCTTACCTCTGGTTTGATTACCGGTGCTTTTTTGGTGTTTTTGAGTGCCGCGCAACATGTGTTTGAAAACCAATACGGATTGCCGGAAGAATTCCCTTATATTTTTGCAGGCCTTGCAATTTCGATAGGTTTGGCCACCTTTATGAACGGTACCCTTGTAGTGCGATTTGGAATGCGTCGTTTGGCGTTTATGGCGTTGATTGCCTTCTGTATGATTTCCGTGTTGTACGTACTCTTATTCTGGGGAAGCCCGAACCCTATTGTACCTGTGGCGGTAGTATTCTTGTCTGCCCAATTTTTCTGCTTGGGTTTCCTATGGGGGAACTTTCGTGCGATAGCAATGGAACCAATTGGCCACATTGCCGGTATTGGTGCTGCCATTAATGGCTGTGTTTCTACGTTGATAGCTGTTCCCATAGCTACCTATATAGGCAGTTTTATAGATGATACCATTTGGCCAATGTTCGCGGGTTTAGCCGTATGTGGCTGCCTTGCTTTGTGTATTTTTATGGCTGTTCGTTGTAAAAATCTTGTCTCTACACAGGCAACCGGCTAACAATGCCATTCAATAGATTTAAAGGGCATTTTCCATGATGTCTTTTACAACTTCCGGATTCAATAGCGTACTCGTATCTCCAAGATTGGAAGTGTCTTTGGATGCAATTTTGCGTAAGATGCGTCGCATTATTTTTCCACTACGTGTTTTTGGTAATCCCGGTACGAATTGAATTTTATCCAGTTTGGCAATAGGACCTATTTGCTCGGTTATTTGTTGATTAATTTCTTTACGAAGATTATCACGATCCCGGCTTTCTCCAATCTCCTTTAGGATTACATAGCCATAAAGGGCATTCCCCTTGATATCATGTGGAAAGCCTACAATGGCAGACTCTGCGACGGCAGGGTGTTCGTTGATACTATCTTCTATGGGAGCTGTACCCAGATTATGACCAGAAACGATGATGACATCATCTACCCGTCCCGTGATGCGATAATAACCCACGGCATCCCGGAGTGCGCCATCACCGGTGAAATACATATTCTCGTAGGCAGAAAAGTAGGTGTCTCGGTAGCGGTTATGATCTCCCCAGATGGTACGGGCAATCGAAGGCCATGGGAATTTAATGCACAAGCGGCCTTCTACTTGATTTCCGATGATTTCCTTGCCATTTTCATCCATTAAGGCCGGCTGTATACCTATAAATGGCAGGGTTGCATAGGTTGGGGTCGTAGGGGTCACATAGGGAATAGGCGTTATCATAATCCCACCGGTTTCTGTTTGCCACCACGTATCTATAATAGGGCTATTTTTTTTGCCCACATTGTTGTTGTACCAGTGCCATGCCTCTTCGTTGATGGGTTCCCCAACGGAGCCCAACACTTTGAGACTCGATAAATCGTATTTTTCAACAAATTC
The DNA here is from genome assembly GCA_938020445.1 of uncultured Flavobacteriaceae bacterium. Lineage (GTDB taxonomy): Bacteria > Bacteroidota > Bacteroidia > Flavobacteriales > Flavobacteriaceae > Pelagihabitans. Next base: position 14,006 of record CALIIC010000036.1, on the reverse strand, counting down.
AAGATTCTCCTTTGCAAGCGCACGAATGGCGGTAGGTGCCGTGTAAAACTGGTTGACCTTGTGTTTTTCCACCACTTCCCAAAACCGTCCGAAATCGGGATAGGAGGGAACGCCTTCAAACATCACTGTGGTCGCCCCATTTGCCAAGGGCCCGTAGATGATATAGGAATGCCCGGTAATCCAACCGATATCTGCGGTACACCAATACACATCTTTTTCACGGTATTGAAAGGCATTTTTAAAAGTATAGGCGGTGTACACCATATAACCTGCGGTAGTATGCACCATTCCCTTTGGTTTCCCTGTAGATCCCGAGGTATACAAAATAAACAACGGATCTTCCGCGTCCATCACTTCGGCTACATAATCTGCATAGGAAGCGTCTAATAAGGGTTGTAACCACTGATCACGCCCCTCTTGCATTTTAATGTCAGAATTAATACGCTTTACTACCAATACATCATGTACTCCCGGACACTCTTCCAAGGCTTTGTCAACAATCCCTTTCAAGTCGATTGTTTTAGCACCTCTATACGATCCATCGGAGGTAATGACCATCTTGCAATCCGAATCATTGATTCTGGTGGAAAGGGCGTTGGCCGAAAATCCGGCAAAAACCACTGAGTGGATAGCTCCTATGCGTGCGCATGCCAGTACTGAAACCGCCAATTCAGGAATCATCGGTAGGTAAATACATACCCGATCTCCTTTTTTGATTCCTTTTTCGACCAAAACGTTCGCCATGCGACAAACCCGCTCATGTAATGCCCTGTACGTTATATGTTCTGCTTCTGCATTTGGATCGTTGGGTTCAAATAAAATAGCCGTTTTGTCCCCGCGTGTAGGAAGGTGACGGTCCAGGCAGTTTTCAGTGATATTCAGTTTGGCACCTTCGAACCATTTGATTTCCGGTTTTCCAAAATCCCAGCTAAGCACTTTGTCCCACTTTTTTCTCCAAACAAAATGTTCTTCCGCAATTTCTTCCCAAAATCCCTTCGGATTGCGGACCGATTTGCGGTATACCTGAAAATATTCTTCTAAGTGTTTGATATGGTAATTGCTCATTACGGTAGTTTTTAAACTTTAATTGCTACTTCATTAGTGGTCTATTGCTTCTCCCGCTCCACTTGGGATTCGAATGTCTTCTACAATTTCTTGTACTTTTTCAGGTGGCGGTGGTGTAAATTGGAGCACGATAATCGAGACTGCAAAATTCACGAGCATGGCAATAGTGCCAAAACCTTCGGGAGAAATTCCGAACCACCAATCTTTGGTGAGACCCGCAACCGCATCTTTTCCTCCGTCAAAGACACCGAACTTGAATTTGAGGATATAGAAAATCATTAAGGAAATACCGACCACCATGCCGGTAATGGCTCCTTCCTTGTTCATTTTTTTATAAAAAATACCAAGAACGATTGCCGGAAAAAAGGAGGCGGCGGCCAAACCAAAAGCCAAAGCAACCACAGCGGCTACGAATCCGGGCGGATTAATCCCGAAATAGCCCGCGATGATCACTGCGACCGTTGCGGCACCTCTAGCGGCCCAAAGCTCCCCTTTTTCAGAAATACCGGGTTTGAATACTTTTTTAATCAAATCATGTGAAACAGATGCTGAAATTACCAATAAAAGACCGGCAGCCGTCGAAAGTGCCGCGGCAAGTCCACCAGCGGCTACCAGTGCGATGACCCATGCAGGAAGATCTGCAATCTCAGGATTTGCAAGTACCATGATGTCTCGATCTACCGTTAGTTCGTTCTTCGTTTTATCGGCGACATATTGAATTTTACCATCTCCATTTTTATCGTCGAATTTGATCAGTTTTGTTTTTTCCCATTTGGTAAACCAATCGGGCATGTCGGCATATTCTTGATTGCTTACCGTATTGATCATATTTGTACGGGCAAAGACTGCCACTGCGGGGGCGGCGGTATATAAAATAGCAATCAAAAGCAAGGCCAGTCCTGCGGATTTTCGAGCGTCCTTTACCCGCTTCACTGTAAAAAAGCGAACAATAACATGCGGAAGGCCGGCAGTTCCTACCATGAGTGCCATTGTAATGGCAAAAACATCGATTGTTGATTTGGAGCCATTGGTGTATTCATTAAAACCAAGCGCTGTAGAAAGCCCATCAAGCTTATCCAGCAAGTATACCCCGGAGCCATCGTTCACCGTAGACCCCATACCTAGCTGCGGAATCGGATTCCCAGTCATTTGTATCGATATAAAGATAGCAGGAACCATAAAGGCAAAAATCAATACACAATACTGCGCTACCTGGGTATAGGTAATGCCTTTCATGCCACCGAGGACAGCATAGAAAAGTACGATTACCATACCGATGACCACTCCTGTATTTATGTCTACTTCCAAAAAACGCGAAAAAACCAATCCCACCCCTCGCATTTGACCGGCCACATAGGTGAACGATACTAGCAAAGCACAAAATACCGCCACCATGCGGGCGGAGTTTGAATAATACCGATCGCCGATAAAATCGGGAACCGTAAATTTTCCGAATTTCCGAAGGTATGGGGCCAGCAATAAGGCAAGTAGCACATATCCACCCGTCCATCCCATAAGGTATACAGAGCCGTCATAGCCTGCAAATGAGATGATACCTGCCATCGAGATAAAGGAGGCCGCTGACATCCAATCTGCAGCGGTGGCCATTCCGTTTGCCAGGGGCGAAACACCACCTCCGGCAACATAAAACTCTTTGGTGGATCCCGCTCGGGACCAAATGGCAATACCTATGTAAAGGGCAAAGGTAATACCGACTAGAATATATGTCCAGGTTTGAACAGTCATACTTTTTGGGTTAAAGGTTGGTACTTGGTTGGTTTTATTTGGAAACGAACAAATATAAAACGGCCAATTTATTCATTGTAACCGTATTTTTTGTCTAGTTTGTTCATGAGTCGTACGTATACAAAAATGAGCAGAACAAATACGTAAATAGATCCTTGTTGCGCAAACCAAAAGCCTAGTTTGAATCCCCCTACTTTAATTTGGTTAAGGCTATCTTTAAAGAGGATGCCCGCTCCGTAGGATACAGCGAACCAAATAGCAAGTAAGATAAAGAGGTACCGCACATTTTCTTTCCAATAGGCGGAAGCTTTCGTTTGTTTATCTGACATATCTTTTTCTTATAGGACTTTAATCTTTGGGTTCTAACAAACAAAAAAACTCATCTTTACGGAATTTTTCGGCTCTTATTTTTACAATTTACACACTGAAATTCACTTTTCATAATGAATAACGATGGCGCTGGTTAGCTCTCTCTATAACAATGTTGGCTGTTCAAAGGCTTTATTTGGCCATTTGATAGCTAATATAAGTATTTGAACCATCATGCCTAGCCCGGTAAGTAAACAACCCCACTAGAGGAATCTCGCTTGGCACCGGTCACGGAACAAAGTACATTGATTTCTTTTTCTACGCGCAAAGCACCCATTAACGCGAAAACCAGTGCTTCTTTAAATTCGATAAGGGTGGGGTTCGGAACGATCACCTTGGTGGCTGTTCCCAGCTTTTCTTGAAGTGTTTTGATCAAGAAATGGTTAAGGGCTCCGCCGCCCGTCACAAAAAGTTTAGTCTCTGCACCGTTACTGTTCAACTTTATTTGTTGCGCCACCTTTTCGCAAACATGATGCACGCCAGTGTGCAGTAAATTTTCGATTGTATCATCCGTCGCATCTACAATGGGAGCGACTTCTTCTACAAACCACTCGTACCCGATTGACTTGGGATAGGGTAGGAGGTAATATTTTAGTTCGTTCAATTGCTGTAGCATGGAGGAATTCATGGTACCTTTTGCAGCAAGTTCTCCACCTGCGTCATAATCGAGTCCTATTTTACGTGTAATATAATTTAGGATCATATTTGCCAAACCAATGTCATAGGCAATTCGCTTTCCCTTTTGCTCAAAAGAAATATTACTTATACCGCCAAGGTTCAAACAGAAATCATATGCTCCAAAAAACAACCGGTCCCCGATGGGTACCAATGGTGCCCCTTGTCCGTTCAGCGAAACGTCATTGGTTCTAAAATCGCAAACCACTTTTTGTCCACTGGCATTGGCCAGGTGCTGTCCGGAACCTATCTGAAAGGTAAGGCCTTTCTTTGGCTGGTGGTGCGAAGTATGGCCATGACTGGCAATGTAGTCTACCGAAAGTTTATGTTCATCAATAAATGCTTTGGCCTGTTCTCCCAACCAAGTACCGTAATCATTGCTAAATACTAGTAATTCATCTGCCTTTAAATAAATTGAATCCTTCAATTCAACTTGCATGTCGGCGGTATAGGGAATACTTTTTGTCTTAGAAATTTCAAAGGACCATTGATCCAGATCTTTTGTTAGGATACAATATGCAAGGTCAAGGCCGTCTAAAGAAGTACCGGACATAAGACCTAGGATAGTAAAAGTTTTCATTTGCAATGGGTATTAGGTCATTTGGCTGTTCGTAAGTTGATTGCAGTTTTTAGTTTAGATCTTTAATGGTCACGGGTAATTTTCCATTTGCTTTTACATTTCCGAGGAAATGCATGCCTGCATAGCGCTGAAAAGCTTTCAAATTTTGATATACACAAACCACGGCGGTCGTAGCTTTGGTTTGAATCAAATTTAAGACATAAGGATTGCCAAAAACGTATAGAACCACCTTCTTTGTTTCAATTAATTTATGAATAAAAGCGAGTTCTTGTTCAGAAATTTCAAAATTATCGGCGGGCTTTACTTTTGGGGGTGTTAACAACAAAAGAATGTTCTCATTTGAAATCTGGGCTTCCAATGCCTTGATTTTATCTTGAATTTCCTTGTTAGTGAGGGTTTCACCCTCTTTTTTGATGCTTACAGATTGATAGCCTTCTTCCCGAAAAGCGGCAATGTCTTTTTCGGTTCCTTTTACGAGCGTTAAACTTGCTTCGGCTATTTTGGAGTTTAAAAGGTCGGCATCCGAAAGTTCCTCATTACTTCCTGTTATAGAAACAATCCCTTTTTCTTTCAATCGCCATACTCTTTCAAAACTCTCATCTATTTGTGCCGCATCGGCGTTTTTCAAAATAGCGGCAATGCCTTCGGAGACATGTTCTGTAAAGCAAAGTACGTCGTTGCCCGCGTCGAAGGCCAACCATTCCAATTCTCCCTTTATGGGGTAGTTTTTTGTAACGGCATGCATATTCAATGCATCTGAGATTACAACACCTCTAAAACCCATTTCGGTACGTAAGGTTCCTTTGATAATATGCTTTGAAATACTGGATGAAATAAGGCTGCCATCGGTCAAGGAAGGCACCGATAAATGCCCGATCATCACCGAATCTACCCCTTCATCTATGATTTTTTGAAAAGGATATAACTCGTTTGAAAAAAGGGCTTCTTTTGATTTTTCAATTAAGGGTAGTTCTAAATGGGAGTCCGTTGCGGTATCGCCATGGCCGGGAAAGTGTTTGATACTCGTAAGTACTCCCTGGCTTTCCGTGCCTTTAACAAAGGCGTGCGCTTTAGCGGTCACTTCCAATTTGTGTTCTCCGAAGGAACGATATCCGATTACGGGATTGTCGGGGTTGTTATTAATATCCAGTACTGGTCCCAAGTTCCAATGTATACCGGCCACTTTACAATCATGGGCAATGTTTTTACCCACTTCAAATAGCAGTTCATTTTGATCTTGAATAGCCCCAAGGGTAATAGCATATGGATACTGTGGTGTGTTTTCTATTCGCATGGCCAAACCCCACTCCGCATCGATCGCAATCAATAAGGGATACTTTGCCGCTTTTTGGTAGCGATGGATCATTTTTTTTAATAGGTCGAAGCTATTCGCATTATAAATAACCTCTTTCTTGCCCTCAAAGTTCGTGGCTGCACTGGCGCGGCTATGAAAAAAGCAAAGGGAGCCTACACAATGCTCGGAAATTAGTTTTTCCAATTCCTGTATTTCTTCTTCTGAATCGTTTATAAAGGCTGCAGGCATAAAAAATTGCCCTACTTTCTCTTTTAGGGAAAGTTGTTTTTGAGCGTCCTTGTATTCGATAAGACTATGCATTTGATGAGGAGGTTTTTTTGCCAAAATCTGCAGGGTATTTAATATATTTTAAAAGGAAAAATGCTGGTAATGCAGCGATGACGACCCATACAAAGAAACCATCATAACCCAACCATTTTTGAATATACCCACTTAACATTCCGGGCAACATCATTCCCAAAGCCATAAAGCCGGTTGCGATGGCATAGTGCGATGTTTTTGATTTTCCCTCGGCGATATAGATCAAATACATTAAGAAAGCGGTAAAACCAAAGCCATAGCCAAATTTCTCAAAAACTACGGTGGCGGAGACCGCGTAAATATTCGTTGTATTGGTAAACGCTAAAATCGCATAGAGGACGTTGGGTACGTTGAGTGATAAGACCATTGGAAGCATCCATTTTTTTAAACCGTCCCTAGAAATGAGTATGCCTCCTAAGATACCTCCTATCGATAACATGATGACCCCCGCAGTTCCAAAAATGGCCCCGATTTCTTCCGTAGAATAACCAAGACCGCCTTTCGTAGGGTCGTCAAGTAAAAAGGGCGCTGCCATTTTTACCAGTTGAGACTCGCCCAAACGATAACATAGAATAAAAGCAAGTGCGATACCGATCTGGGGTTTTTGAAAGAATGAAACGAACACCTCAATAAAACCTTTGGGTTTTTCAACCGCAACCGAGGCGGAAGTTTCAAATTTTGGGGTCGTAAAGAAATTGGTGACCGTTAGTAGTAGCATTAAAAACGCAGCCGCGGTCATGGTGACACTCCATGCTTTGGTATTATCTCCGTAACGATGTTCCAAATACCCCGCCAAGATAACGATCAGTCCTTCCCCTGTGACCATTGCCAGTCTATAAAAAGTACTGCGCATGCCCACAAAAAAGGATTGTTTTTGCTCAGACAATCCAAGCATATAATATCCGTCGGAAGCAATATCGTTGGTTGCCGATGCAAATGCCGCCATCCAAAAACAAGCCAAGCTAGTCATGAAAAACATATTGGTTGGTAAGCACAGGCCGACCCCGAACAATGCGAGGGATATCAGTAATTGCATTCCTAAGAACCATTTACGTTTGGTACTTTTAAGGTCAACAAAGGGGCTCCAAAGCGGTTTTAATACCCAGGGCAGATAGAGCAGACTTGTATAAAGGCCAATATCTTCGTTGCTAACCCCTAGCTTTTTGTACATGATTACCGAAACAGTCACCACAAGCACGTACGGTAACCCTTGCGTAAAATAAACTGTTGGTACCCATGCCCAAGCCCATTTGTCTTTTTGTATCATCTGGTAGCGTTAGAATTCATGTTATTCGTTTGTAGGGTAGAAATACTCTTTTTTAAAGGTACTATGATCGGGTCGGTTTCTCTACCGTAAAAATCTATAAAACTGAGGGCAATGTATTTTCGTTTTTTTAAGAGTTTGGATGGGAAAACGACCATTCCATTTTTACCTATTGAGGTACGGCCTTGTAGTTTTTTCATTGAATACGCATCCTTTTTACGCTTTCCAGACTTATAAGCGAGCGCATAACGGTAGTTATCAAGATTTTCAAACTTAAGGTGCAAAGAATCAACGGTCTTATCCATCACAGGAGGATGAATGATTTGCTTCTCCATTCTCGGTGCCAAAGGCGAAACTGGTGGAAGGGCTTTATACGGGTAGTATTTTTTTTGTAGTTCCGTAACGATATCTGGATGTTCCTTCATTAGGCTCTTGGCACTAAAAAATACGTTGCCCTTTACACGATCGGTCATCCGGGCCAAATATAATTGCCTTGGTAATTCTTGAGGATCGTCCCAAGCTTTATCCGAATTGTTACGAATCTTATACGGACCGTTCCCAATGTAAAGGTTGGCGTTATTTGTATTATTGGCCCACCAGTGCGTTATTTTTCTATGGGAGGCCACGGGGAGTTCCATACTCCAATATACTTGGGGCAACAGATAATCGAGCCAACCTTGATCTGCCCAAAGTATGGGGTCCGCAAAGAGGTTTTCATAGGTGGTTTGCCCGGCTTGGGTATCTGACCCCATAGGGTCGGTGGCCTTATTTTTCCATACTCCGAACGGACTCACTCCAAATTGAACCCACGGTTTTTTCGCTTTTATATACTGATGACTGTTTTGTACCAAGGAATCGATATTCGACCTGCGCCAATCGGGTAACGATTGGTTCGGCAATCGATACTGGGAAAAAGTGGTAGAATCATTAAAGACTTCACCTGCTATCGTATATGGGTAAAAGTAATCGTCAAAATGGACACCATCTATATCGTAATTAGCGACTACCTCTTCGATAACTTGCACCATGCGCTGCCTTACTTCAGGTATACCGGGATCGTAATAGTACTTTTTTCCATATCGTACCATCCATTCTGGATGTAAGTTGTAGTCGTGTATAGGGCTTAAGACCTCCGTTTTTAAATCAAAAGTTGCTCTATAAGGGTTCAACCAGGCATGAAACTCCATTCCTCTTTTGTGGGTTTCCCGAATCATCCATTTCAAAAGATCCTCCTGATTTTTCCTGACCTTCCCTTCATGACCGGTCAGAAAACGCGACCAAGGCGCAAAATCAGATGTATAAAAAGCGTCTCCGGCAGTGCGTATTTGCACAATAGCGGCATTGAAGTTCATTTGTTCATAAAACGATAGTATTTCAAGAAAATCGTTCTGCTGTTTTTCAAGCGCATCCGCTCCACTTTTTGGCCAGTCTATATTTACCACGGTAGCTACCCAAAAACCTCTAAACTCTGTTTTTGGGTGCGGAATTTTAAGACTGCTACAAGAAGCGATACCAGTACAGATTAGAAGGATACCAAGAAAAACGCGCATTTGATTCTTCAGAGTTACTATTGAAATTGAATTTTGTTGCTCCCAAAGGTTTCGGAAATGACAACCACTATAACAACCTTAGTTGAAACGGTAGCGAACAAAACCTTCCATGGCCTCATACTCGGCCATGCCCAGGGCATTGTATTTTCGTGCGGTTTCTTTGTTACGTTGCTCCGCCCGTTGCCAAAACTCTCGATCATCATTGCCAGGGAACATAGCGGCATCCTTTTGTGATTGATGTTTGAAAATAGCATTCTTTTTACGCTGCATGTCTTTGGGACCTATAGGTACCGTCATTTCCATATCGGAAATATCCCATTCTTGCCAAGCACCACGATATAACCAAAGATAACAATCATTAATCCATTCTGCACCTTCTTTTACAAGCCGATCCATTGCTTCATAGATGATTTGAAGACATACCCGGTGTGTACCATGGGGGTCGGAAAGGTCACCTGCTGCAAAAATTTGATGTGGTTGTACGGTGTTCAAAAGGTCATATGTCAGCTGCACATCGGCACTGGTATACGGGTTTTTCTTTACCGTGCCCGTTTCATAAAATGGCAGGTTTTGAAAATGGGCATTCGATTCTTTCACGCCGCAATACCGGCAGGCCGCTAGCGCTTCTCCCTTTCTGATCAAGCCTTTAAATTGTTGAATCTCCGGACTATCTACCTGCCCGGGTAATTTGTTACTGAGAAATTCCCTTACCTCTTTGAACTGTGTTTGAAGGGCGGTATTATCTTGCTGAATATCCGTTGCAAAGTCCATAAACCGTATCACTTCATCATCAAATACTGCTATGTTTCCCGAGGTTTGGTAGGCAACATGTACTTCATGTCCTTGATCTACCAAACGTAGTAATGTACCCCCCATCGAAATAACATCATCATCTGGATGCGGACTGAATATAAGAGATGTTTTGGGGTAGGGCGACTTCCGTTCCGGGCGACTACTGTCATCGGCATTTGGTTTGCCCCCTGGCCATCCGGTTATGGTTCGTTGCAGATGATTGAATACTTTTAAATTGATATGTTCTGAAGATCCTATTTCGGCCACTAGACTTCCCATTCCATGTTCGTTATAGTCTTCGTTCGTTAACTTTAGGATGGCTTTATCAAGTTTTTCAGAGAGCCATATGGTCGCTTTATTGATGAGATTATCCGTCCAATTGCATTCACTGGTAAGCCAAGGGGTGAAAATCCTTGTCAACGAAGAGGAAGCGGCATGATCAATGATGAAATCACAATTATCATGCTGTTGCAAAAAGGTAGCCGGAACCGATTCCTTTATTTTCCCTTCAACCGCTTGTTTAATGATTCCCGCTTTGCCTTCTCCCCAGGCCATCAAAATAATACGTTTGGCGGCCATAATGGTACCAACTCCCATAGTCAACGCTTTGGAAGGAACATTTTCAAGGCCAAAGAAATCACTTGCGGCATCGAGTCTGGTTACGCGATCTAAACGTACCATTCTGGTTTTACTCTTTAGCGATGACCCAGGTTCGTTGAAACCGATGTGTCCCGTTCTTCCAATACCAAGTACTTGAATGTCGATGCCTCCTGAACTGGCAATTTTGGCTTCATATTCTGAACAGTACTCTTTTACGTCTTCTTTTTCGAGCGTACCATCTGGAATATGGATGTTCTCCTTTTTTATATCAATATGATCAAAAAGGTGCTCATTCATAAAACGTACATAACTGTGGATCGAATCAGGCGACATGGGAAAGTATTCGTCCAAATTAAAAGTGATTACGTTTTTAAAACTAAGCCCCTCTTCTTTATGAAATTTCACTAAAAAATCATAAACCCTGGTGGGGGTAGATCCTGTTGCCAATCCTAGAACAACGTTTTTTCCTATTTTTTGGCGCTGTCTGATCAGTTCGGCTATCTCATTTGCTACAAAAAAAGAGGCCTCCTCGGAACTCTCGTGGATAGCAGTATTGATTTTTTCAAATTTCCTGGATTCTTCATCGGTGGGATAGTTCATACTCCTTGGTTTTGTAGATGTTACGGACATTCGTATGGTTTTTTTAGATAATTGAACGGGACAAATGTACATAAAAAAACCAATAATTGCCGTTTTATGCTTTTTATTTTGCTGTTTTATGCTTTTATTACAAATTATTAAATCATAACAGGCGAAAAACGGTAAGAAACAGCATGTGAAAATATTTTCTATCTTTGCAGGACAGAAATGCTGATACATGCTAAAAGAAGAGCGTCAACGGGCCATTCTTAATGAGGTTGCCTTACACAATCGGGTATTGCTTACCGACATAGCCGAGTCTTTGGACGTATCTATTGATACCGTTAGAAGAGATGTCAAAGAGCTGGACGCCGGCCGCAAACTCAAAAAAGTACATGGTGGTGCCATTTCATTGGGTTTTACCAGTGAGCATATGCCAAATACCAATGTGTATGCCCTGGACGAAAAAACCAAGATAGCCGAGAAAGCCGTTAAATTATTAAAGGAAGGGTCTGTAATTTTTATTGATGGAGGAACAACTTGCTTGGAACTGGCACGTTTGGTACCTGAACAGTTAAAACTCACATGCTTCACCTTAAGTCTACAAGTGGCATTTCAATTGCTCACCAAACCCAACGTAGAAGTGATATTTATTGGTGGGAAAATTTCTGGTGAAGCACAGATAGCAATTGGTACACATACCATTCATCAATTATCTGAAATAAGGGTCGACTATAGCTTTATTGGCACGGGGTATGTAGATTCACTTTATGGCTTGACCGAATTCGATTGGGAAATAGTACAATTAAAAAAAGCGGTTATCAAAGCGGCGCGGAAAACGGTTGTTTTGTGTATTTCTGAAAAACTTAACTCACAACATCGTTATAAAACATGTGATATCAACGAAATTAATACGATGATCACCGAATTGGACCCCGAAAATAATTTACTGAATTTGTTTCGAAATCACGACATTCGATTAATGTAGCGCGCTACTATATGATATTCCGGAAAAAAAAATTAATATTGACCTTTATCTCAGAATTTTTATTTGAGGTAATCATACCAAACACCAAAGCCTGAAAATGGACTATACTAAAATTACCGAAACCCCCTCAAACCATGACCATTTGGAAAAAATGGACACTACTACTTTGCTAGAAAAAATTAACGAAGAAGATCGTAAGATAGCGGCTGCTGTAGAACGTATTATTCCACAAATAACAACACTGGTAGACGCGTTGGTAAGCCGTTTTGAAAGGGGAGGACGCTTATTTTATATTGGTGCCGGAACAAGTGGCCGCTTAGGAATATTAGATGCTTCGGAAATACCTCCCACTTTTGGAATGCCCCATGAACGCGTAGTTGGCCTCATTGCCGGTGGGGATACTGCCATTCGTAAGGCAGTTGAGAACGCAGAGGATGATACCATGCAGGCATGGAAAGACCTTATGAAACATGACCTAACCACAGACGATGCGGTGGTCGGGATTGCTGCATCGGGCACAACGCCATATGTCTTAGGTGGTATCAATGATGCCCGCAAGAATGGTTTGTTAACGGGCGGTATTACAAATAATCCTGGATCTCCGCTTTCCAAAGCCGCTGAGATTTCGATGGAAATCAACGTTGGACCAGAATTTGTAACTGGTAGTACCCGTATGAAAAGTGGTACTTCTCAAAAATTGGTGCTCAATATGATTTCTACCGCGCTCATGATACGAATCGGAAGGGTCAAAGGAAATAAAATGGTGAATATGCAGCTTAGTAATGATAAGTTGGTAGATCGCGGAACCCGTTATATTATGGAAGGCCTTGGAATTAGTTACGAAGAGGCCGAAGATTTATTAAAGAAACACGGTTCGGTAAAAAAAGCCTTAAAAACTGCCAGTAAATAACGACTACTGTTTTTGGATGTTACCGACTTCTTCAACGCTCACCATCTTGTCCGATTGATTACCCCACGAGTTTAAGATATAGTTCATAACATCAGCGATTTCTTCGTCTTCAAGCCCCATAGGGGCCATGATACCATTATAAGATTGGCCGTTGACAACTAATTCACCTTGTTGTCCATATTTGATGCCTCGGATACTGGCTTCTCGATTTTGTGCTAAATAATCTGATTTTGCCAGTGGCGGAAAAGCCCCTTCAACCCCTTCACCCTTTTCAAGATGACAGGTAACACAGAAATCGGCATAAATTTCGCTACCACGTTGCATGCTTTCTTCCAAAGTGGTTTCTTGATTAAGTAGGGAAGCAGTCGTTAATACACAGGTGAAATAAAGAAAAATGAACGTTTTCATAGATATGCAGATTAGCTTTTAGGAACTAATTTATAGATTCCTTTGCCTTCAACGGCTACATAAATTAGCCCGTCGGGGCCTTCTTTCACATCCCGAACACGTCCGAGCCCAGGCAGTAATTTTTCTCGTTTTACTACTTTCCCCCCCTCTAGAACCAAACGTTCCAAGTATTGAAAAGCCAAGGACCCCACTAGTAAGTTATCCTTGTAGTCTCCATAGTTATCGGAGGTCACGAAGCTCATCCCACTTGGTGCAATGCTGGGAACCCAGTAATGAACGGGTTGTTCCATGCCTTCCATAGCCGTTTTGTCGGTAATAGAAGTGCCGCTGTAATTTATCCCATAGGTGATCACGGGCCAACCATAATTGGCACCTTTTTTAACAATATTGAGTTCGTCACCACCCCTCGGACCGTGTTCATGGTTCCAAATAGCCCCTGTTTTCGGGTGTTTTACCAATCCTTGCGGATTTCTGTGGCCATAACTAAAAATAGCAGTTTTTGCGCCTTCTTCGCTTACAAACGGATTATCCTTCGGAATACTGCCATCCGCTAATAAACGATATATTTTACCACAATCCTTGTGAATATCTTGAGGGTTGATATCTCGATTCCCGCGATCACCCACAGAAAAATAAAGATAGCCGTCAGCATCAAATTCAATTCTTGAACCAAAGTGTTGCCCCTTTGTAGTGTTAGGTGTGGCCTTATACAATAACTCGCTATTAACTAGTGAGTTATCTTTTAATTGAGCCCGAATCAAGGCGGTGTTTCCTCCTTTTTCTTCGCCCTCTTTGGAGCTATAGGTGATATAGATCCAACCATTGTTTTCATAGTCAGGATGCAGTGCAATATCTAGCAGCCCCC
>CALIIC010000035.1 GCA_938020445.1 uncultured Flavobacteriaceae bacterium | reverse complement strand
TGGATTTTTTTGTTTCAAGAAATCCGTTTTGATATGTAAGGGTAGTTTGATATTTTAGCACAAACGTTTGTGCAAATATTACTTGTGCTACTAATCAACCTAATACCAATTTCTTATGTTCATTATTGAAAATTACTCGGTAGCCGTATTTTTATGTGTTATTACCATGTTATGTTGGGGGTCTTGGGCAAATACACAAAAGCTTTCAAGTCAAAAATGGCCTTTTCAACTTTTTTACTGGGACTATTCTTTGGGAATCTTGATCATTACTTTGATACTTGCCTTTACAATGGGATCTGTAGGAGAGGAGGGAAGAAGCTTTTTGATAGACCTTGGTCAAGCCGAGACACGGTTTTTGGGGTATGCGCTTCTGGGAGGTATTATCTTCAACTTTGCCAATTTATTGCTTGTAATAGCAATAGACCTTACCGGCATGGCTATTGCCTTTCCTATTGGTATCGGTATTGCTTTGGTTCTTGGGGTAATTACCAATTTCATGTACAATCCCGAAGGAGATCCACTCATTTTGTTCGCCGGAGTATTCTTCGTTATGGTCGCGATTATCTTAGACGCGGTGGCGTATAAGAATATTCTTAAAACACAGAAAAAGACCCCCATTAAAGGAATCGTAATTTCCCTTTTGGCAGGTATTGCGATGGGCTTCTTTTACAAGTATGTGGCACAATCAATGGCTTCCGATTTTGTAACACCGGAGGTGGGGAAACTAACCCCTTATACCGCTCTGGTTGTTTTTTCGGTCGGTATTTTGATTTCTAATTTTCTGTTCAACACCATCAATATGTACAAGCCCATTACCGGGAGCCCCGTTACGTACAAAGATTATTTTAAGATGGGAAATCCCAAATTACACCTTATTGGAGTGCTAGGAGGCGTTATATGGGGTGTGGGAATGTCTTTTAGTATAATTTCTTCGGAACAGGCGGGCCCTGCAATCGCATATGGCCTTGGGCAGGGTGCCACCATGGTGGCCGCACTTTGGGGCGTGTTTATTTGGAAGGAGTTGAAAGACTTGCCAACATCTAAAAATTGGCTGATCAGTGCTATGTTCATTTGCTTTATAATTGGACTAGGTTTGATCATTTATTCTAAAATTGCATAATATGAAACTAGTAGTAGTAGGTAGTTCTAATATGGATTTGGTTATCTCCTTACCAAGAATCCCGTCCATTGGTGAGACGGTGTTAGGTGGAAAGTCAAGCATGGTTTTTGGCGGAAAAGGGGCAAACCAGGCGGTAGCCGCCATCCGCGCAGGAGGTGACATTGCCTATATTGCCAAAGTGGGGAACGATCTTTTTGGGGAGAATATGAAAAATCACTTTCAAAAAGAAGGTTTTGATACCGATTTGATTCTCACAGATACCGATGAACCTACTGGGATAGCACAAATTTTTGTATCCGAAAAGGGAGAAAATTCGATTGCTGTAGCACCCGGGGCGAACATGCAACTGCGACCCGAAGATATTGCGCCGTTCAACAACTTGATCAAAAACGCAAAAGTGGTTCTTTTGCAATTGGAGACTCCCCTAGAAACGGTGGAACATATTACAGCTATTGCCCATCAGAACAATGTAAAGTTGATTTTAAACCCCGCCCCGGCCCAGGAATTAAGCAAAGACCTTTTAAAGAAGGTTTGGCTTATTACTCCGAATGAAACCGAAGCAAGCCTGCTAACAGGTATCGATGTTGTGGATACGGCATCGGGGATCAAAGCGGCCGAACGCCTCTTGAAAATGGGTGTCAAGAATGTAATTATTACATTGGGGGAAAACGGAAGCCTTTTGTATACTGAAAAAGGTTCGGAACACTTTAAGGCATACAAGGCAAAGTCGGTAGATTCTACGGCTGCGGGAGATGTGTTCAATGGTACGTTGGCAGTTGCTATCACCAAAGAGAAAACCCTAGGGGAAGCCATTAATTTTGCGGCAGCAGCAGCGGCTATTTCGGTTACCCGCGAAGGGGCACAACCATCGATTCCGATACGGGCCGAAATAGATGACTTTATAACGAAGAACAAAGAATAATGATATGAAGCATTTAATAAGATTCGGAAGCCTGGTATTTTTTTGTACGCTACTTTTTTGCTGTAAACAGCCTCAAAAGAAACAGGGAAAAGAGATTCCAAACAGGATGAAGGATACAAACCTTACCTACCTTTCCTATACTCCAAAACCAACAGACCGCATCATTTCTAGGGCCGCTTATTCCGATAAACTATACGGATTTTGGTTGGCGCAATGCATCGCCAACTGGACCGGCCTCGTGACCGAAATGGATAAGATAGGTAACATCGGGGAAACAAAGACCGGGGCTTTTTATACCCGAGAGGATTGGGGTACGCTCGACCTACCAAATATTTGGTCTGGTAATTCGCCAAGCGATTTATCGGAAAGGATCGACTTTGTTTTTCGGGGAGAGGATGAAATTTGGGGCGCCGATGACGATACCGATGTTGAATATATGTACCAACATTTACTATATACCAATAAAACCTCAGTGCTTACAGGAGCGCAAGTCCGAGATGGGTGGTTGGAACATATGAAACATGAAGAAGAAAACTACCTATGGGTGGCCAACCAAAGAGCTTTGGAACTCATGTTAACGGGTACGATACCTCCTGCGACAAGTGATCCGGAAATTTCCAAAGACACGATTTACGATAATTATCATGAAATGATCGATGCGCAATTGACCACGGAGGTTTTTGGTTTTTTTGCTCCGGCACGGCCAGATGTAGCCTTGAGAATGGCTAAAATACCCATACAGACGACTGCAAGGGAAAATGCCCAATGGATATCGGAATTCTATGTGATCATGTATTCTTTGGCATCCCATGTGGATCCATCGCTTTCAAAGAAAGAGCAGACCCAGTGGATGGCAAATGAGGCTCGGAAAAGACTCCCGAACAGTTCTTATGCCGCAAAGATGTACGACTTTGTAAAAAGTAGGTATGTAGCCAATGTTTCATGGGAGCAAGCTAGGGATGAGGTATATAGCCGCTATCAAGTAAATCAGGAAGATGGGTATACGATTACATCAAAGAATATATTCTGCAATGGGTGCTTTGTTGGGGGAATTAATTATGCCGCCAGTATGGTAAGCCTCTTGTACGGAGAAGGCGACTTAAAAGAGACCATTAAAATTGGCGCCTTATCCGGCTGGGATTCCGATAATCCCACAGCGACCTGGGGCGGACTTTTAGGTTTTATGTACGGTAGGGAAGGGGTTGAGCGTGCCTTTGATCGCAAATTTTCCGAAAAGTTCAACATACACAGAACACGTGTTAATTTTCCAAATGATGGGTTGGATGATTTTACAAATATGGCCAAAATAGGAGTTTATATTGTTGATCGTGTCGTACAGGAAGAAATGGGGGGCGGGGTTGACCTACAAAAAGATGTTTGGTACATTCCCTCGGTACCTCTTGTTATTGAACCCGGTGATTAAAAAAACGGCGTGTTTTGTAAACTTTTAGAATGAAACGCGCTTGGGTATCCTTTTTATACCTTCTTCTCAAATGTTTTTTCCATTAGTACATAGTGTATCCCCGCTCTCATGAATTTTTTAGGGGTTTGGGTCATTCCAAACCTTTCATAAAAGGGAGCCTTATCAACTCTGGCATTGCACCATATCGTTTCAATCTTTTGGTCACGGGTAATCGTCATCAGATGTTTTAGTAAAAGCGTCCCGTACCCGTTTCCTTGCTCTGAAGTTTTGGTCGCAAATTTTCTGAATTGTGCACGATTACCAGTTATAAATAAAGACACTACACAAACAAGTTCAGTTTTTTTTAAGAGGCCCAAATGTAAACCCTTTTCATCGTTGGGAAGCCTTACGAATTCTTTTGGTTTGTTCGGCCACATGACTTGGTGTCGAAGCTCATGTGTTTCAGGCGCCGTTATTTTTTTGATTCGTATGCTCATTCAAATATGGTGGTAGGCCAGGGTATTGGTATTCAGTTTAAAGATTGGCGACCAAGTTACTAAATTGGGGATGGTTTTGACAACTACCCTGCCTTATTTTAGAGGGAGGGGGATACGCTGGGGGCTAATTGATTTCCTTTTAACAGGAATTATTTTAGGTTGACTTCCAAATTACTTTGATGCCATTGATGTTGTTCTTTTTAAATTGAATATCCTCCCTTATTGCAAACCCATTTTTGCGATAAAACCCGATAGGAGATTTATAGTTTTTACCGTTTTTCTTAAGGGTATTGTTATGATCGATAACCCAGCCGTTCAATTCCGAAGTTCGTTCTTTGGCAAGATTTAAAAATTTTGAACCCCATCCTTGCCCTTGCAGGGAAACATCTAAAAGCATGGCGAAGCATTGCTCATTATCCCTTCTAAAGTAGATAAACCATCCTTTAATAGCTCCGCTTTTATCACAGAGCAATAGATAGTTTTTATCGGAAAGTGCATGAAGATATGCGTCGAAATCGATCAAGCCGGTATGCGCCAACTCCTTTGGGTATTCGTTGTTCCATAGTTCAATAATCTCATTTTTTTGTTTCTCGGTAAGGGTACTGGTTTCGCTAAAATCCATCGACGTTCATTTGTAATTTGCACCACACTGTTTTTCTTCTTTCTCAATTATAACTCTTCCAAAAATTTCATCAATCTTACTCTAGCATCTTGTTTTGCTTTAAAATCGCCATCCTCGTTTCCACCAAATTCATAGGTATACTCTTTTCCTTTTAAACTCATGCTACCATTCCTAGCGCCCGAAGCTGCATCGGGATTGGTTGAAATCAAATGCCCGGCGTTGTCATATTTTATATTTTGAAAAGAATGCTCGAAGCCGGCTTCTATTGCCCTCTTTTCTAGCATATCTGCCATAAGGGATGATGGCCAAACCATATCATCGTTTCCTGAAAAAAGGAGAATAGGTCCATTGATCTTTCCAACTTTGATGGCCGCCCGCTCTGCAAAGTCCGTTTTTGCCAAACCATCGTTCCAATAGCCCAACATGTTTATGGTATTGGATTCGTTTCCAGAGATTTTGGCCATGGGAATGTAAGGAATAGCGGCTCCTTTATATTGCCAGCTGGGTTTTACAACATCAGAATTATAAGGTAATACCGTATTCGACCATGAAACGGCACTGGGTGCGTAAGCAACAACACCGCTAATGGTTTTAGGAAATATGCTAGCGATAACCAAGGCCAGTTCGGCGTTTCTTGATGCGCCCATTACGACTATCTTGTTGGGATCAACCTCTGGCTGTTCCCGGAGCCAATTAATAGCATTTTCAAAGTAGCCCAACTCAATTTCTTCCGGCAATTTTGGCAAACCTTCTTTTCCGGTATAGGGAAGGGAAACACCAACCATTTCTTTTTGAGCTAACTGTTGTGCCCAATAATCTCCCCATTGTCCGCCACCTACCAGAATTACTGCAGCTTTGCTTTTAATAGTGTTTTTTACAAAGTAGTTTGCCTGAAAGCCGTTCTCCTGTATCATTCGGGGTTTTATTCCAGTGAAAAGAATCGCATCTGCAACCCAATACCCAATTAAGAGAAGCGTTATTAGGCCACCGAAAAGAATGTATTTTTTATGTTTTTTCAATAGGGATGAATTCAGTACAATTTGGTGTTATCATTGTGGGAAATGTTCGTAGAAGTGGTATTGAATGTTTTGCGCACTTACGCTGGGTTTAAACGTTGGGTCGGCTCGTTTCTTGCCTATATACTTTGCCCAAATGTTAATAGGTTATTATCGGGGTCAAGCACTGCAAACTCCTTTTGTCCCCAAGGTTTAATTTCCAACGGTCCGTTTGGATGAATGCTTGTTTTATTGGCTATCAATGAGTTATAAAAATCTTCAATTTGATCGGTTCTAATATATACTTGCCCATAATTCTCTTTAGGGTCGAGTTCTTTAAATTCAAAGAAGTGAATTTGAATTTGATCTTTTTCCATCATCAAATAACCGTCGAAATCAGCACTTCCGAATAGACGAAATCCCAACTTGTTGGTGTAATATTCCCTTGTGACGTTTTTGTCGCGCATGGGTAATTTTGGATTGATATTTGTTAACATGGTGCTACTTTTAATAAAATTTTGTTTTCTTTTGAATTAACTTCCACTATAAATTACCACTTTTTCCGTTTTAAGTTGTTGT
>CALIIC010000034.1 GCA_938020445.1 uncultured Flavobacteriaceae bacterium | reverse complement strand
AAGTATCAAATTCCAGAACAATACGTCTTTATCAAAGAGGTGCCTAAAACCAGTGTGGGGAAGTTTAATAAAAAAGAAATTCGACGCTTATATTCGGAAGGAACACTTTAAAAAAATTGCATGAAAAAAATAGCTTTTATTATCATTTGGATGGTTTTAAGTCCGTTGACCGCTCAAGACAGCATCGATACAGACCTAAAACAACAACTGGACACTTTGCTATTTAAAGATCAAATATTGCGGGAAATAATGATGGGTGATGTCCAAGGCACAGAAAAAGATGCTGCCCTCATGCGCTTGGGATATCCTGCTGAAGAATATGACCAGAAGCAATGGTATTACATCAATTTACAGGACAGTTTGAACCTTTTGGAAGCGGAAACTATTCTAGCCAAGTACGGGTACCCCGGAAAGTCATTGGTAGGTGCTCCTACCAATACAGCTATCTGGTATGTGGTACAACATTCGGATAAAATTGAAAAGTACTTTCCGGTGATAGAAAAGGCGGGGAAAGAAGGGGAACTTGCCATGCGCCTAGTAGCCATGATGCAAGACCGGCTCTTAATGAATCAAGGAAAAGAACAAATTTATGGTACGCAAGTGGCAGGACGTCAACTACCTTCAACAGCCGATACTAGCGAACCTGAATGGTTTTATTTTGTATGGCCAATTGAACACGCAGAAAAGGTAAATGAACGGCGTAAGAAAGTTGGTTTCGATACAACCGTGGAAGAAAGTGCCCAAAGCATGGATGTTGACTACAAAGCCTATTCTTTAAAGGAAATAGATGCACTTCTGAAACCGAAAGAACAATACTAATCTTATCAAAAAGTAAAATCCCAACCAAATTACTTAAAAAGTTCTTTGGGTTGGGATTTTTATATCAACCTAGCTCTTCTTACTTAGAGAGGTACATTTTTCTTCTATGGTACAACTCATAAAACTGGTCATCTTTTAGGCTATCAATAAACAAAATACTCTCCCCCGTACTCTTCATTTCTGGGCCAAGGTTTTTATTTACGTTTGGAAACTTATTAAAAGAAAAGACCGGTTGCTTGATCGCATACCCTTCCAATCGTGGTTTAAATTCGAAGTCTTTCACTTTTTTCTCTCCGAGCATTACCTTGGTAGCATAGTTCACATAGGGTTCTTTATATGCCTTTGCGATAAAGGGCACGGTACGGGAAGCCCTGGGGTTTGCTTCGATGATATACACCATATCATCCTTTATTGCAAACTGTATATTGATGAGCCCTACTGTATTTAAGGCCAGTGCAATTTTCCTAGTATGATCTTTTATCTGTTGCATTACAAACTCCCCTAGGTTAAAGGGTGGCAAGGTAGCATTTGAGTCCCCTGAGTGAATACCACACGGCTCAATATGCTCCATGATACCAATAATCTGCACGTCTGTTCCGTCGCAAATGGCATCGGCCTCGGCCTCAATAGCCCCGTCTAAATAGTGATCCAGAAGCAACTTATTATTGGGTATTTTACGCAGTAGCTCAACCACATGTGATTCAAGATCTTGTTTATTGATCACGATTTTCATGCCTTGGCCTCCCAATACATAGGAAGGACGCACCAATAGTGGAAAGCCCAGTTGGTCAGATAAAGCCAAAGCTTCATCAGCGGTTTCAGCTGTTCCGAATTCAGGATAGGGAATATCGTTTTCTTTTAGCAGGTCTGAAAAGCTACCGCGGTCTTCCGCCAAATCGAGCGCTTTAAAGCTGGTTCCTATAATCTTGATTCCGTATTTGTCTAACTTTTCAGCAAGCTTCAAAGCGGTCTGCCCACCTAACTGAACAATGACTCCTTCCGGCTTCTCATGTCTAATAATGTCATAGATATGTTCCCAGAATACCGGCTCAAAATATAGTTTATCTGCCGTATCAAAATCGGTAGATACCGTTTCAGGGTTGCAGTTGATCATTATCGTCTCATAACCACACTCAGCCGCTGCCAAGACTCCGTGAACACAACAATAATCAAATTCGATTCCCTGACCAATTCTATTAGGCCCTGACCCCAATACAACAATTTTCTTCTTTTCCGTTACGATGCTGTCGTTTTCAACATAGCGCTCCCCATCGGCCGTTTCTATTTCTTCTTCAAAGGTTGAGTAGTAATAGGGTGTCATCGCCTTAAATTCAGCTGCGCAAGTATCAACCAACTTGTAAACCCTATTGATGTTTAGTTGTACCCGTTTGTCATATACTTCGCTTTCATAACAATCAAGCATAAAGGCGATTTGACGATCTGCAAAACCTTTTTGTTTGGCTTCCAACAGCAAATCTTTGGAAATAGTGGCAATGGTATACTGGGAAATCTCTTTTTCCAAATAATGTAGTTCTTCATATTGCTTCAAGAACCACATATCAATTTTGGTAATCTCGTGTATCCTGCTTAGCGGAATACCTATTTGGATGGCGTCATAGATAACAAATACCCGGTCCCAACTGGCAACGGTAAGCTTGCTGATAATCTTGTCATAGTCTTTATACCCCTTACCATCAGCTCCAAGGCCGTTTCGGTTGATTTCCAAAGATTGTGTGGCCTTATGCAATGCTTCTTGGAACGAACGTCCAATACCCATAACCTCGCCCACCGATTTCATTTGTAGTCCCAAACTCCTATCAGATCCTACGAACTTATCGAAATTCCATCTTGGGATTTTTACAATTACATAATCCAGCGTAGGTTCAAACAAAGCTGATGTAGACTTGGTAATCTGATTGTCTAACTCATCCAACGAATAGCCGATGGCGAGTTTTGTAGCCACCTTTGCAATGGGGTATCCCGTTGCTTTTGAAGCCAAAGCCGAAGATCGGGACACTCTCGGGTTGATTTCAATTGCGATGATATCCTCTGCCTCGTCAGGGCTTACGGCAAACTGCACATTACAACCTCCTTCAAAGTCACCGATGCTACGCATCATCAAAATGGCCATATCCCGCATTCTTTGGAACGTACGGTCCGATAGGGTCATTGCCGGAGCAACAGTGATCGAATCCCCCGTATGGATCCCCATTGGGTCCATATTCTCAATGGTACAAATAATCACCACATTGTCGTTACGATCTCTGAGCAACTCCAATTCATATTCCTTCCAACCCATCAAGGCCTTGTCGATCATGACCTCGTGAATGGGAGATATTTCCAGACCGCGGCTGAGCAACTCGTCAAAATCTTCGGGTTTATACACGATGGAGGCACCAGCTCCTCCCAAAGTATAAGAGGCTCTAATTACCAATGGAAAGCCAAATTCCTGTGCAATTTCTTTTCCCTTTAAAAATGAAGTAGCCGTTGCTTGTGGAGCCATCCCAACCCCTATCTTCAACATTAATTCACGAAACTTTTCCCTGTCCTCAGTAATATTAATGGCATCGATATCAACACCGATCAACTCTACATCGTGATCTTCCCAAATACCTTTTTCATCTGCCTCGATACATAGATTTAAAGCCGTTTGACCACCCATTGTTGGCAGTACTGCATCAATTTGCGGATGCTCCTTTAGAATTTCAATGATCGATTTTGTAGTAAGGGGTTTCAGGTATACATGATCCGCCATGGATGGGTCGGTCATTATGGTGGCAGGATTGCTATTGATTAAAATAGTTTCAATCCCATCTTCACGTAAGGAACGCAACGATTGGGAACCGGCATAATCAAACTCACAGGCCTGACCAATAATAATGGGGCCTGAACCTATAATTAAAATCGAATTTAAATCTTTTCTTTTGGGCATGCTACAAAGGATGTTTTATCATTAAACGTATTAAGTTGCTGAGAATACAGCGCAAAAAAAAGGTGCTACTTTAAAAAAAGTAACACCATCTATATTTTAAAAAACTACAATCATTTATTTCTTATGTCGCGGTTCGGAGGAAACTGATAATTTTTTTCTTCCTTTAGCCCTTCTTCTGGCAAGTACTTTTCTTCCGTTAACGGACGCCATGCGCTCCCTAAAACCGTGTTTGTTCCTTCTCTTTCTCTTAGATGGCTGATATGTTCTTTTACTTCCGGGCATTTTTTAAACCTTTTCGTTATTGAAATGTTTCGTAGACGAGCTGCAAAACTGGGCGCAAATATACAAAGAGTTTTTGCTTTGACAAACGCATTTAAAAAAATGTTTCATGATTCTACCTTATTTATTCACCGGTTATGAACATTCAATCACAAAAAACGATCTTTATAGCTTATATAAGCAATAGACCTCCTTACTATATCTTCAAAATACCCCTCTTTTTTTTCATACTATCGGAGCCTTTATGTAACCAATTGTTCGATTTGTTTTCATTACTTTTGCGGTGATTTATCGGAATTCTGTAGCAACTCATATGAAATTTACAATGTACACTTTAGCGGTGTTCCTTTTCGGCGCGATGTCCTTCGCCCAAACCGACTTGGCATATCATCTTAAAAAGGATGATGTTTTCACAATAAAACAAGACGCTGAGCAAGTAATAACCCAAAACATGGATGGTGCCGTACACGAAATCACCAATAATATTAATGGTGTTTTGGAATTCAAAGTGATTGGAGAAAAAGATGGGAATTACGAAATAGCCCTTAGTTTCAAGGATTTGAATATGAAAATGAATTCAAGTATTCAAGGGGAACTTATGAATGTGAAAGCCAAAGAAGTAATGGAAGATGATATGCAATCAAAGATTTTCAATAGCCTATTGGATGTTCCGATTAAAATGACACTTTCTAAAAACGGAGACATTCTTGAAGTTGTTGGTGGGGACAGCTTGGTTGTTAAAATGGCCGATGCTTCAGGACTACAAGACGAGTTTTCTTTAAACATGATGAAGAAATCGTTGGAAAAAGAGTTTGGCTCTGAAGCGCTTTCAAACAGTTATGAGCAAATGACTTTTATCTATTCTACGGAAGGAGTGAATGTAGGGGATAGTTGGGAAAACGAATTCAATGGCAAATTAAGTGCGAAAAACACTTGGACACTAGATGCGTTGAGCGCCTCAAATGCCAAAATTAGTGGCACGGCCGATGTTACTATGAATGTTACGGAAGCCACAACCACTATGACCTTAAGCGGGGATCAACAAACAAGCATTACAACCGATCTCGTCTCTGGGTTTGTACAACTAATGAAAGTAGAAGGTTTGGCCGAAGGTTCGGCTACCATGGCCCAATTGGGTGACCAACAAATACCTACAAAGATTAAATCTATAGTAACCTACCAACTAATCAACGACTAAGATGTTCAATAAAAATATTAAATTGGTAATTGCCGCACTCATTATCGCATACGCCGGTTACCAATTCTATGATGGGAATATTGGAAATGGAATTTTTCTGATTTTACTGTCCACCATTTTTATTTTCTTGTACTTCAGAAACGAAATGATTCTGTTGGCATTTCTTCGAATGCGAAAACAAGACCTGATAGGCACCCAGAAATGGCTCGATAAAATAAATAAGCCTGAAGCCGCACTCACTGTAAAACAACAAGGGTATTTCAACTACCTACATGGAATCATCCATTCGCAAAAAAACTTAACACAGGCAGAAAAATACTTTAAGAAAGCCTTGAAGTTAGGACTCACAATGGATTATGATGTCGCCATGGCCAAATTGAGCTTGGCGGGAATAGCTATGCAAAAGAGACGTAAAAGAGAGGCTACTACGCTATTGCAAGAAGCTAAAAAATTGGACAAGAACAATATGTTGACGGAGCAAATTAAAATGATGCAACAACAAATGAAGAAAATATAAGTGTCGGCGCATCGCCTGAATATAAAAAATCCCAAATGCTACGTTTTAGTTACGCGCATTTGGGATTTTTAGTTTAATCTCATTTAGTTGTAATATCCCTTGTTTGGAATTTCAATCGTATATTTCTTTTTAGAAGCATTGTTTAAATGCGGCTGTCGTAGCCAAGGGTTATGCCGTTTCAATATTTTATAATTGATTTCGTATTGCTGCGCAAAATCGGCAAAGCTTAAGACCGGTTCGGCTACCTCTACTTTAAAAGTAGGTACCCCTTCATACATATCGGATTTCTCTAAATGAAAACCGTATTTTTCAGGACTGTTCAAAATTTCCTTTATTGCCATAATTCGGAATACATAACGACCTGTTTCCTGTCCCAACAACAAATCATAATAGCTTTCCGCTTTTTGTATTCCCATAAACTTATTGATAGCACCCGATCCGGCATTGTAAGAAGCCGCGGCCAACGTCCACGTGCCAAATCGCTCTTTAGATTTTTTAAGATATCTACAAGCTACTTCGGTCGCTTTCTCTAAATGATAGCGTTCATCCACATTTGAATTTACTTCCAGACCATACTCCCTTCCAGTAGCCTTCATAATTTGCCAAAAACCCGTAGCACCGGCCGGAGAGACTACATTCTGTAACCCACTCTCCGCTACCGCCAAGTATTTGAAATCATCTGGCACACCATTTTTAGCCAGGATAGGTTCTATGATCGGAAAAAATTTATTGGCTCTTTTCATTAATAACACAGCATTGGATTGCCAATAGGTATTTACCAAGAACTCGCGATCCACCCGTTCCAAGACATCTGGGTCTTCCTGCGGTACGGATTCCCCGGCAAAATTTAAATCCTCTGGAATATCAATTGCGGTAATTTGATAGGCCGATACTTCTTTAGCGGATTCATTTTCAGGTACCTCGGCAATATCTTGCTGATTACTTTGTACAGCAAATATGAGGGTGCTAATAACAAAAAATACCCCTAGGAGCATTAGAACATTTTTTAAAAACTTCATGGACCTCAATTTAAATTTTATTAAAACTATTTCTTCTTTGGTTTGGCATACGATATATTCCGTAACAATATTCAAGCCGAAAACTATATCAATAGCTGTTTCTCCTGAATAGGAATGATACGGTATTCTAATGAGTCATCAAAAAAATAACGCAAGTTTATTACTACAACTGTGTTATTCTAAAATAATTGTGGGCAATCGTTCATTAAACCATTTGGCCCTATGAATGATCATGGTATGTGTACCATTTTTTACAGGTATGCAATTCGGTATATTCGAAATAGGAAAAACGGCATCCTTTTCCCCATGTATATGAACAAGACTGTCCGGACAATACGTTTGGCGCCAATTCACAATTTGATCTATGGACCAATCAATATAATACTTATCCCGAATGGATAGATACTCTTCATAGAGCTCTAACCGCTTGTTCACCGTTTCTCCGAATGCATACTTTGCCAAAAGCTCTACATTGTTCACTAAGCCTGTTGGCAATAATTTATGCACTTTGGTATATTTTGCGAACAACATACGTTTAGGAAGTTCCGATTCGTGCTTTACACTAGAAACGACAACTACCTTTCTTACCTTTAGAAACCGAGCCATTTCCTGCACCAATAACCCTCCAAACGATACCCCCACCAGAACGGGGTTTTCATGATCGATCTTTTTTATCATTTCCTCAGCATACTCCGAAAGACTCATACCTCGGCGAGGAACGAACCATTCGAGCAGATGCTGTTCGAATTTTTCACTGGGTAGAACAATATTTTTAAATATCGATGGATTTGCTGCCATTCCTGGCATAAAATATACATGGATCTTATCGTCCGACATTTTGGAAGCTTGTGATTTCGCTAGGAAATTAGCAATTTTTTTACTACTTTTGCTGTCTAAGTTGAAATAACTACCCCTTTTTACTTTTTTATGAGAATTTATTGAAAATTACGATTGAATCACGTCGTAATTTTTTTGTCTATGACCAATTTTAAAATCACACTATATGAATGAAGTAGAAATTAATGACAACAGTTTCTTGCGCCAATTTGAAACTAAGGTTGATGGACATTTAGCCAAAATTGAGTACTCTTCCCAAGAACGAAAAGTTTTTTTAACCAAGTTGGTAATTCCTGAAGAAATCCAACAAGACATGTTCAAAGAAGATTTTATTAAATCAGTTTTACATCACATTCAGGATAAGAATTTAAGAGTTGTTCCTACTAGTCCGCAAATTGCTGGGTTTTTAAGGAAAAACAGACAATACAAAGAGATGCTTCCTGTGGGCATCCGGATTTAATCAAAAATCCAATAAATAAAAAAAGCTTCCCATTGGAGGCTTTTTTTATGCCCTATTTTTATGCAATCCATAGTACTTAAATACCCGGGAGTTGAACATTTAGTCTTGGAAAAAACAATCAAACATGACTTAAGTTTCTATGGTTTTCGGTACAGGCGAGATGCGCACCAATCCATCCTCTCCTATTTCAGAGAGGAGAACCGTATGCAGTGTATTCACTAAGCTAGGGTTCCATGGTGCTTTTACTTTTATATAATTTTCGGTAAAACCATGAATGTACCCTTCCTTGTTTTCACCTTCGAACAAGACCGTACGTTCCGTACCTAGTTGACTTTCATAAAAAGCCCTTCTTTTTTTAACTGACAAGGCCCTAAGCATTTTACTTCTTTTGCTCCGTACATTTTTCGGCACCTCATCGGCCATTGTTGCAGCTAAGGTATTATCTCTCTCGGAATACGTAAAAACATGCAAATAAGAAATGTCGAGTTCGTTTAAAAAGTGATATGTCTGTAAAAAATGTTCATCGGTCTCCCCTGGAAACCCAACAATAACATCCACACCAATGCAAGCATGCGGCATGGTTGTTTTGATTCGGTTCACCCTGTCAACATAGAGATCGGTCAAATACCTTCGGCGCATTGCCTTGAGAATCGTATCGCTACCACTTTGCAAGGGAATATGAAAATGAGGTACAAATGAGGCACTTTCCGCAACAAAATCAATCGTCTCATTGCGCAATAAATTTGGTTCTATCGAAGAAATCCGAAGACGATGAATGCCTTCCACCTTGTCAAGCGCTTTCACTAGCTCAAAAAACGTATGCTCATGCTTTTTGTTTCCGAACTCTCCTTTGCCATAGTCACCGATATTCACTCCGGTCAATACAATCTCCTTAATTCCTTGAGCAGCTATCTCCGCTGCGTTTTTAAGTACATTCTGTAAGGTGTCACTTCGAGAAATACCACGTGCCAGGGGTATGGTGCAATAGGTACATTTATAGTCGCAACCGTCCTGCACCTTTAAAAAAGCCCTTGTGCGATCCCCTATTGCATAACTACCTACATAAAAATCTGCCTCCTCAATTTCACAAGCATGTACGACTCCATTTCCACGATCGGTAGCGGGCTGATCAAAAAGGTCGTTTACATACTCGGTAATATTGAATTTCTCAGTTGCCCCCAAGACCAAATCAACACCATCTACAGCAACAAGTTCCTCGGGCTTTAATTGTGCATAACATCCAATAGCAGCTACAAACGCTTCGGAGTTGGCCTTCTGCGCTTGTTTTACGATCGTTTTAAAGCGCTTGTCCGCATTTTCTGTAACCGAACAGGTATTGATTACATACATATCTGCCGTATCCGAAAAATCGACACGCTCAAACCCTTCTTTTTGAAAACCCCGCGCAATGGTGGATGTTTCCGAAAAATTGAGTTTACAACCCAAGGTATAAAAAGCGACTTTTTTTTTCATTTCGTTGCCAAACTATTTTTTGGACTGCAAATATACTTAAAAATGAAGGTTCGGATCTGTATGGCCACATCTACGAGACCGGCGAGTAGTATTATTAGATCAGTACTTTCTCCATTTCTTTGTAAGTTCGAACACATGTGACAAGATTTTCGCCTCTTTCTCATCGAACACCACGCCCCTTCTGGCCATCATGACCTTGGCGGTATCAAAGGCCTTATTTGTAGGGTAAACCGAAAAACCGGAAGCGCCGCCCCAACTAAAACTCGGAACAAAATTTCTTGGAAACCCGGGAACGTAGATATTACAATTAACCCCAATTACGGTCCCTGTATTAAACATGGTATTAATAGCTGTTTTACTATGATCACCCATCATGAGGCCACAAAATTGAAGTCCTGTATGCTCAAAACTTTCGGTGCCATAGTTCCAAAGGCGCACCTGCGCGTAATTGTTCTTGAGGTTTGAGTTATTGCTATCAGCACCAATATTGCACCACTCACCCAGGACCGCATTCCCGAGGTAGCCTTCATGCCCCTTACTTGAGTATCCGAAGATGACCGAATTGCTGATTTCACCGCAAACTTTTCCGTATGGGCCTATGGTAGTGGCGCCATATATCTTCGCCCCCATTTTTACCACTGCATTGTCACAAAGTGCAAAAGAACCTCTTATTAAATTGCCCTCCCATACTTCTGAATTTTTTCCCAAATAAATAGGGCCGTCGGTTGCATTCAAAATACTATGCTCTACAGTTGCCCCTTCCTCCAAGAAAATGCGCTCTGGGTACACTACCCGATTCGTATCCGAGATGGGAGCACTCCTGCGGCCCTTGGTAAGAAAATCAAAATCGGCCTGTAAAGCATCGCCATTTTTGGAAAAAATGTCCCAAGTATGTTCGATCCTCAATAGGTCTCCCTCGTATTCAATTTGTTGATACTTCTCAAAATCGACTTCCTCCTGCGTATCTTCCGTAAAAAAAGCAATGACCTCTTCGCCCTGAAAAATCGCCGCCCCCCTTTTTAGGTTTTCAATCATTGAAACCAGTTCAGGATTCGGTATATAGGATGCATTGATAAGCACATTTTCGGCCATTTCGACCATGGGATACTTTTCCGATAAATACTCTTCGGTAATCGTACTCGTTGTATTTCCAAGGTATTTCTCCCATTTTTCGCGTATGGTAAGAATTCCTATGCGAATGTCGGCAACGGGTCTGGTAAAAGTGAAGGGAAGTAAGTTGTCTCGAACGCTACCATCGAAAAGTATGTAATTCATGTGGCTAGTTATTTATAGCAAAAATAGGCAATCTCATTCAGCCCAAGAACCAAATTGGTACTCGTAACAAAATTGTAATCGTCTATGTACCGATACATAAAAAGGCTCAAAAAAAAAACACCCCCGAAAAACGGAGGTGTCCCTAGTATGTAAACAAAATGTCTATTCTTCTTCTTTGCTGGCAGCTTCCACCTTAGGAGCCTCTGTTTTCTCCACTTTAGGCTTCTTTTTAAACTTGTCGTACTTGCTTTTGAACTTATCAATTCGACCGGCAGTATCCAAGAATTTAGCTTTTCCAGTGTAGAACGGGTGAGATGTTCTAGAAATTTCCAACTTTACCAAAGGATAATCAACCCCATCAACGGTTAAAGTCTCTTTCGTATCTGCCGTTGACTTGGTAATGAACACATCCTCGTTTGACATGTCTTTAAAGGCTACCAATCTATAATTTTCTGGGTGTATATCTTTCTTCATCGCTAAATGCTTTGTTTCTACTGAATTTCAGCCTGCAAATTTAATGAAATTTCAGAAACCTACAATTTAATTTTACAAAAAAATGAAACAAATTAGTTTTAAAATAAATGTAACATTTTAAGTATCCTTGCAACTAATACCATAAACAACTATTACAAAAGTACATTATGGAAGAAAACCAACCAAAAACTGGAAAGTTTGCCCTCAATTTTGGAGTATTACTGGCTGTCATCAGTATTACGTTTGCATTGATGCTCTATTTTATGGATATGCACTATGAACGAAGCTGGGGACTTAGCATTGTAAATGGCATCATCATGATTGCGGTGATAGCTTTTGGAATTTTCCAGTTCAAAAAAGCTGGCGACGGCTATTTGACACTCACCGAAGCTTTAAAAGTTGGGCTCGGAATCGCTTTGATTGCTGGGATTTTAGGTGTTTTGTATCAGTTTGTATTTACAAATTACATTGAGCCAGATTTTATGGCAAATACAATGGAAATGCAACAAAGGGAAATGATAGCCAAAAACCCTAACCTGACCCAAGAGCAACTTGACAACGCAAAAGAAATGATGCAAACTTTTTCGAATCCGGCATTGGGTGCAGCGATAGGAATCGTCATTAGCCTTTTCTTCGGATTTATCATTTCATTGTTTTCGGGTTTGATAATGAAAAAACAAAAACCGGAATATTAAGTTCAAAATTGTATTTTTGAAATGACTTTGCCTGACATCTTCCATGTATTTACGGGTCGGTGGCAGGTTTTGTTGTAAACCCGCTGCTCGACCGACAGCTTACCTGTCGTGAAACGCTTTCAGAAGTACCGAATGAACCTATCTATTGTTATCCCCTTATTGAATGAGGAAGAATCCTTAAAAGAACTTCATGATTGGATTCTTAAAGTGATGCAAACCCAAGGGTACAGCTATGAAATTCTTTTTATTGACGATGGCAGTACCGATGCTTCCTGGAACATTATTAAGAATTTATCTGAGACCAATCCTTCTGTAAAAGGAATTTGCTTTCTACGAAATTTCGGAAAATCGCAAGCATTGCATGCCGGTTTTGCTGCTGCCCATGGGGAGGTGGTTATTACCATGGATG
>CALIIC010000033.1 GCA_938020445.1 uncultured Flavobacteriaceae bacterium | reverse complement strand
TTGGTGAATTTTGAGATTACCAATTCGTACGAATGATCCACAAGCTCGGTAATTAAGGTTGGAGGAAGTTGTTCCAACAAAATCGTATTCCAATGTACCTTGCTCATATGATAGCCCGGAATAATCAACCCATCATGGGTTTCCCTGAGTTCAATCGCCCTATCGGGGTCGCATTTAAGGTTTGCCTGGGAAGGGAGTCGTTCCAAAGCGACCAATGCAAACATTTTACCCATCACCTTAAATACAAGGGTGTGCTCATCAAAAGGAAACTCTTCAGTAACCCCTTTTTTAGCGATACAGTATTCTCTAAACACTTCTATATTCATCCTATTAACCTAATTTATTCCAACAGTGTTTGAATCGATTCCCAATAAATTCTCGTTTTCATGGTGAGGCCATCCCCCACCTCGGTCTCTTCAACCGTTTCCATGGCAACTCCTCCCAAGGATTCATAGAACCCTCTCGCCTCGGCATTTTGTTCAAGTACCCAAAGGTACATTTTATCGAGGCCCCTCTCTTGCAATTTTTCAGCCAACAACTTCATCAATGTTGTTCCGATACCTTTGCCTTTTGAAGCAAGGGAAACATGTAGGTTATCCAGCAAAGCACCATAGGTTTTATCGTGATGCAGGTAGGCACATAAAAAACCTATCAGAACCTCGTTCTCTTCTGCGAGCAGTAGAAATTGATCTGAGGTTGGGCTCTGTAACCTCTTCATCCATAACGATCTTCTTTCCTCAACAACGGCATTGTCCAAAAATTCATCACTTAAAACACCGCGGTAGTGTTTACGCCAGCTTTCAGCATGTAATGCAGCAACCGGAACGGCATCGCTGACAGTGGCAAAACGATACCTCACCATTCTTACTGAATCGTTGCAGAATCGTACACGATGACCTTGGTCCAAAGCGCGCTCGACTCCTCTATAAACAATTTATGAGGTGCTTCATCTTGGTAGTTTTGTTGGGCCTCGGCAGATTCGAATGTAACGATCAATGAATAGGTAAAAGAACCATCTACCACATCGCGACTGGCCTTGGGCGGTTTTCCGATAAACTTGGTTTTGGCAT
Source organism: uncultured Flavobacteriaceae bacterium (assembly GCA_938020445.1). Taxonomy (GTDB): domain Bacteria; phylum Bacteroidota; class Bacteroidia; order Flavobacteriales; family Flavobacteriaceae; genus Pelagihabitans. The sequence goes on along the minus strand of CALIIC010000033.1, from coordinate 4,788 downwards.
ATTGAGAGGTATTCAAAAATTTCTGCAATGACGTTTCGAAAGCAGCACGGTCCTCTGCACTTTCCGGGTTGGCCAACCAGAAAAAGACGGTATGCGCAAAATTGGAATCAAATTCTTTCATAGTGTTGTCTGTCTGAGAATAACTAAAGCTAACAAAGCTTAAAAATAAGAAGGCGCCGGCAATTTTTTTCATATAATCGAATGCTTTTGTTGTTATGAATCTTCTTTTTTGATGTCTAGTAATGGTTGTTCGTTTTCATCCTCGATTCCACTCCCTAATTCCAATGCACTGTAGTCTAGCTCCCAACCAATCGTCGCGGCCAGGCTCTCGATCAATAAAATGGTACCAAGGGCTTCTTTTCGGGCTGTTTCCATGAGTCCGCTCTGGGGAATCTTCTCTCGAATATGCTGCCTTGCCTCCTGGTTGAGTACATTCAGGTCGTCGGGCGTAAAAGAATTGAACATCCCATTTTTAATATCGTAAAATTCCAAATCAGGTTCAATGGAAAGTACTTCGGGCTGTGGAAACCCGGTCAGCATCACTTTTTTCTTTTCCACATCGGCTTTCATCTTGATTTTTTTTAAATCATATCCGATATGGGCCTTTGCATTGATCACGATCAAGGCTTTCTTTTTACTGCTGATCATACTTAAAAAGCGCTCCTTGGTATTTTCATACTTATAAATTTCGGCAAACTCACCTTCGACCGATACCAGTTTGCAAACGCTCTTAATTTTATCGAGCAAAACGGTCGACTGGTGCTTGGTTACCTCTTTCCCCTGCTTTCTGCGAAAAAAAGAGTACCCCCAATAAGTAGCGATTCCTCCTAAAATAAGGCCAAGAAACGTATCGAACAGATTATCCATGTGCTAAATATAAGAAGAATAGGAATGGCCCTTTAATCAAGGTTCTATTTTGTAAAGAATCGGTCTGCTAGGACTTGCATCGTTCTCAAAGGGTGCTACCTGTAAGTTCAGATAGTACTTGCCATCGGCTATATCATTGGAAACAAAAACAAATTCCGTAATGGTCGCATGCTCACGAACGACGCCTTCCACATTCCAAAAGGCCTTGTGTGCCAATAAGGCCCCTCGGTCTTTTTCCCGATCTACGGAAGGCAGGTCTATCAACAAATGCTCAATGCCTTTCGCAACCAATAACTGAGCTGCCTCCTCTAACAAATAAGCGGGATTCGTATTCGAATACTGTTTACTTCGTTTGTCACTTAAATTGGGGAGTGTGCGAATCACTACCGCTTCCCTTTTTTTATTCCCGAGGGCATATTGCAGCTGCTTTCTAGAAATAACAAAATCATCTTGGTATTTTTCGGGAGCAATCGTAATAACTTCTGCCAAAAAGAAATAGTTTTTTAATTGTTTGTTGATCGAATAATACTCCTTTGTAATATGCCCCACACATTCGGTATGGGTACCATGGGCATGCGGATTGAAGCATATATTATTAAAATTGGTAGAAGCCCCTTCGGTAACCTTCCCTACAAAATCGCCATCAGTATGCGGTTTTATTGATGGATGCTCTACGTACCAAGCGTTCACATTCGAAGCATCTCCTCGAATGGAAATCGACAAATCCAAGGGTTTGGAAAGGTCGATCGTATCGTTTTTGATTTTGGCTTTCATGCGAACCTGAGATAAATTGAAAAAGTGAAAACGAGTTCAATAACAAAACTACTAAATTCAATACGAAGGAAACCATTTAACAATTTTTTGCGTCTCTCCATTAAAGCACCTTATTAAATTCGCGCTATGAAAGCAAACTATTGGATCATACTTATTGCTTTCTTGGTTGGCTGTAAGCTCGTGAGCCAAGAAACTGCTTCAAAGAAATACAATGCCGGTTATACTACCTTGACCTTAATAGATTCTTCTAGGACCTATAAACCCAATACACCTGCCAATGACCCGCTTCATTTCCGGCCCTTAGAACTTGATATCTGGTACCCAACCGAAGAGCGTACTTCTTTACCCATGACATTTAAAGACTTATGGATCAAATACGAAGAACGGGCCACCCGCTATCAAGATGAAGATTACAACGGCGTTTCAGAAGAACTGGCCCTGTATTTAATGGCAGGTTTGGGAATCGATGTAAAAGATGGTAGCCGATTATTAGCCCTTCAGACGCATAGCAACGAAGCAGCCACGATAGCACAAGGAACGTTTCCGGTAGTGGTTTATTTGGCGGGGTTCAATAGTATGGGCGCTGAAAATTACACACTTCTCGAAAACCTCGCTCAAAAGGGTTTTATTGTTATATCGATATGGTCTATGGGACGTTATCCTGGACAAATGACCAATGAACTCATGGATACCATGGAACAGGTCAACGACGCAGATTTTGCCTTAAAGACCCTAAAACAAACAAACGAATTGCCCATCGATTTTGAAAATATTGGCGTTCTGGGTTATAGTTGGGGAGGAATGAGCAGTGCTATATTACTAGATCTATACCCAAAAATCAAAGCCTTTGTTTCCCTAGATGGTACTGAAACCTATTATTTCGGAGAAAATGAAATCGATGATGCATATTTAGATACAATCTACCAAGCCAATGTCTTATTTCCCGAAAAGAACCAAGCTGCTTATTTCGCCTTAGAAAGCGGAAACAAACTCGATGAATTCAGACCCACCCACGAATACCATTACTTTAAGAAAACGAATGCCCCAAAATATTATTTAAGACACTCTCAAAGCGCTCATGAAGATTTTTCAAGTTTCCCTTCCGTTCTCCTGATATCGGAAGAAAGAACCAACATTTATTCAGAAATTTCTAAAAGCACGGTCTTATTTTTTGAAAAATATCTTACCGATAAAAAAGGCTTTCAACAGTATTATGAGCAGCTCATCTCCAAGGATCGTATTTCCGACACGCCCTATGTATTTAGTACCGAACCCTTGCAAAAACTTGTGCTTTCAGGAACTATCAAAGATGCACAGGACAACACCCCCCTCCCCTATGTAAACATCGGTATCCTCAACAAAGAAATGGGTACTGTCAGCAATCGCAATGGCGTTTTTGAACTAGCGTTGAACGAAACCCATGCCAATGATACATTGCGGATTTCGATGATAGGATATGAGGCCAAAACCATACCAGTGCAGGAACTTGCCAATAAAAAGGGAGCTATTCAGATTGCATTGAAAGAAAAGATCTCCGAATTGAACGAAGTGGTGGTTACAGCCAAAAAATGGAAATACAAAACCTTAGGCAATAAAACCAAGTCCAAATTTATGGGACATCTTTTTTATTATGACCAATTGGGCAAGGAAATGGGTATTCGTATCAATACCGGAAAACGGCCTGCCTTTGTCGATACTTTTAATTTTCATGTATCGTACAACCGTTTTAGTGCGAAAACCTTCTTTCGATTGAACATCTACGACGCTTCTAAGGGGCAACAATCCAACAACCTTTTAAAGGAAAACATTGTTATTGCGGTCGAGCCAGAGCAAACAGGGATGATATCAACCAATTTAAAACCGTATGATATTGTACTCACCGATGATGTTATTGTAACCTTGGAATGGATTGACAATGAAGGGGATGTTTTGCCGACCGAGGCCTTGGTTATCTCTGTCGGTCTTTTTACAGGAGGGTCATATGAACGAAACTCCAAGCAAGGGAAACTGAAGAAAAAATTAAAAGGACTCGGATTGGGGTTTACCTTGGAGGTACGTTCTTAGGGTTGTTTCAACATAAACAAATCGGCTGCAATGCCATCTGCCAAAAAACGTCCTTTTTTAGTGGTCAAAAGTACCTCATCATCTAAATAAAGGAGCTGGTCTTCCAAGTATTTTTCTGCCTGCGAAAGTGCATACCTGCGGTAATGATCTCCAAAATCAGTTGCTATTTTTCCCAAGGAAACACCCCAAATGGTTCGCAGGCCCGTCATCACATACTCATTGTATCGGTCGGTTTTGGAGAGCACCTCTGTCTCCATGGGTAACTCGCCCAAAGCAATGGCTTTCAAGTATTTTGGATTGTTGTTTATATTCCAACCCCTCCTTTTTCCATCATACGAGTGTGCAGAGGGACCAATACCCATGTACTTTTTTTGAAGCCAATAGGCCGTATTATTTTTCGAAAAATAGCCCGGCTTTCCAAAATTGGAGATTTCATAACTCTCAAAACCAGCGGCCTCCAGTGTTTCCGATAAGATATAAAAGTGTTCTTGGGCAACGGCATCATCTACCGGTTTTACCAAGCCTTTTTCTACGAAGTTGGCCAAGGCGGTTTTGGGTTCCACCGTCAATGCATAACTAGAGATATGTGGCACATTAAAGGAGAGTGCTTTTTCAATATTTTGTCTCCAACGAGCATTATCCATATCTGGCATACCATAGATCAAATCGATCGAAATATTCTCAAAATGGTGTGAAGCCTCTTCGATACATCTTACTGCTTCCCCAGCATTATGAGCCCTGTTCATCAGTTTCAAATCGGTCTCAAAAAAAGACTGTATTCCGATACTGAGCCGATTGATTCTCGATTTGGCCAACTGCCCTATTTTTTCAGAGGATAGGTCATCCGGGTTGGCCTCTAAAGTGATTTCTGGCGTATCAATCACCTGGTAATGCTTATAAACGGTCGCAAGCAACTGTTCAATTTCGCTTATTTCCAATACGGAAGGCGTACCACCACCAAAGTAAATCGTTTCCACAATTTCTTCCTTAAACTCGTTTTTTCTAAGTTCAAGCTCCTTGCACAGGGCGGCAATCATCGCCTCTTTCTTACCCATGGCAGTAGAAAAGTGAAAATCACAGTAG
>CALIIC010000032.1 GCA_938020445.1 uncultured Flavobacteriaceae bacterium | reverse complement strand
GGCATATAATTTTGAATGTTTTGAAAAATCAATCTGCTTAAATGACCAACCTGATGAATCCATTTTCAAAGGTTCCAAGATATACTTAGTGGTAAATTCATCATAGGGCTCTCCCGTAGCGTATTCAATGACAGCTGCTGCCAGTGTTGCCCCAACATTGGAATACTCAAATAATGCACCTGGTTTTTTATTTAGAAACCCATCTTTTAAATACCATTTTCCATTTTCACTTAGAACATTCTGAAGGAAGTCTGTCATAGAAATTTTCTTTTCTGGCGAATTGAAATTTTCTCGTATTGCCTTGGGTGAAATAACCGAGCTATCGCTGATACTTTTTAACACATAAGATTTAGCATTGTAAATATCGGTATCCACAATCGTAGAGGTGTGGGTTGCCAAATGTCTGATGGTGATGGGTATCTCGGGAAAAGCGGGGTTTTTAACTTCGAATGGCAAATAGGTATTAATGGGGTCGTCTAAGGTTAGTTTTCCCATTTCTTGTGCTTTTAACAATGCGACCCCAATCAGTGTTTTCGATATGGATGCTATGTTTTGAATCGTATGCTCGGTATAGGCAACTTTTGCCTCAATATCCGCAAAACCCATCCCATTTTCATAAAGCACTCTGTCTTGATTCACGATTGCAACAGAAAAACCATTGATTTGTTCTTGTTCCAGGAGATCCGTGAGCGCCGCGGTCAACGAATCTTTCTGGGCCAATACGGTACTAGCTGGTTCTTTTGCCTTGTTTGTTTTTTGATTGCATCCGTAAAGGAATAAACCGATGAACACCAATAGTATTGGTTTGTGCATGATTTTGTTGATTTCGAAAAAGATAGCTTTCATCATTAAATATAACAAATAGTTAGGGCTTATCTGAGCTAACTCCTTTCGTCTTACCTGGTATACTACTTTCTATACATTGTTGGTTTTTAAGGTATATCTGGCGTAAGCCGTCTCGGGCACCATTGCCGTCATCTTCGCCATTTTATGCTTTATATAGCGCATAATCATGGCGTAGTAACTTCAAAACTATACTTAAATACTCAGAATTAAGTGCGGGTGGGTACGGTGATACGGATGTTTCTATTTTGTCGGGATAACCAGCATTTTCCTAGCGTAAATGACGCATTCAAAAGCGGTGTATGTCGCTTGGAGTCTCGAACAAATCTTTTGAAGAAAAGCTCAATTCGAACACAATGGGCGGTTTTTATGAAACACCGCTGGGAATCTTAGAGGTATTTGTTTATTTTATCAATCCTTTCAGGGGCTACATCGCTTTTGTTGATATAGAATTCCTTGGTAGAAGGAATTTGCTGAGCGTTTGTTTCATCTACCTTCCATAAAAGTCCTTTGCCATTAATGACACTCCCGCCGGTATAAACCAACATATGGCTTACGAACAAATCTTTTTCCAGGGGTTGTACTTGTAAGGAAAATTGGGAATAAGAGGTCTTATTTTTTTCGTTAAACTCTGATATCAAATAGTTTTCTGTTTTGTTTAACCTCCCAACGCCTTCAAAATTCGTATTGTTGATTTTGAGTTTAATTTCCCCCAATTCGTTGCGTACTTCAAAGGAAATCGGAATGAGATAGTCATTTCTATCCAAATAATATCCTCTATAACTACCAATTAAAAAGTTTATAATCTCCAGACGATTGATCGAAACCGCCAAATCAGAATCCTTATGGGGTAAAATACCATCCACAATGAGTCTTTGTGAATACAGATGATGATGAAAAATGGGATTGATTTCTGCACTTTTTACTTTTACATCTTGCGCTTCGGAATCGGCTACTTCTTCGAAAACAAGTTTTCCGATAACCGGATTATTACTCCTGTCAAAACCACAATAGGCCCCCAAAAGTAGTGGTTTGCTGTTCATATTATTTCCGTAAAATATGTTCACAAAGCATTCTTTATTCAAACTGGAATCTTCTTTACTAAAGTAAAAAGACAAAGCGCTATCCCCTGTGGGGACACATTTTCCAAAATAGGTATAGGTCGTCGGTTCTTTGCCTCTTTCCCAATAAAGAATTTCCCAAGAGGCCGATTTCATCTGATATATAGTGAACTTTGATTTGATATAGTACCGTCTATCCTCTACATAATAGCCAACATAGTAAAGTACGTGCTCATCCTGAATGGAGCCTTCCAATACCGCTTGCTCTACCTCCCTTACATCGGCGCTGATGTAAACGGAATTTTGGAGATAGTCGTTGTAATTTTTATAGCCTGCGGCCGTAATTAGAATCGATAGATAGTCCCTTCTAATTTTCACCTTTGTCTTGTGCCCTGCATCAATTTCCCTTCTTTTATTGTATAGGTACTTTCCGTTGATCCATTTACCAGTTCTTTCGGTAATAAAGCTTTTAAGATTCGCCTGCTCCTCATCATAGTTCCCGAAACCATAGAGTTGAAAAACCGTTAAGGTTTTAAGTTCTATGGAATTATGCCGGGAAAAGAGCTCTAAAAGCTCTTTATGCAACCCAAGATAGAAATTATTCGATAGTTCGATTCCTCTTGTATTCATTTTCTTACATGCTTATTATAAGTCAATTATACTATAATTCCATTTAAATTCCTATTACTAAAATTAAATATTATGTTAACTGGAATAATTCCAGTTAACTTTGAATTGCTATATATTGGCTATCGATAACTCAAACAAAAGCTAACGAATAACTCAATTATGAAAAAATTACTTCTATTCTTCGCCTTATGCGCACAGGTAGGTTTTAGCCAAGAATCAAAGGATATCGGTGGTACTATCGTTGATTCCTCCGGGATTCCTATTGCCGGTGCAACGATCATAGATAAAGCGGATGTAACAAATGGTGTGATTTCTGATTTTGACGGACAATTTGTAATATCCGTGACAGCATCTTCCAACGAACTAGAAGTATCTTTTCTGGGTTTTAAAACAAAAGTGGTTACCATCAACGGTACTTTTCTCAATATTGAATTAGAGGAAGAGGCCAGTCAATTAGAGGGGGTTACGGTACAAGGTTTTGCATCTGTTGCGGGAAAAGCCCGGGTTCGAGTACAGGCAATTCAAAATTTACCTGAGACCACCGTAGCCTTGAATGCGGCGAGTATTGAAACAAGTGGTATTGATAATGTGCAATCATTTACGTCGCAAATTTCAAATGTGACCTTTAACCAAGCCCAGCAACCGGGGGTTAATTTCTTAACGGTTCGTGGTATTTCCCAAATTAGAAATGGGGAATCTCCCGTAGCCGTTGTTATTGACGGAATGACCTTACCCGATGCAAGCGCAATGAATATGTCTCTATATGACATTGAACTACTAGAATTTGTAAAAGGGCCTCAGGGAACCTTATATGGTAAGAATGCGATTGCGGGCGCTATTAACATAACTACTAAAGACCCTACCAATACCCCAAAGACCAAGGTGATGCTGTCCGCGGGTAATGGAGGGCTTTTTGGTGCGGGATTGTCTTCTTCAGGAGCGTTGGTCAAGAACAAATTGTACTACAGCATAACGGGACGTTACGAAACCTTTGATGGGTTGATCAACAATACCTTCTTAAACGAGAAAGTTGATTTCTCCAAGGAATACAATGTGCGGGCCAAATTGAAATACCGATTTAACCCTCGTTGGTCGGCAACCTTTGTACAAGATAACTTTAAGGTCGATGCAGGTGGTAATTATTACGTTACCAAGACCGATATTTTTGATCCCGCGCTACCCGTTTTGGCCGATGACGACTATTCAAGTGAACCTTTTGGTGATGTGCAGGGAGATTCCGAACTATCAAATTCATTAAGTAGTTTTAAAATCGAAGGATCTTTGAAAAAAGTAAAAGTACAATCGGTGACCGCTTTCAATGCCACTAGACGATATTATATAGGGGAGAACGACTATTCTCAATATGCTTTCAGTAAGGTTTCGCAACAGTCAGATTCCGATACTTTTAGCCAAGAACTTCGTCTCATATCCAAAGACAATGAAAACACCCGGTTCAATTATACATTCGGAGGGCTTTTTCAGAATAGCAAAAGGTATTTAAATACGTCCACCTTTTTAAATAGAACCTATTACGAGGGTGGTTTTGTGGATGCTTCGGCAGCGAATGCAAATTATAGTACGGACCCCTTGGTAGGAAATGATGATGACAACACCATTCAAACATTGGCCGGCTTTGCTTTCTTTGACTATAAGCTCACAAAGAAGCTTACCGTATCCGCAGGGGTGCGTATGGATTATGATAAACTAACGAATGATTCAAGAATTACCAATACCACATTAGAAAACGATATTACGGTATGGCAACCTAAATTCTCTTTGTCCTATCAAGCCACTAAAAATGTGCTGGCCTACGCCAATTACGGCCGTGGGTATCGCAGTGGAGGATTTAATGGAGGGGAGACCGTTAAGTTTAACAAGACCTATGAACCGGAATTTACCGATAATTACGAGATAGGACTAAAGACCGATTTTCTAAACAATCGTATTATCTTCAACAACGCCTTCTATTTGATTAACTTCGAAAACCAACAGCAGTATACCTTCATTCCTGTTACGCCATCGGTATTGGGTATTTATAACTTCGAAGAAGCAAGAATATCCGGTTTTGAATCCGAGATAAAATTTAAGGCAACCAATTACCTGGATTTCTTCGCAAGTTTTGGACTCAACAATGGCGAAATCAAGAAGGGTTCGTATAACAGGCTTACCAATGCCGCGGCCTTTGATTATGAAACCAATGAAGTTGTTGATGTAAGTGGGAACGTATCACCCTTTACGGTAAAAAGCACCGTGCAGTTTGGGGCCAATTCATACTTCTCCCTTGGAGAAAAATCAGATATGAGTCTTCATGTCAATGTTGATAATAGGGGAGAACAATACTGGGACCCTTTGGAAGAATACAAACAGGAACCATATACCTTGGTAAACGCAAGAGCAAAATTTAACTTCAATAAGATCGGACTTACCCTATGGGCAAACAATATTTTTGATACCCAATTTAATCAAGAATTTTTCCCGACGGCAGAGTTCGGTTTCAATAACCTTCGATTTCCGAACGTCCCCGTAACCGTAGGTGTAGACGTATCGTACAGGTTTTGAGTGCTTCGTTAGATGAACAAGATGATGTCCTCATCATCCAGTTCATTGCGCCAACGCTGTACAAGTATCTTTTGAACACTTTTTTTCAGTACCCGATCGTCTATTTAATGGGAATGGGGATTCTGTGCGATTATTTTACAGCTTTTGACGGAGCAAGAAGTTCTGGCTTGAACGATATGGCGAGGTCCAGTTGAAACTTTTTGTGGTAGGTGCCTGCATCCATGCCCAAAGAAACGGTTGTCCCTTTGGAGGACTATAAATAGCATTTTTAAGTCATTTTAAATTAAAAAATATGGGAACGAACAGTAGTGTGATTAGGTTTTACGAAACAGGGGAGTTGGAGGTGCTGAACATGGAGAATGTGACCATGGAAGACCCAGTGAATGACGAGGTTTTGTTTAAAGTTGACGCTTTTGCCCTTAATAGGGCAGATGTTCTTCATTACCAAGGGTTCCATACCACTTTGCCCGACTTTCCTTCCCGAATTGGGTCGGAAGCAACGGGTGAGGTACTAAAGGTCGGATCAACCGTAACCGATTTTAAAGTAGGGGATAGGGTAACCTCCATACCGTTTAATACTTCTAAATATGGTGTGCAAGGAACGCACGCCTTGGTGCCACAAGATTATTTGACCAAGGCACCCGTGAATTTAACGGTTGAAGAAGCATGTGCTATTTGGATGCAGTATTCCACCGCCTATTTCGCCTTGTTCCATATAGGAAGCGTTAAGAAAGGAGATCATGTCTTTATTCCGGCGATTTCAAGCTCGGCCGGCTATGGTTGTTTTGAGTTGGCAAGAGATGCAGGGGCCATTCCTATAGGTTCTACCAGAACAAGTGTCAAAAAAGAAGAACTCACCCAACTCGGTATCGACCATCTCATTATAACCAATGAGGAACCCGTTGAAAAAAGGTTGTTGGAAATCACAGAGGGAGCAGGCGTTAGTTTCGTGTATGACCCCGTAGCAGGGAATTTTTGCAACGAATACCTTGATGCTCTATCCATGGGTGCGGTAGTCATCATATACGGACTGTTGGATCCAAACCCAACGCCATTTCCACTTGTTCCCCTTATTCGGAAAAAAGCGATTATGGACGCCTATTCCCAATTCAATCATGTAGAAGATATCAATAAGCTAAACGAATGCAAAGCATACGTTTTAGAACGGATTGAAAAAGGTGCTTTAAAGCCTTTGATAGGGAAGGTCTTTGCGTATAAAGATTATAAGAAGGCATATGAGTATATGCTTTCCAACCAGCAGGTAGGGAAGATTGTCGTTAAAATAAACCAATAAAATATGAGAGTTGCAACGGACATTGGAGGAACTTTTACAGACCTTGTTTTCTTTGACTATGATCGGGAAACCAAAGAGGTTAAGAGTGTTGAGGTATCAAAATCGAGCACAACCCCTGGTGAATTCGAAAAGGGAATCCTAAATACTATTAAGAAAATAGGATTGGATTTGACCACAATTGATTTTTTCGCCCATGGTACAACGGTGGTCATCAATGCCATAACGGAACGAAAAGGTGCAAAAACCGCATTGATTACGACCGAAGGCTTTAGAGATGTGCTAGAAATAGCCCGCGGTACAAGGCCAGACCTGTACAATTTCAATTTTAAAAAAGAAGAACCCTTTGTGGAGCGTTATTTACGCCAAGAGGTCAAGGAACGAATCAATTACCAAGGCGAAATTATTACACCACTATATGAATCCTCGGTAGATGACCATATCCTCGAGTTTATTAAAGAGGGGGTGGAAGCTATTGCTATTTGCTTTTTACACGGGTATAAAAATCCTGTTCATGAGAAAAAATTGGCAGCTTATATTCGTACAAAGTATCCGATATTTGAGGTCATCACTTCCCATGAGGTTACTCGGGAATGGCGGGAGTATGAACGAACCAGTTCTACGGTACTGTCTGCTTATGTGAAGCCTATTGCCACTACATATTTGAATAATTTAACCCGGCATTTGCAAAATCTGGGATACAAGAACAACCTCTATATCATGCAATCCAACGGTGGTATTACAACGGTTGAAGATGTAAAGGCGAACCCTATTACCTTAATCGAGTCCGGACCGGCAAGCGGTATGCTTGGGGCGGTTGTTTTAGGGAGAACGATCGGGAAAGAAAACTTACTGGTATTGGATATTGGCGGTACGACCGCCAAATGTTCATTAATCGAAAATGGAATCCCTAAAATAGTAACCACGTATACTATTGAAAAGACGAAAACCCAAGCAGGCTTCCCAATACTTACCCCGGTAATAGATATTGTGGAAATTGGAAATGGAGGGGGGAGTATTGCTTGGTTGGACGATGGGGGCAAAATGCGTGTTGGTCCTAAAAGTGCGGCAGCCAACCCCGGGCCTTCGTCCTATGGTAAGGGCGGTACAAGTTTTACCACCACAGATGCGAACGTTGTCTGTAACCGTATTCATAAAGATTACTTTCTGGGAGGCGAATTGCAACCTGATTTCGATAGTTTAAAAAGCGCGGTAAAACCACTCTGTGAGGCCTTGGATATGACGCTGGAAGAAGTGGCACGTGGGGTGATTCGCGTAGCAAACTCGAACATGGTCAATGCCTTAAAAAGTGTCTCGGTAAACAAAGGGTACGACCCTAGGGATTTTTCGCTGGTCGTTATTGGAGGTGGAGGTCCCATGCATGGTGCTTATTTGGGTGAAGAGCTGCAAATGCCCGAAATCATCGTACCGTTGAATGCAGGTGTTTTCTCAGCCTTTGGAATGCTCATGTCGGATCTTCGTAGAGATTATATCCGTACAGATGTCATGAACTTGAATGAGAAACAATTTTCCATCATAAAAAGCGTCTTTCAGGATATGAAAAACGAAGCGATACAGGCGTATGAAAGAGATGCGTATAAGCAGGAAGACATCAGGTTTGAGCACTATTTAGACCTGCGTTATGATGGACAAGAACATTCGGTTAAATTGAAATTGGCCGATTTGAACCAGCTAAAAATCGATGAAATCGAACATCATTTTCACCAACTTCATAAACAGCGATATGCTTTTAGCCTTACGGATACCAAAATTGAAATAGTAAACTATCATTTGGTGGCAGAAGTAGTGGTAAACAAGCCGGTTATCGGCAAGGTTGAGGTGAAAGGAACTACTGTGGAAGAAGCCCTGGTCGCTACCGAAAAAGTAGATTTTGACGAAGCTGGTATTCACGAGAGCCACTTTTTTGATCGAAATAAATTAGACCCGGGTATGACGGTTAAAGGTCCAGCAATCATTGTGGAACAATCCACATCTACCGTGGTACCGCCGGGGCATCAGTTTAGAATTGATGCCTATGCAAACATTATTATTCGTAAAAAATAGCAACCATGAGTTTAAACAAGTTTACGTCAGATATTATTCAGGATTCATTGATTTCTATTGGAGAGGCCATGTTCGAAACGATTCAACGTACCAGTATGAGCCCCATTATTTATGAGGCATTGGATTATGCGGTGGGAATTACTGATGGAGATGGGCGATTGCTGGCCCAAGGAAACGGAGTCATCACATTTTTGGCAGCGATGAGCCTCGTAGTCGAAGACACCTTAAAACGGTTTGGGGAAGACAACCCTTTGAAAGAGGGCGATGTGGTAATGGCCAATACGCCCTACGCAGGTGGTGGTACACATCTGTCCGATATTGCACTGATCACTCCTATTTTTTATAAAGGCGAACGGGTAGCTTTTACGGTGAACAAAGCGCATTGGACAGATATCGGAGGGACGAATCCGGGCTCTGTATCGACCGTTTCAACAGAAATTTTTCAGGAGGGAATGCACTTTCCTTTTATCAAAATAAAGGAAAGAGGTACGTTAAACGATGCTGTTGTCAAAATGATCGAAGCCAATGTAAGACTTCCTAAAAGCACCTTAGGAGATCTGTTTTCAGGCATCGCCGCGAATGATGTAGGCGCAGAAAGAATAATAAAGCTTATCGACAAATATGGTTTGGAAGCGTACAAGCAAGCTGCCGAGGAATTTATGGAATATGGCGAGCGTATAAGTCTAAAGGAACTACAAAAAATCCCGAACGGCGTGTATGAAAATACAGGGTTTATAGAAAATGACGGTTTTGGGAACGGCCCCTTCCCCTTGAAATTAAAAATAACCATTTCAAATACGGGCATGACCTGCGATTTTACAGGGTCTCACGAACAGTTGAAAGGCCCGTTAAACCTTTCTAGAACCGGATTGGAAACTGCAGTAAGGGCCGCTTTTAAGTCCATTACAACCCCGACATTACCGGCCAATAATGGATCTTTTAAACATGTAAAATTAATATGTCCCGATAACACGATTGTAAGCGCCAAGTCGCCTGCGCCGATATCAGTATACTATGAAGTGTTCCTCGCGGCTGTCGATTTGTTATTAAAAACTTTGGGACCGGTTGTTCCAGATAAACTACCGGCGGGCCATTTTAGATCAGTCTGTGTGACCTATATTTCTGGTATTCATCCTGTGACCAATGAGTTTTATGTGCAGGCAGAACCACTTTCCGGTGGTTGGGGAGGCTGTGCCTCCCACGATGGAAATCGAGGGCAGTTCTCCTATGCACATGGGGAGTCGTATAACATTCCGGCAGAGACTAGGGAAAGAAAATACGGGGTAGTTGTAGAAGAATACGCGTTTCACAATGAAGGTGGCGGATATGGCGAATATCAAGGTGGAAACGGCCAATACCTAATCTTTAAAATACTTTCGGAGGAGGCTTTCTTAACAGGAGCTTTTTTAGGGTATTCAATTCCTACCTGGGGACTCAATGAAGGAAAGGAGGGGAGCTATAATTACTTTACGGTACTACGAACCGACGGGACCGAGGAAGACTATAATGTAGTAACAAATGTGAAGCTCTTTAAAGGCGATAGGGTAAAACTAGTAACCGCAACAGGTGGTGGCTATGGCAATCCCACTAATAGAAAACGCAAAAAGATCGAACGGGATATTAAGAATGGATATATCACGATGGAACAGGCGGAAGAGCATTATGGCTTTGTTTAGTCTGTTACAGAAAAAGAGTTGCTAACAACATCATATAACGTGCAGGTGGTAGCTTTTGGTACCAACGATAAGAAATAGAAAGCAATGGAGTTAAATACAATGAAGTTCCCCAAGAAAGGAGAAAACTATCTCAAGGATATCATCAAAAAGTCAAAAGATGGCATTGCCGTTAGATGTGGTACAGTGTATCTAAACAAGGGAGATGTACTGCCCTTCAAAACCATGGACTCGAACGAAATTGCCCTTTTGGTGTCCGGTAAGTTAGCGGTTACCACAAAGAACGGAGGCACTGTTGAAATGAACAAAGGGGATGTAATTTACTTAGATAGGGAAGAGATTCGAAAAACCGTTACACTTCGAAATAGTGAGGTGTTTTTTTTTCTTTTCAAAAAGGAACTAGAGGTATAGTACCACCCCCGATAAATGCTTCGTATGAATGCGCTGTTAAAGAAAACGATTTACCTGTTTGATCAACAGGTACTGTTTTGGGAAAGCCCAAAGATCATAAGCAGGTTGAGCTCTTTTTTAGTATTGTCTTTTATCATCTGTGGCATTTTTAGTTTTATCGTCTACAATGGTCTGGTAGATCTGGGGTCTTTTAACGCTTTATTCAAACATCCGTTTTTTGCAATAGAGGTTGCCTTTACCATTCTATTGATCATGGAGCTTTTAAGTCTCATTTTTGTCTTGCCCAAATCAGTGGCAAGATCAATGAACAAGCAGTTCGAACTACTTTCTTTGATATTTATTCGAAATGCCTTTAAGGAGTTTAGCCATCTAGACAGTTTTTACTTGTGGGAATCCTCCAAAGAGACCATATTTCAGATGTTGGTATACTCTTTTGGGGCCTTGTTGATTTTTGTGGTGATGGGGTTTACCCAGAATTTGAATCGACAAATTAGAATTTCAGAAACCTACGTAAACCAAATCCAATTTGTACGTATTAAGAAACTATTGGCCCTTTTTCTTCTTATATCTTTTTTCGCCATTGGTGTAAGAGATGTCTATCAACTATTTAATACAGGGGTTTACCTACATTCTTTCGATACATTTTATACCGTATTGATTTTCTCCGATATCACGATTGTTTTAGTGGCCTTACGCTATACGATTAACTATTACCGAGTATTTCGCTATTCCGCATTTGTATTGGCTACCATTCTAATACGAATTTCATTGACCATTGAAACCTATTATGACGTTCTGCTGGGTGTTTTGACATCTTTTTTCGTGCTGACCTTGGCAATTGCGTATAATTTTTTTCAAAAGGGACTTTCTCAAAAAGAACTAAGAACCTAAAAAACAAACTATGGAAGATATCAAAAGTGGCAATACTTCGGAGGCGGTACCCGAAAACGAACGGCAGCCATGGCACATACCGGCAATAATTTTCGGCGGACTCGAATTTTGTATCCCTGTACTCATGGTTGGCGGCATTCTAATAGGGAATTTCAGTTTGTATGAAGTAATAGGTATTCTGCTTATTGGCCTCTGTTTTTTTCAATGGATCGGGAATGCGGTACAAGGGTATATCGGTGCCAAAACAGGCTTGTCCTCCACAGCCTTGGCTTCCCTTAGTTTTGGTACAAGACAAGCGAAGATAGTTGTAGGGATTGTAATTTTGGTATTGACACTGGGCTGGTGGGCCATTCAAACCGCAGTCGCATCCGATGCCTTGTGCGCTCTTTTGGAAATCAATAGAGGAGAGCGGCCCTTTCTATATGTACTCTGTACGTTCTTCATCGGGATATTTTTCGCTATCCCTTCGATATTGGGGTATGCCTCGATCAAATGGGTCGACTTTATCGCTATGCCGGCCGGACTCGTTCTGGTTGCAGTCGCCATTTATTTATCCGTTCAGAATTTTGGTATGGACAATCTGTTGAATTATCAGCCGGAAGGAAGCATGTCGTTTATAGAGGCCATTAACCTAGTCATCAGCATCAATGTCGCACAGTGGTTAATCGCGCCTGATTATACACGATTTGCAAAACCGCGATGGAAGGATAATATCCTAATTCCTTTGGGTATCATTGTCGTAGGTTTTCCACTATTTATTGTTGGTGGCATCATGTCGATAGGCACAGGAAATGCCGATATCGTATTGGTGATGCAAAACCTGGGATTCCCTGCCTGGGGGTTTGTGGTGCTATGGATCGCTACATGGACAAGCCAGTTGGTAAGTAACTATACAGGAGGGCTTGTCCTCTGTACTATTTTCAATACCCATGGCGATAAGGAACGCAAAGGTCTCACGTTGTTGTTCGCTTTGATAGGAATTGTTTTGGCCTTGATGGGGATTATGAACCAGTTCGTCAATTTTCTTTATCTGACGGCACTGGTAGTCCCCGTAATTGCCGGCATAATTATGGCCCACTTCTTTTTTCGAGATAAACTTTCCTTGAACTTTAATAAGTCTTGGAACTGGACGGCAACCTTTAATATGCTTCTTGGTCTTATCGTCGGGTATGTGACCCAATACATATACCCCATCGGTATTCCGGCAGTATTATCGCTGCTCGTATCAGGGATGTCTTATGTACTTATTAGCGCCAAGAGACCATTGGTTTAATATTCGGCCATCGTCGCGGTAATCACATCGTTTCTTTAATCACGCGAAATAGAAGGATTAAAATAGGTATATATGAAAATAAGTTTTGAAAATACTGAAGTAGCGCTGGCGCTAAAATCGAATTCGGAACTCGAAAGAGCACAGTTTCTTTTCGAAATGATAAAACGGGAACCCCTAGTGAAAATAGGAGCTGCTGTTACGAAGTTTGCACTGAAGGTACATTTACCGGTCGAAGGGCTCATTCGTTCTACTGTTTTTGACCATTTCTGTGGGGGTGTCACCGAAGAGGACTGTTTGCCGGTAATTGATACTATGTTTTCGAAAAATGTGCATGCCGTTTTGGATTATTCCGTAGAAGGGAAAGAGGAAGAGGCACAATTCGATAGTGCGATGCACAAAATTCTGAAAACCTTAACGTATGCCGAACGGCATAAAGCCATCCCCTATATTGTATTTAAACCAACCGGATTAGGGCGTTTTGAACTATATAATAAACTCACGGAAGGGAAAAAGCTCAACCAATCGGAGCAAGATGAATGGGACAAAGTCAAAATACGTTATGAACAGGTATGCCAGAAAGCATACGCTTGTAAGGTGCCTGTACTTATCGATGCTGAAGAAAGCTGGATGCAAGGAGCCGCTGATACGTTGGCAGAATGTATGATGCGCAAGTACAACAAAGAGGAAGTAATCATTTTTAACACGCTTCAGGGCTATCGGCATGATCGGTTCGATTATCTAAAGGAATTATATGAAAGAGCAACCGCGGAAGGCTTTAAAGTCGGGATGAAACTGGTGCGGGGTGCGTATTTGGAAAAAGAACGGGAAAGGGCAGTACGCTTTGGGTATAAGGACCCTATCTGCAAGGATAAAGCGACCACGGATGCGTTGTTTAATGAAGTCGCAAATTTCATGGTAGCGCGTTTGGATCATATGGCCATTTTCCTTGGGACGCACAACGAAGAGAGTACCCATTTGATGGTACAACTTATGGAAGAACATATGCTTGCAAAAAATGATTCACGCATTTGGTTTGGTCAATTGTTCGGTATGAGTGATCATATCAGTTACAATCTTGCCAACAGTGGGTACAATGTCTCCAAATACTTGCCCTATGGTCCGGTAAAAGATGTGATGCCATATTTGCTTCGAAGAGCAGAGGAAAACACATCGGTAGC
>CALIIC010000031.1 GCA_938020445.1 uncultured Flavobacteriaceae bacterium | reverse complement strand
AGTAGAACGAACAAGGTCCGACGAATCAAGTCCCAAGAATACGGCCCTATATTTTAGCCTGCTCTTAGAAACAAAAGACCTTTTGGTCGCTACCATGAACCTTCTGGAAACCTATAACCAACATGCTGTTTAATAAGTTTTGTCGTTGCTTGGTTACAGCCGAACTAAAGTACGCGTTTTTCTGTATGCTTTTGTTTCTTTCATTTAACGTTCGTTCACAAGAGATGACGGGCTTGGAATTATTGAACAAAGCAATACGGCACCACGATCCCAACCGGGCTTGGGAGTCTTTTAAAGGGAACTTGGTCGTTGTCATGAAGACCCCCGATGATAAAGAGCGCGTCTCCGATATTACAATTGATCTGCGCCAAGAGTACTTTAAACTTACTTCTACCAAAGACGGGGTTGCCCTAAACCAGTTGCTCGATAAGGATACGTGCACCTTGGCTTTGAACGGAAGCAGTGAATTTTCTGAAGAGGAGGCCAAAACGCATCGTTTGAGCTGTGAGCGCACAAAGATGATGAAAGACTACTATACCTATTTGTACGGTCTTCCCATGAAACTAAAAGATGCAGGCACCCGCATAGCTCCGGTAACTGAACGCAAAACTTTCAAAGGAAAAGAATATTTGGTGCTCAAAGCAAGCTATGACGAAGCCGTAGGCAAAGATACCTGGTACTTCTATTTTGATCCAGAAACCTATGCCATGGAGGTGTATCAATTCTACCACGACGAATCTAAGAATGATGGGGAATACATTCTGCTTTCCGGAATAGAGGAAGTAGGCACCATTAAAATGCCCAAGACCCGCGCCTGGTATTACAATAAGGACGACAAGTATCTCGGCACCGATTTATTGCGTTCGGGAAAAATGCTCGATTAAGTTCCTCTAACAAGTTCTAGCGTGGTTTGATATAGGTTTTTGCCTTCCATTTTTGACTTTAACCAGGCATAAAAACTCATTACAAAAACATCTTCCTTTTCCCGACCGATCCAGGTAAAAGAGCGTTCAACAACGGTTTTAAAGTGATCGGAATGTCCCAATGTAGGCTGTTCGTAGTATTGCAGGATAAGCTCCATAAAGGTAAGCACTCTTTCTTCTCCCAATCGTTTCAGGGGTTTTGTAAACCTGCGCTTAAAACGTTGCACCTTCAGAAGAACCAAGTCTAATTTGTCTAATTCGATCAGTAATAAAATTTCAATGAGCCCCTTTTTCAATACCCACTGCCACCCAGTCTTTTTTTCATACCAATCGTCGGTGTGGTTCAATAGTTGTAGTTTGGTATAGGCCTCTTGGAACTGTTCTTGTTGAAAAAGGCACATTAAGTGAATTAAGGCAATGTCTAAAGAGGTGCCCTTAAAAAGTTGCAACACCTCAAGCGCCTCTTTTGCTTTGCCCGTGTAATTTAACCGTAGGGCCTTTAAGACGCATAATTTTTCTACAAACCGGTTGTAAAAAGCACGCCTACCTTTCTCCATTTCAGTTTCCATTTCTTGAATGAAGCGCTGGCATTGGTCAAATTGCTTGTTCCTAAAATTGCTTAGGGCCATTAGATTTAGAATGCTAATGTGATAGTAGCGGTGTTTGTCGGCAATAGCCCCTTTTTTTCGAATGATGTCGTAAATGGTAGTCATAAAGGGCGCAATGGTATGGTAGTCGCTTTGCAGTTTGGCGGCCGTGGCAGTGACTTCCATCAATTGAAACAACGACTTGTACGTCATGGTTTCGTTTATTTCGATGTGAAAATTTGAAAAGGCCTCGCTTATGATGGCATCAATGGTTTTGTGCTTTTCTTGTTTTAATTGCAGTTTGATGCTGGCATATGCCATGTTAAGGTGTGATTCTTGTTGCAATCGGTGCATGTTCTCATCAGCGGCTTTTACGATCTCGGTAAGATGCCAGCGAGGGTTTAGATGTGCGTATTGTATTTTAGTATGATAGATTTCATTGAGAATGGGATGCACATCGATCAGTTGCGCGTTCTTTTCTGCCTTTTCGAGGGTCTTAAACGCTACTTTGTGTTGTTTTCGTTCAAAAAAGATACGGCTGGCCAATAACAGTTTCAGCAAATCGAGTTCCTCCGAAGATTCTTGCGCAAGCCCCTTACTGGCTATGAAATCAATTAAGCTGTCCTGTAGGCGCTTGCAAAGGGCGTGATAGGCGTTTTTGGCCGATTTTCCATATAGTGCGATATCCAAATTTTCCGTTTTCCCACTTTCTAAAAGCTTTAATAGAAAAAGGTTTTTCGTGTCACCACGTCGGTTCTTTCGTTTTAGAAAAAGCTGAAATTCTTGCTGCTCCTCTTTCGTCAAGGCCTGTAAAAGTGCTAAAATAGTATTCATTAAATCATAAGTAAAAATATATAAGAATACCTTAAATATAGTATTTAAGAAATTAAAATAACATTTTAAATCATAAGTATATTGATAATTTTGTATTTCGCCTGGCAATCGGAAGTTTCATATTTGCCCTCGAATTTAAAACCTTAAAACATCCTATTATGGAAACTTCAACAAGTAATGAGAAAAAGGAGATTCGAAGAAAAGAAGATTTTGACTTTAGACCAACCGATGCTTTTGTAGCGGCTTCTTGGATTGCACTATTGATTGGCATGGTCTCTTATTGCATCGGCCTGTGGAACGCCGATATGTTGCTCAATGAGAAAGGGTACTACTTTACGATTTTACTGTTCGGGCTCTTTTCGGTCGTATCGGTACAAAAAAGTGTTCGGGACCGTCAAGAGGGCATTCAAGTATCCGATATGTATTATGGTATCAGCTGGTTTACCACCTTGGCATCTATTGTGCTTTTGGTTATTGGCTTGTGGAACGCAGATTTGGAACTCAGTGAAAAAGGGTTTTATGGAATGTCGTTTACTCTCAGCCTTTTTTCCTCAGTTGCCGTACAGAAAAACACAAGGGACATTCAGTTTCTAGATTCAGTAGAAGAGCAATAGAATTACCGTAACAAACCTGTTCAATACTTTGAACAGGTTTGTTCATTACTGGAACCCTGAAAACACTGAACAGCCAATTACACGATTTAAGATATTACGAAATAAATAGGTTGGTATGAACTCAAAACTTGAAAGACAGCTAGACGAGCTTATGGAAGCAGACATTATCAATTCTGATACTTCTCAAAAGATTTTGGCTTTTTATAGGATGAAAGAACAGTCCAAACCCAATAGCATTCTTACCATTTTTAGGGTATTGGGTGCTTTGCTAACTGGTTTGGGGATTACACTTATCATAGCACACAATTGGGATGATATGCCACGTAACATAAAAACCAGCATGGCCTTCCTTCCATTGGTAATAGGGCAAGTAGCATTGGCCTACAGCTTCCTTAAAAAGAAAAGCTCCGCGTGGGTTGAAGCGTCGGCGACATTTTTAATATTATCAGTTGGTGCTACCATATCCATGGTCGGTCAGATATATAATATCCCTGGTAATTTAAGTGATTTTCTATTCATCTGGATTGCGATTACAGCTCCTTTGATATACATAACACGTTCAAAGCTTGCCGTGCTAATACACCTGGTTTTTTCTACTTGGTACGCCTGCCGTTTGGGATATTCTTATAAAGGTGAAATTCCATGGTGGTATCTAGTGCAACTGATTTGGGTCGTCCCGTATTATATAAATCTACTTAAAAAACAGCCTGGCAGTAATATTGTCGGGGTGCTTAATTGGCTTATTCCTTTAAGCCCACTGCTTGTATTGGGGACATTTACAAAGGGTGATAGTTTGGTATTTCTGATGTATATAGCGCTCTTTGGATCATTTTACAATATAGGGCAGATTCCCTTTTTTAAAAATCAAAAACTACGTAGAAACGGGTATACCATAATAGGTTCATTGGGTAGCATTTTTCTATTGACGATACTCACCTTCGAGTGGTTTTGGAAAGAACCTATACATAATGGCTATCACGGTACAGACCTTGTCATTACTGCAGTCTTATTTTTAGCTGGAATTGCAGTGTTAGGGTATTTACATCTGAAAAAACACCTTAAAGACTTTAATTTATTCCAATATGCTTTTTTGATAATGGGCCTTTTATATCTAACCAAATATTTTGGCTCGACTTATGGATTGGTTTTGACAAATATTTTGGTAGCTACATTAGGTCTTTTTGCAGTTCGAATAGGGATCAATAAAAACAGTTTTGGCATCTTAAATTACGGTATACTTATTATTACAGCTTTGATCGTTTGTAGATTTTTCGATACCAATCTCGATTTTATTTTTCGTGGAATACTTTTCATTTCGCTCGGTGCCGGCTTCTTTGTTGCCAATTATTTTCTACTAAAAAAGCAGGGCAAAAACAGTATCAACGTAACCTCAAATACAGAAAGTCATGAATAAGTCAGTAGCTATAATCGTATTGTTTCTTTTGTTTGCAGTGCAACTATTTGTTCCTGCCCAAATGATATATGAACAGGAGGATACCCTTTATTCGGGTACAGCATACAAGTTTAAAACGCAACCCATAGACCCTAGCGACCCATTTCGGGGTAAATATATTGTGTTGAATTATGAGATGGATTCTTTCGAAACCAATGATGAAAGCTGGAACGGCTACTTTGGTACTCTTTTTATATACTTGGAAACAGATGCTAAGGGCTTCGCCTCGGTAAAAACCATTAGCAAAACACAATTAGATAGTTCGGACGACTATTTCATAACAAAGACCCACTACAACTATAACGGAAAAGTAGAATTCGAATTACCATTCAACCGATTCTATATGAATGAATACAAAGCCTATGATGCAGAGATTTCCGTTAGAAAAGCACAGGCCGATCGTACAAAAACCTGTTACGGTTTGGTCTATTTAAAGGAAGGTACTGGGGTGTTGGAAAATGTATACATCGATGACAAACCCATACTTGAATTCGTTGAGGAATATCAACAAGAGAAGGATTCGATACAGTAAAAAACTAATAGTGTTATCTAAAAAATAGCATTTTATTATGAACAATTGGGTGCCATTTTTATATGCAAACGTCTTGAAAGCGGTTTGTTTTAAAAAGATCCTTTTCGATGAAATGCATGCCACTTGTCGAAAAAATACACGTTTTTAAAAAGAGGTCCGTTAGAGCATATAGTTCTAATAAGTACTTCTATGAAAACCCAAAAGTTTTTTACTCGCACGTTTCAGACGTTATTCTTTAGTTTACTTCTTGTATTGGCCTCGTGTGAGACCGATGCAACAGTTGATGCAATTGTAGACGAAATCGAAGAAGAGGGACAAACGGAGGAAGAGGGAGAAACCGAAGAAGAATCGGGAACTACTACTGCCCGGGTTGCTGCAAAAAAATTATACGAAGACTATTATTTGGGTTCTAAAAGCGAAACGGGCGATGTGGCCTGGACGGGTGATGAACCTTCTTGTAATGCAGGAAATGTACCGCAAGAGATGATGGACAAGATTTTTGACCGTTTGAACTACTTTAGAAAGGCGGTCGGGTTAAACAATACGGTAAGCGAAAATGCGACCAAAAGTGAAAAAGCGCAGGCGGCCGCATTAATGATGGACGCTAATAACAAGTTAGATCACTTTCCACCGGATAGTTGGAAATGCTACTCGGCAGATGGTAGTGAAGCGGCAGGGAAATCGTTACTTACAACTGCCAGAAATGCAGAATCGGTAGATTCCTATATGAGAGATGCCGGTAGTAATAATGGCCCCGTTGGGCACAGGCGATGGTTGCTTTGGCCTCGACTTCAAGAAATAGGGGTTGGTAATACCGCACAAGCGAATGCTATTTGGGTCATCGGGAATGCCGGTTCAACACCAGCTGACGCTCCTGAGTTTATTTCTTGGCCCCCAAAAGGGTACAGCCCGCAACAATTGGCGTATCCAAGATGGTCTTTTTCGATAGCAGGTGCCGATTTTAGCAATGCGCAAATTAGTATGAAAGATGCTGCCGGAAATTCAATTTCCCTTCAGGTGGAAGACCTTGATCCCAATTATGGGGATCCAACCATTGTGTGGGTTCCCGATGGAATTATGACCAACTCCCAAGAGGATACCGTTTATACGGTAAATTTGCAGGATGTTGCGGTTTCTGGGGAAATGACCTCATTTGAGTATGAAGTAGTACTTTTTGATGTAAACCGTTGAACGAGTTTTTAAGTCCCTACGTCTGTTATTTTTTAGAAGCCATGCATATTCCCTTAGCTTTCTTTATATTTTTCCCCCAAGTCTGTTCAAATTAGAAGACTAAAATAGAATCTCGTTTTAACACTATCGGGAATGCAAATAATTAGGGGCAAACAACAAGAATTACTTCTTGAACATACATTGGATATTGGTACGTTTCAATTCTACGAAAACATACTGGTAGGGGAGTTTTATGAAGGCGTGCATGTTACTTTTGAAAACGCAAGCGAACCCATTAAAATGGCTCAGGAGTTTTACCGGAACAAGCCATTGGTATATATTTCGAATCGACTTCACTCATATTCAATGGATCCAATGGCGTATCGAAAGGCGTCGAATATGTTTCCAGATTTTCAGGGCTTTGCCATTGTTTCTACGAATAAGTACCGTCGCATGTTGATATCGTTGGAAAAAATATTTATTTCCAAACCCACAGCTGTTTTCTATGAATTAAGCGCTGCTTTTGAATGGGCGGAAGAGGTGTTACACCTACAACGGGCCGAGAATCAGGAAACCTGAGTAATGTGGTCTCGATTTCGGATATTTTAAGATTTTCAATTTAACATACTTCGGCTATGGTATTTGAAGCCATTTTCGTA
Organism: uncultured Flavobacteriaceae bacterium; assembly: GCA_938020445.1. Classification (GTDB taxonomy): domain Bacteria; phylum Bacteroidota; class Bacteroidia; order Flavobacteriales; family Flavobacteriaceae; genus Pelagihabitans. Next base: position 58,759 of record CALIIC010000031.1, on the reverse strand, counting down.
CCTTTTAGTATTCATAAAGAGTATTAGGATGCATTTGGAGGTAAAAAACAAACTTCTTAAAAAACATGACATAGAAATTGGGTCTTTCTATTTCTATGATCATTTTATGATTTCCGAAATAAAGGAAGGGGTAGCGGTCGTGTATGAGAATGCTTTGGAAATGTTGGCCTTGGCGAAAAATTACTATGGCAATACCACACCCTTTGTGTACATTACCAATAGAATCAATTCCTATTCGTTTAACCCAACCTCTCATTTTAAGACTACTGCAATTTTCCCGAACCTTCGTGGATATGCGATGGTAACATACGATGCCATCAATGATGAAATTGCAGATATGGAACAGGCTTTTATGAACAAACCTTCGAAAAAATTCAACAAATTGGAAGATGCGGTCGCTTGGGCCGATTCCTTGATTGTAAAAGATTGAAGTGAAGGTCAAAAAGTAACTTCCGCACAACTAAGAACGGTAAAAATTCATTTCATCTAAATAAACCCAAACCCCGTCGGGAAGCATAGGGCGAATATTTTTTCCCAATGTGTGCTGCGTTCGTATAAAGGTGGACGAAATTTCCATGATAGGGGCCGCAACTTTATGTATTTTCGGATGATCTTTGAATTGATGAACGATCTCTTTTTCCGAGATACGTGGATATACATACAAGTCGTAGCTCGCCAGAATGGCTTCGTAATTTTTCCATTTGTGAAAACCTTTGAGATTGTCTTCCCCCATGATAAGACAAAATTGATAGGCCGGTCCAAAGCGTTCCTCCAAGTGTACCAGGGTGTTGATCGTATAATTGGGTTGTGGTAGGTCAAACTCAATTTTACTGGGTTTTAACTTGGGATAGTCTTTGGTAGCTTCGAACACCATTTGATACCTATGATGGTTGTCTAACAAGGTCTTTTTTGTCTTAAACGGACTTTGCGGAGTCACCACAAACCAAACCTCGTCTAAATCCGAGAATTCGGCCATATGATTGGCAATGACCATATGCCCCACATGAATAGGATTAAAGGTTCCAAAATAGAGACCAACACGTTTCAAACTCGTACTAGTTTTTGGGTTTTTGGGTTGGGATACTTATAAATTTCTTGACCAAAGCGTGCGCTTCTGCCAAGGCTGTATCCAAATCATAGTTTTTAATGACCTCATCAAACTGAGGAGCGGTCGCCAGTTCTACCGATGCTTTGGCGATGCGCATATTAATTTTATCCTCACTCTCTGTACTTCTTTTTTTCAGGCGGATCTTTAGTTCATCTACGCTAGGGGGCTTTACAAAAACGGCCAAGGTTTCGTTGGGGAATTTTTTCTTGATACGCAGACCGCCCACCACATCAATATCGAAAATGACATTCTTTCCTTGCGCCCACAAACGTTCTACCTCGGTTTTAAGAGTGCCATAAAAGTTGTCTCTATATACTTCTTCCCACTCCAAAAAATCATCGTTCTTAATATGCTTTTTAAATTCGGAAACGGATATAAAATAATAGTGCTCTCCCTGTTTTTCTTTTCCGCGGGCCGGTCTTGAAGTAGCGGATACCGAAAAGGCCAAGTTTAAATCTTCTTGTTTTAGTAGGTGGCGCACAATGGTTGTTTTACCACTACCGGATGGAGCCGAAAATATAATTAATTTGCCTCCCTCCATTTATAGTACATTCAACATTTGTTCCTTTATTTTTTCCAATTCGTCTTTCATTTGTACCACGAGTTGCTGCATTGGAGCATAGTTTGCCTTGGACCCAATGGTGTTGATTTCACGGCCTATTTCCTGGGAAATAAATCCTAGTTTCTTCCCGTTCGAATCGGCAGAGCCAATGGTGGTCGAAAAGTAGTCCAGGTGGTTTTGCAAACGTACTTTCTCCTCAGTAATATCGTACTTTTCAAGATAGTAGATAAGCTCTTGTTCAAAACGATTGGCATCGACCTCGGCCTTTAGGTCGGAAATTGCTTTTTCCAAACGTTCCCGCACTGCGCCAAGCCGTTCGGGATCCATTTCGATCACTTGTTGTAAGAGTCTGTTTAGGTTAGCGATGCGGTTTAAAAAATCGGACTCGAGCACTTTCCCTTCTTCAGATCGAAAGCCATTGATTTTGCCCAATGCTTCTTTTAAGGCGAGTTGTATTTCTTTAAATTCTGCTGGATCTATATCTTCTCGCTCGGTCTTCATGGCATCGGGCATGCGTAGGGCCATTTCTAACAGACGAAGATCATCACCGTCGGCAATTGAACGGAGTTGTTCCATATACTGCACTACTGCGGCTTTGTTTACTTGAGTAGAAGTTTCATTTCCTGTAAATTCTATATACAGGCCAAAATCAACCTTCCCGCGTACAAGTGAACTGGCGATCAGTTTGCGAAGTTCCAATTCTTTTTCCCGATACGCATTTGGCATACGGGCATTCAAATCCAGACTTTTACTGTTGAGCGATTTTAGTTCTACTGTAATCTTTTTTGTCGGAAGTTGGATTACATGCTTCCCGAAACCGGTCATGGATTGAATCATATGGTTCATTTTGATTTCGGCAAAGGTAACCAAATTTACACGTTCTCGAGCAACGAAAATAGGGCGCTCCCGACGCCAATTCGATCGTTTTAAAACTGGGTTCGATCTTTTCGAAGGGCGCGAATACACATAAATGCGGGAAAGGAGTTTAGCTCTGCAAAATGTTTGGGATCCAACTCTTCAAATTCGGCCACAGGTTTGGGCTCTATCAATTTATCAATAACGAAACCGTTATCGGTAAGTGGGGCGATACATGCTGCCAACGGCCTGCGATAACTATGAACTTTAACGGGCTTTCCAAACCCACTCCAGGTACAATGCACCGGTTCCGTCTTAAAATAGGCGGTAGATTGGTAGTACAAGTGCTCGAAAAAAGGATGCTCAATTGATAAAATAAGGCTGCCCTTGGGCTTTAAAACTCGGTAGAACTCACGAATTGTGGGGCTCCAATCTACTACATAATGCATGGCTAGAGCACATAAAACCATATCAAAAGATGCATCGGGAAGCATATATAATGGATCGCTTAGGTCGTGTACGAAGAACGACCCATGCTGCGGATTTCTTTCCCTGGCAAAGGCAATCATTTTTGAATTACTGTCAAAGCCTGTGACAATTGCTCCTTGGGAATGCAATGTTTCAGCGTACTTCCCAGGACCACAAGCAGCATCCAAAACAGTTTTTCCTGCTACATTTTCCATCAATGCAAGTGTGTTGGGCCGGTCGTAATACGCATTGTGCGGCTTATGATCGATAAGGTTGTTGTAGCCTTCGGCCAAGTCTTCATACGCCTTTCTGATTTTTTCTTTACTCATGAATGCTATTGTATTAGATACATTTGTTGGTCAAAGGTCTAAAATCTCTTTGGCAGAAAGGGTTGATTTTAATCAAGAAATCAATTAGGGGTTTAAGAATCTGCCGCGGACACGACTCAAGGTCTCCGGACTTATCTTCAGGTAGGATGCGATGTACTTTTGTGGAAAGCTCTGAAGTAGGGCAGGCCTGTTTTTTACGACGGACCGGTATTTTTCATCGGGACTGTGTTTTTGATCAAAAAATTGAATTCGATTGGCTGTTTCGCCCAGGATTTTGCCCAATTGAAAAAACGCTTGAGATTTTGCAATCAGCCGATGAATGGCCTCAATAGATAATATATAAGCGGTGCAATCTTCATAACATTGAATCGAATGTTTTGAAGGTTGTCTAGCGGTAAAACTCTGGTGGTCCAACACCCAATCCCGCACAACGTGCAAATCAATAATATGGCGCTCCTCTTCCTCATCGATCACGTACTGTACCGCTGAGCCCTTCACCAAAAAGTAGACTTTGCTGCATACCGTGCCTTCAATAAGTAAATATTCTTCTTTGGTAAAGGTGTGAAATTGCAATTCCTCCCTCAAAAGTTGTTGTTCTTCTTCCGAAAATTGCCCGGCACGGCTTAGAAGATCAGAAAAATTGGTATCCATATTTTTGTAGGTTACTGATCAGTGGAAATGCGGAATTGTTATAACTCCCGAACCCAGATATTGCGGTAACTAACACGGCTGTTGTCACCGTGGTCTTGGAGCAGCAATGGGCCTTTCCCGTGCGACGGATTTTTTGGCCACCCTATGTACGGAGTGGTCCCCTTAATCTCTACATGGTCGTGCAGCAACACCCCATTATGAAAAACGGTCAGCGTTCCCGATTTTATCTTGCCACCGTTGCTATTGAATTCTGGCGCGTGGTACACAATATCGTATGTATTCCATTCTCCTGTAGGAACCGACGCCATGGCCATTGGAGGCCGTTGTTTGTAAATAGATCCTACCTGGCCGTTCACATAGGTATCATTGTCATTGTTATCCAATACTTGCACTTCATAAATGCCGTTTAAGAATACCCCGCTGTTTCCCCTGTTTTGACCTTCTCGTTGCACTTCGGCCGGGGAACGCCATTCAATATGTAGTTGAACGTCCCCGAAATTTTGTTTCGTTTGAATATTACCTGTTTTATCTGCAACGGTCATACTACCATCTTGGTTCAAATGCCATTTGGCGGCAGTGCTATCGCGAGAACTCAACCAGCCGTCTAAACTACTCCCGTCAAAAAGCACTATGGCATCACTGGGTATTTTTCCATTGTTTCCCGGCCCTACTTTGGGCACTTTTGGTTCATAAAATTCCGTTTCTTCGGGTTTCGTGGGTTCGGTTCCGGAGTATTCTTCATGTATAATTACTTCAGAAATGGTAGCTTCCGAGGTTTGCGCTTCCTTTGGGGCTTCCTTTTTTTCTTGACAAGAAACAAGGCCTATTGAGAGAAGCAATGCGGTTGCTAGGATGGTTTTCATAGCTGGTGTTGTTTGAAATAAATAGGTTAAAGCTTTCTGATTTTTATATTTCTATAGGCGACTTTGTCTCCGTGGTCTTGAAGTCCAATACTACCTGTCGCGTATTTGCCAAAGTGTTTCCAATCGGCAAATTTAGATTTGGCTACCATGGCATCCCAATCTCCATTTTTTAAAGGGAAGGCTACAATTTCTTCACCGTTGAGCACAACACTCCCTTGATGCGTTTCGTGGTTGATCTGGAGAATGCAGGTGTTCCATTCCCCAACTGGCTTTGTCACATCTTTCGAGGGTGAAACCATATCATACAGGGCTCCGGCTTGGTGACTGGTGCCATTTTTTCCATCCGGGTGTTTGTCATTATCGAGCACTTGAATTTCCGGGCCACTTTCATAGGGTTGACCCAACGAGTCATTTTCTACGACACCCCAAAAAATACCACTATTTCCGGCTTCGGCAATCTTCCATTCAAGGGATAGCTCAAAATCGGTAAACTGCTCTGTAGAGATGAGGTTGTAACTTTCTCCTTGTACCCTTTCTTTGGGAGGGTAAAAAACCATGGCACCATCCTCTAGCTTCCAATTTTCGGAAACGCCTTCTTTGGCATATTCCTTCCATCCATCAAAAGAGGTGCCATCAAAAAGAACGATCCATTCTTTCTGTTCGGAAGTGTCCATCGCTGTTTCCGGACTAGTATCCTTGTTTGTCTCTTCTACTTTTTGTTTGCAGTTTAACAAGAAAGCGGACAGTACCGCCGCTAATAACAATTTTTTCATTTTGAATGTATTTTGGTTGTTCGAGAAACGAAGCGTTTTATCTTTAATCAAAGGCCAAGTATCTTTTTCAAGACGTCCTTATCGATATCCGCTCCTGCAAAATCGTCAAAGGTCTTTTCAGTTGCTTCGATAATATGGTCTTGAATAAAAACAGCTCCTTCTCGGGCCCCTTGTTCGGGACTTTTAATACAGCACTCCCATTCCATCACTGCCCAAACATCGCAACCGTACTGCGTTAGTTTGGAGAAGATCGTTTTAAAATCAATTTGCCCATCACCTAAAGAGCGATAGCGTCCGGCGCGATCACCCCAGTCATTGTACCCTCCGAAGGCTCCTTTTTTGCCGGTAGGGTTAAATTCCGAATCCTTTACGTGAAATGATTTAATAAATTCGTGATAGTGGTCTATGTATTCAATATAATCCAATTGTTGTAATACAAAATGACTGGGATCGTATAAAATATTTACCCTTTTGTGATTGCCCGTAGCAGCTAGAAAACGTTCAAAGGTATCCCCATCGTGCAAATCTTCTCCCGGATGTATTTCATAACAGACATCTACCCCTTCTTTATCAAAATGGTTCAATATGGGCATCCATCGGTTGGCCAATTCCTCGAAGCCCATTTCTACCAGACCTGGTGGGCGCTGGGGCCATGGGTGCATGGTATGCCATAAGAGGGCTCCTGAAAAGGTGGCATGTGCCTTTAAGCCCAAACGTCTGCTGGCAGTGGCTGCTTTTTTTACCACATCTACTGCCCATTCGGTACGGGCTTTCGGGTTATTTTTTACGGCATCGGGGGCAAAATTGTCGAACATTAAGTCATAGGCGGGGTGAACCGCGACCAGTTGACCTTGCAGATGGGTCGAAAGCTCGGTAATCTCAAGTCCGTAAGAATTAATGGTTCCTTTCAGTTCGTCACAATAGGTCTGGCTTTCGGCCGCTTTGTCGATATCGATAAGGAAATTTTCCCAGGTGGGAATTTGTATGCCTTTGTACCCAAGGTCGGAGGCCCATTTGCACATACCATCGAGTGTGTTAAACGGTGCTTTACTATCTACAAATTGTGCTAAAAATACCGCTGGTCCTTTGATTGTTTTCATCTGATGTGCTTCTATTGGTTGTTGTAATCGTTTTTATTTCAAGGTAATTTTAAGAATATACCCTATATTTAGTTCATAAATAATCCCCTGACTACCTAGTTCTTCGGGAAGTTATAAATATAGGAAAACCATCAGAATTAATATAGGAAAAGAGCATGAATAAGGAAGAGGTATATGACGCTATCGTAGTTGGTACAGGCATTAGTGGTGGCTGGGCGGCAAAGGAACTTTGCGAGAACGGCTTAAAGACGTTGGTGTTGGAGCGGGGTCGAATGGTAAAACATTTGGAAGACTACCCTACCATGCACGACGACGCTTGGGATTACCCCTTAAAAGGGGAGCTTTCATCAGAAGACAAGAAGAAGTATCATGTTCAAAGTCGGGTGAATTGGGCTCCTAAGGAAGATGTAAAGCATTTTTTTGTGAATGATTTGGAACACCCCTATGTTGAGACCAAGCGGTTTGATTGGATTCGAGGCTATCAGGTAGGGGGGCGTTCTTTGACCTGGGGGAGACAAAGCTACAGGTGGAGCGATATTGATTTTGAAGCGAATAAGAAAGAAGGAATCGGTGTTGATTGGCCGGTTCGCTATAAAGACATTGCTCCTTGGTATGATAAGGTAGAAAAATATATTGGTGTAAGTGGAGAAAAATTGGGCTTGAAACAATTACCAGATGGGCAGTTTCAGCCACCCATGGAACTCAATTGTGTTGAAGAGGCGTTTAAAAAATCGACCCGTGAAAAGTTTGACGATGGGCGGTTGGTTACTATAGGCCGCGCAGCGCATATCACGGACCCTGAAGCCGATATGGAAGGCCGGGGTGTTTGCCAAAATAGGAACCGTTGTTGGCGTGGTTGCCCATTTGGAGGGTATTTTAGTAGTAACTCTTCGACCTTACCAGCAGCAGAGCGCACTGGAAATATGACGCTGCGGCCGAATAGCATTGTTCATGAAGTGGTGTATGACGAAACAACTAAAAAGGCGACCGGAGTAAAGGTCATTGATGCCGAAACCAACGAGACAATGTTCTTTAAGGCAAAAGTGATTTTCTTATGTGCTTCTGCAATGGCCAGTGTGGGTATTCTTTTGCAATCGAAAAGCGAACGCTTTCCAAATGGTCTTGGAAATGACTCCGATGCTCTGGGAAGGGGTATTATGGACCATCACTATAAGTTGGGCGCCTCGGCAAAAGTAAAAGGCAATCTGGATAAATACTACAAGGGTCGCAGGGCCAATGGTTTTTATATTCCACGATTTGTAAACCTAGATGCGAAAACCAAGCGCGAGGGCTATCTCAGGGGATTTGGATATCAAGGAACCGCCAGTAGACAGGATTGGTCGGCTTCCGTGGCCGAAATGGGATATGGCAAGGAGCTTAAAGAGGCAATTTTAAAACCTGGCGAATGGCAAATAGGAGTTACGGGTTTCGGAGAATTTTTACCCTATGATGACAATCGGGTTACCTTGAGCCCAACGGAAAAAGACAAATGGGGATTGCCGCAGTTGGCTTTTGATGTGGAATTCAAGGAAAACGAATATCGTATGCGAGAAGATATCAAGAAAGAAATCGTGGCAATGTTCAAAGCAGCAGGATTTGATGACGTACAACCCTATGAGGAAGCGTCGGGTCCGGGCCTGGGAATACATGAGATGGGAGGGGCCCGAATGGGACACAATGCAAAGACATCGATCATAAATAAAAATAATCAAGTACATTTGGTTCCCAATGTATACGTAACGGATGGAGCGTTTATGGCCTCGTCAAGTTGTGTAAACCCATCCCTAACCTATATGGCCTTTACCGCAAGGGCGGCCAACCATGCTGCGGCAGCCTTTAAAGCAGGTACATTTTCATAACACATACTTTTATCAATAAACACGAACCGATTTATGGACAATGCTTCAGCCCGAAATATGTGGGGAGATTATTTAGATGCACATTTGGAAGATGCCTTTGCAGAGGCGCCAAAAACAATTTACTTCTGCAATAATGAGCAAGATGCCAATGAGTGTGCGCAGCTGGTAAAAAAAGGGGTTAAGAAGGCCACATCCCCCTCTTTGTTGGGATTGCAATACCGAAAAGAACCCTTGCCAAAAATAGGCGATTTCATGGTGGTGACCGACTGGGAGGGAACAGCCCAGTGTATTGTGCGTACGACCGCGGTGCGGCTAAAACCTTTTTTTAGCATTGACAACGAGTATGCGCGCTTGGAAGGAGAAGGAGATAAAAGTCTTGAATACTGGAAACGCACCCATTGGGACTACTATACCAATGAGTTAGAACCTTTCGGAAGGGTTCCAAGGGAAAGTATGATAGTGGTCTGTCAGGAATTTGAGAAGGTGTTCTAAATAGGGAATGCCAAAGGAATAACAACCAAAAATGCCCCATAGTACACTATGGGGCATTTTTGGTTTATGAAAGGATATTATTTTTCCAACTTCACCCAAGTATTCCCATTCTTGTGGGATGCAACGGTGGCCTCGATAAAATTCATTCCACGAACGCCATCGGTCATTGTTGGGAATTCACCATCATTGTATTTTCTTCCCCGTATTGCCTTGGCGGCTCCGAGGTAGATGTTGGCCATAGAATCAAAAATTCCTTCTGGATGTCCGGGAGGAAGCTTGGTGCCATCCAATGACAATTTAGAGTTGTACGCATGCCCCGGTTTGTATACCTGTGTTGGTTTGGTATCGCTCAGCATATAAAGGAAGTTCGGATTTTCTTGCTCCCATCTGAAAGCGGCTTTTTCTCCGTAAATTGATATGGCGAGGCCATTCTCTTCCCCTGTGGCTACTTGACTGCTTCTGATGACCCCTTTAATGGTATCGCTCATGCGTATCAATACGGTGCCATCGATATCCATTTTATTGTCTTTGTACAGGTAATTGAAATCGCTCAAAATCGATTGTACCTTTAAGCCCGTCGTATATTCGACCATATTAAATGCATGTACCCCGATATCTCCTATACAAGAGCTAATACCGGCTTTTTTCGGGTCTAAACGCCAAACGGAAGAACGCTTCTTCTTGTCATGGATGATCGTGTTGATCCAACCTTGATAGTAAACCGCATCAACCTTATGTATTTTTCCTAAGGCTCCTTTTTTGATCATTTCACGCATCTGGCGCACCATTGGATATCCCGTATAGGTGTGGGTCAAAGCGAAGACGGCGCCCGATTTTTTATGGGCTTTCTGTAAAATTTTGGCCTCTTCCAAGCTGGTGGTCATGGGCTTTTCACAGATGACGTGAAAGCCGTTTTGCAATAGCTTAAGAGCCATTGGAAAGTGCAAGAAGTTTGGTGTAAGCACCGAAAAAACCTGGATACGCTCATTTTCGGGCAGTTTCATTTCTTCCTCGACCATGGTATCGAAATCGGTATAAATACGATTCGTGGGTACATCTATTTCCCTGGCGAATGCTTTGTTGGCTTTGAAATCAGGATTGAATACTGCCCCTACAATTTGGTAATTATCATTAATATGGGAAGCAACGCGGTGCAGTACACCGATGAGAGAATCTCCGCCCCCGCCCAAGATTCCTAATCTAATTTTTTTTGGCATAAATTGTTGTTTAGTGCTATTAAGAAAAACAAAACTTCAATTTATAAAAAATAGCTAAGATTTATAGGCAATTTTTTCATTTTTGAAGAGTAGTGCAAACAAAATAAGTACTAAAATGGCAAAAGCGGCCGGGTAGTGCCAAATGGTTTTCCAATCATGCCCGCCTTCTGCAAGAAGATAGGCATTGCTTATTCTGCCCGCACACCAAAAACCAACCAGCATTCCTATTCCGTACGTTGCTAAGGTAATAAGCCCTTGCGCGGCACTCTTGTAGGTTTCACCCGCCTTACTGTTTGTGTAGATTTGACCAGAGACGAAAAAGAAATCATAGCATATCCCATGTAATGCTATTCCGATCAATAATAAAACCGATAGTTCTCCGGCATTGCCATATGCGAACAATGCATATCGCAAGCCCCAGGCAAGCATGGCCACCAAAATCGTCTTTTTAAAACCAAAGCGCTTAAAAAAATAGGGTAACAAGAGCATGAACACGATTTCGGAGATTTGACCAATCGTCATTTTTCCGGCCGGGTTGGTTACCCCAACCTCCCCTAGAAACTGCCCTGCTTGTTGGTAGTAAAAGGCCAAAGGAATACAAATAAGTACAGAAGCGACAAAAAACACCAAGAAATTTCGGTTTTTAAGCAGTCCCAACGCTTCCAGGCCTAAAATTTGAGATATCGTAACCTTCTGTGTACGATCTGCCCTTGGCGGCGTTCCGGGAAGTGTAAAACTAAAGATGCCCAATATAGCGGAGGCTACCGCTGCCATTAAAAAAGTATTTCGCAAAGCACCTTCAGAAATGCCCTCTTGAGAATCCCAGGTAAAATAACTGATGAGGAGTCCGGCCAGAATCCAACCTACCGTACCAAAAACACGCACAAAGGAAAATTCCTTTGCAGGATCGGTCATTTGATTGAATGCTACTGAATTAACCAGGGCGAGTGTTGACATATAGAGGACCATATACCCTAAAAGAATAGGATAAAATCCTGAAAAATCGCTGGCGGTATACAAGAAATACAGCAACAGGGCTCCCAATAGATGCAACACCCCTAAAATTCGTTCGGCGTTGAAATACCGATCGGCAATCAACCCAATGATAAAAGGGGCAATAATGGCGCCCCAAGATTGAGTTGAATATGCCAAGGCGTTTTCAGGATCGGTGGCATTTAAGGAGTTCGGGAGATAAATACCCATGGTCACGAACCAGCTACCCCAGATAAAAAATTCTAAGAACATCATCACCGATAGCTGTGCTCGTATGCTTGTTTTCATACCCTAATCTGTTAATGAATCAGCGTTTGTAATGAATATAATCCAATGGAAGTGGTTCAAGGTCGTTCTCCCGAAAATCGATTGCAAGCTGTCCCCGGTGGTGGGTAGAATGGTTGATAATATGAAATAGGATGTCTTGAAGGGTATTGGTAAACAACCGATTCTCAGAATTTTCATAGTCGATCCGTTGTTCAAAATCATCGGCAGTGGTCGTGATTTCAAAAGAAGCGCGCTGGTTTTCATAGTGAATATCGCCCCAATCTTTCACATCATGCACCTGAAAAACGCCATACTCAGGTTTTTTGCCAATTGCCCGTGCGTTCCAAATATGATGCGCATTGAGAATATGGCTAAAACGCTTGATTACTTTTTCCGGTACTGCATCCATAGCGTTGAAAGCTTCGATCAGCTTTTTATTGCAATGAAAATTATAATCGAATAGTTGGTTAAAAAAGACTTTCACTGTTCGTTCGTTTGAATGTACCTATGTATGGTACTCGTTGTTAACTTACTTCGTTGGCTACCTTCAGTAATAGTTCTTTGGTAGCGATGATTCCTGCCTCTTCACTTAATTCATCTCCCTCGTATTCCACCCCGATATACCCGGTGTATCCGGCATTCTTAACGATTTGAAGCATTTTGGTATAGTCTATTTCGGTCTCGTTCCCTTCGCCATCGAAACGATGTGACTTAGCACTTACAGCCTTGGCGCGTGGCATTAGTTCGGTAACCCCTTGATAAATATCGTACATATCGGCACAACCTGCGCTATAATCATCAGGATCGTTCCTTTTAATACAGAAGTTGCCAAAGTCGGGCAGGGTACCACAATTGTCCATATTTACAATTTCCATGACCTCTGCGACCATTGCCCCGTTAGAGGAAAGTCCGCCATGATTTTCAACAATGACATTGATATTCTTATCTTTTGCATAGGTGGCCAGTTTGGTAAGGCCATCTACCGAATTCTTTTTCCAATCTTCGGGAACATCGCTTCCGGCAAGATTTACACGAATGGCATGACAGCCCATGGCCGCCGCAGCATCTACCCATTTATAGTGCCGCTCGACCGCCTCTTGGCGTTCTTTGGCATCGGTTACCGCTAAATTCCCTTGCCTATCGATCATGATGAGTACATTCTGCATACCGTGTTTTTTGGCGGCGGCATTGGATTTTTCTACAAAAGCGGCCATTGCCTCTGGCGAATAATTGGCACTTTCAAGCTCTGGGTCGTATAGCTGACTTACATATTCTAGGCCCGAAAATCCCCAGGCTTTGGCTTTTTCTGCAAAACTGTACGGGTCTAACCCATCCTCTCGAATCATTTTATGAATGCTCCATTGTGCCAATGAAAGTTTAAAGAAGGGCACGGTAGCTATTTCCGCTGTTTCGGGAGCTTCTTCTTTTTCTGACGCTTCCTTCTTATTTTCCTTACAAGCATAGGCCCCTAAGAGTATAGTGGCCAGACCGGCACGTGAACTATTGTAAATAAAATTTCTTCGTTTCATCTATGATATAATTAGGTGTTTTTTATCTATTTAAGATGCTTTTGAAAGCGCTATGGCTTATCAATCAGTGGGTTATAAAAAGTGTGTAAAAGACGAACAACTACTGAATATTTTAATGTTTCAATGGATATGCCAAAAACCTACGTATTCGGCAAGATGCACAGTGTTTAAATGTAGAAAATTAAATTTATATTTAATAAATTTAGGGACTAAACAATTCAGTACATGAGCAAATTTTATTACAACGAGGAGCAGGATTCGTACGATGCGATTGTCGTAGGAACCGGAATCAGTGGTGGCTGGGCTGCAAAGGAGCTTTGTGAGAACGGTCTTAAAACATTGGTTTTGGAACGTGGGCGCATGGTGAAGCACCGCGATGATTATGAAACGGCCAATTTAGATGCCTGGGATTTTCCTTTGAGAGGACAAACCTCAATAGCAGAAAAGAAAAAACAATTAAAACAATCTAGGACAGGGTATACGACCAATGCCGCAAGCAAAATGTGGTTTGTAAACGATTTGGAACATCCGTATAACGAGGTAAAACGTTTCGATTGGATGCGAGGGTACCATCTAGGTGGGCGTTCACTTCAATGGGGTCGTCACAGTTACCGTTGGAGTGATATCGATTTTACTGCAAATTTACGGGAAGGCATTGCTGTTGACTGGCCGGTTCGATACAAGGATATTGCCCCATGGTATGATAAAGTAGAGTCATATATCGGGGTTTCAGGGGAGAATTTAGGACTTCCACAATTACCGGATGGGCAATTTGAGCCCATGATGGATCTGAATTGCGTTGAGCAGCATGTTCGTGAAAAAGTAGCGGAGAATTTTGATGGTAGAGTCATGACCGCAGGTCGTGTTGCCCATATTAATAGCGATAAGCAGTTTGATGGCGATGGCCGTACGAGATGCCAATTTAGAAACCGATGTATTCGAGGATGTCCTTTTGGGGCTTATTTTAGCAGTTTGTCTTCTACATTACCTGCAGCCGAGGCTACCGGTAATATGACGCTTCGACCAGATTCTATTGTACATGAGGTGATGTATGATCCCGATACCAAAAGAGCAACTGGTGTTAAAGTAATAGACCGCCTTACGAAAGAAACCTTTGAGTTTAAGGCCAAAGTTATTTTCCTCTGTGCGTCTGCAATTGCTTCATCTTCTATTTTGATGCAATCAAAATCGGATCGCTTTCCGAACGGAATGGGGAACGACTCCGATCAATTGGGCCGTAATATCATGGATCATCACTTAAAGGTGGGGGCAAATGGTAAATTCGATGGCTTTGAAGACAAGTATTATAAGGGAAGAAAGCCAAACGGAATCTACGTTCCTAGATTTAGAAACCTTGGAGGTGCAAGCGACCGAAAAGAATACAAGCGTGGTTTTGGATACCAAGGTGGTGCCGGAAGAGGTGATTGGCAACAGGCCGTGGCCGAATTGTCTTATGGAAAAGATCTTAAAGATGCGATGCTGAAGCCAGGAGGTTGGACGTTCGGAATGGGTGGATTTGGTGAAGTATTGCCATACCAGGACAACCGTTTTACGTTGGATTATGATAAGAAAGATCAATGGGGGCTCCCAACCGCCACCTTTGATGCGGAGCTTCGTGAGAATGAACTCGAAATGAGAAAAGACATGAAACAATCTGCTTTTGATATGCTTCAAAAAGCAGGCTTGCGTGATGTTGAGACCTTTGACGAACCAGGAGCTCTTGGCTTAGGGATTCATGAAATGGGAACGGCCCGTATGGGAAGAAACCGTAAAACATCGGTAGTGGATGGTAACAATGCATTGCACGATGTACCCAATGTGTATGTCACCGATGGTGCTTTTATGACCTCGGCCAGCTGTGTGAACCCATCATTGACCTATATGGCCTTTACGGCCAGGGCTGCCAACCATGCAGCAAGCGAACTTAAAAAAGGAAATATATAATGGATAGAAGAAAAGCACTTAGAAATATGGGTCTGGCTATGGGATATACCGTAGCAACCCCCACCTTGATTAGTTTAATGCAAGGCTGTAAGACTGAAAAGGTGTTGGAATGGACTCCCGATTTCTTTTCCAAAGACCAGGGAATGGTCTTGAATCAATTGGTTGATATTATTCTTCCACAGACCGATACGCCTTCAGCCTCTGAAATGCAAGTACATTTGTTCATAGATCGCTTTGCGAATGAGGCCATCGAGCCGGAGCAACAAGAATTTATGAAGATGGCCATGGGTAAATTTATCGAGAAGGCCGCTGCCGATGCCGGTGTGGAAGGGGCAGGCGATTTGGGAACGGAAGCGTTGGAAACACTACTTTCGAGTACCCTTAAAATATCGAAAGAAGCACAAGAAGGGCATGAAGAAGCCATCCAAGCGTATATGGAAAGTATGACATCTGGGGGCAATGCGTCGCTGGATGATGCTTCGGCGCGGTATGCCTTTGCCAGTAACGTACGTAATATGACCATTTGGGGGTATAAAACCTCTGAATATGTTGGGGAAGAAGTATTGACGTATCTTCCAATTCCTGGTGAATATGTTGCTTGTGGCGATGTTCAGGAACTTACAGGTGGTAAAGACTGGTCTATTTAAGATCTAACTATGAAAAGAAGGAGTTTTATACAAAAAACGGCCCTAACCAGTGGAGCAATTTCATTGGGTGGGGCTTTTTCGTATGCCGATAATAAGACCAATGGTATGAAGCATGAGTTCAATTTGAAATATGCCCCGCATTTGGGAATGTTCAAACACCATGCCGGTGAAGATCCGATCGCACAACTCAATTTTATGGCGGATCAGGGGTTTACGGCCTTTGAGGATAATGGCATGCGTACCCGAGAGGTGTCATTGCAAGAGAAAATGGCAAAGACCATGCAGGATCGTGGCCTTGAGATGGGTGTTTTTGTAGCACATGAGATTTATTGGAAGGAACCGAACCTCGCCTCGGGTGACGCCGATAAAAGAGCAGAGTTTTTAGACTATATCCAAAAATCCGTGGAAGTTGCCAAACGGGTCAATGCCAAATGGATGACCGTTGTGCCTGGCCATGTAGATCTGCGCCTTTCAATGGGATACCAAACTGCGAACGTGGTAGAATCATTGAAGCAAGCGGCTGCGCTACTTGAACCGCATAATTTGACCATGGTCTTGGAACCCTTGAACTTTCGAGATCATCCCGGGTTGTTCTTGACGCAATCACCACAAGCCTATGAGATTTGTAAAGCGGTAGACTCTCCTGCCTGTAAGATTTTATTTGACATCTATCATCAACAAATACAAGAAGGCAACCTCATTCCCAACATGGATGCCAGTTGGGACGAGATTGCCTACGTTCAGATTGGTGATAATCCGGGAAGAAAGGAGCCCACTACAGGAGAAATCAATTATGCCAATGTTTTTAAATTTATCCATGAAAAAGGCTTTCAAGGCGTTTTAGGGATGGAACATGGCAACTCGCGCCCGGACAAAGCTGGGGAGCAAGCAGTAATTGATGCCTATAAAAAGGTAGATGCTTTCTGAGTTGGCTTATTCTACAAGCACTTTTATTACTTTGAACGTATCATCATAGTATACGTGAACAAGATACGTTCCCTGATTTAAAGCACCTACTTCTATTGCTACATCTGTGCTTTCCCGGGCATTTTGAACCTTTATCAATTTACCGTCGTAGTCGTATATCCGTATGGCGATCTTGGTGGGCTTTTCGGCAAAACCAAGGTTTAATACCTCCCCTTTAATGGGATTGGGATAGGCTATTAGTTCTTTTATAAAATCGTTTTCTTCCTTAACTTCCTCTTCCAAAGTGTCGTTGCCATCTGTTTCGGTTTCATCTGGCGTATTCGATTCGGCCACGCAACTCACAGGGTCGATTTTTTCTAAGTAAAGCCGTTCTTTCCAAGTACTGTTTTTCGGAGTAATAAACACTACCCATTTGTACCCCTCTATTGCTGTAGGGGTAGCTTCATCGATGCGTACCGAAATTGTACGAGTGCCAGTCCCTTCGGGAACTGTCATCTTAGTATACCCATAACCGGCCCATGGACTCCTGTTTTGTTGAAAATAACCCACGATATCACGCTCTTCGGATGCTTCATAGTCAATATCCAAGGCGTAGGTGTTTCCTGGGCGAACTTCCGTAATTGATGTTGTTACGGATAACGAGTCAACCAGTACTTCGTCTTCTGTTTCATCTTCAGAAGTGGTCCACCATAAATCTCCGTAGGGTTCGATTTTAGAATAATCTTCTCGCCAGGTCGCGTACATATTGCCAACGATACCGGAAACACCCTGGGCTGCTGTTTGCCAGCGGTTAAAATTGTTTGCTACATCTTCATCGTAATAAGCGCCCAATACTTGTTCAAACCCACGATCTGAGAAGAATTTGAGGGAAGCCGGACCTTTATCCGTAATCTTTTGACCTTCCCACCAAGTGGCAATAACCACTTTGTTCGGGTCTAACGTGTTCCAAGATTCGGCAAGTGTATTGTTTATCTGGTAGTAGTCCGCCTTCGCATTATGATTGGGGTCTACCATATCGTTCCAAAAGTAGAATTTCGCATTGGGCGCCACTGCTTCAAGATCCTTATATGCTTGTTCGATACTAGCGGCCAATGCGGCGCCTGAAGTACCAAATTGAAGATCGGAAGGTTCCCAGCCTCCGGTGCGAATTTCGGAATAGTTGAGAAGGTAGCCATCTGGTTTAAAAGTAGTCTCCATTCGTTCATGAATCATTCGCATACGCGCATAAACTTCTGGGTTGTTCCATGAACAGGAAATTTGCCCATTCGCGGTAGGGAGGGCGTGATACCCACTAATCGTCACAACCTCATCTTCCTGAATGCGACTTTCATTGCCAGGTCTAATTTTCGGCACGGAATGGTGGGTGTCGT
The DNA here is from genome assembly GCA_938020445.1 of uncultured Flavobacteriaceae bacterium. Lineage (GTDB taxonomy): Bacteria > Bacteroidota > Bacteroidia > Flavobacteriales > Flavobacteriaceae > Pelagihabitans. Next base: position 40,805 of record CALIIC010000031.1, on the reverse strand, counting down.
ACTTGCCCGCAAATCCCGATTGTCCAAGCTTTGGGTCAACGATATTTTGAACATCCGTTCCTATACTTAATGCTGTTCCATTTTGTCGTTTCACCGTTACGGGAAGATCAGCACGATTCAACCAGTTAAGGGCGGGTGTGTCCAAAAGGCTTACATCGTCCCACCAGAGCTTTCCACTGGTTCCGCCGAACATAGAGAGGCCCAAATTTACCTCGGTCGCATTGAGGCTGTTAAAGGCAATTCGCATTTCTGTCCATTCCAAGGTTAGATTGTTGGGTCTATTAAAATAGGTACGTGAACCATCAGCCTTGGGAGTTGATAGCCGTAAATTAGTTAGATTGCGTTCTTTGTTGTTCTCATCTCGTACGATGGCGAGAACGTTTTGTGCCGACAAATTTTCAGCTTTGATCCAAAAACGCAGGGTGTACTGATGAAAGGGTTTCACATTAAATGAGGTAATGATACGCGACATTGCCCCTCCCTTTGCATCGGCTCTAAAGGAAGCGTTTCCTGAGCGCTTTACGGCGGTATCAACAAAAGTGCGAGTGCCTGCGGCATCTTGGAATTTCCAACCATCAGGAACGTTGCCAGAATAGTTTTCAAAGCCTCCATTTGGAATCGAGGCGGTACTTACGGGTCTTAACTCACCGTTCGTGAGCCTTAGGGGCTGGTCTTTGATAGGATATCCGGTAGTAAGGTTTACATCATCGGAAATAACCGACCCGCAAAACCCCATGGTGATGCTCATAAATAGCAGATCCATTTCTCGTTCCCGAACGCCATCTACAAATTTTTGAGTCTCCGTTAGCCATCGGTTTCCTGGATTTTGCCCAATGCCAAATCTATTTAGTTTAGAGTCCCCATAAAGTACAGTGTTCGCTCCTTTGGCCTTGGCCCGGTCAACCAGTAGCAGCAATTCTTCGGCCGTATCAACGACCATATTGGCTTGGATTTTCATGATGCGAACCGTATTCGATCCAACAACAGAATCAATTAAAGTTACGGAGTTATGGGTCTTGTAAGGTGCTTTTTCTGTGAATGAGGAGACCGTGCCACTGAGGAATAAAAGCATGGCAAACATTGAAATAAGGGTAATAATTTTCATAGGTTTTAGATTTTAGGGTTCAACTTATACAGACTTGTCAAACCGTTTCAAGGAAACAGGGATCCAAGACTTTTAGATAAAACTTGGGTGTAAAGTGTTTTGTGCGGAGTAGGTGAGGTCGTTTTAAAGCTCTTAATTCAAGGGTATAAAGAGCTAACCAAAATGTACCTTGGAAATTCGCAAGAGATGCGTTGTTTGGGGAATTGATTTCTTTATGGAATGCAAATAGGCTAGTGCAAAAGCACTAGCCGTATAAGGGGGAATTATGTGCATAGCAGATACATGTCATAGGTTAAAACAAGTATCAAGTTGGTGGCTTGGGGCCAAAAAGGTGGTCATTCATGCTCGTTTTGCAACGAACACACTTTATGTACGTTCAATCGAACCTAAATAGACGTTGAAAGTCGTTAATGATCGATGAAATGCACTATTTTAAATAAATAAGGGTTCGGTTATCCGTTTTAAAAGTGCTATGACCTGTAGCAATACCTTGTCGGTAGCGGTGGACTCCGCTGTGGGTCCAAGATTCATAAATATAGGAAAAAGGAAAGAATTCTTTTACGCGTCGTTTGTCGGTGTTATTTACCGTTTGTCGGAACTTGCGGGGCTGCAAAAACACTTTATCGAATTTATTCGCACTTTTCGACGTACTACACAATAGGGATATAAGATATGGCTTACGACCTCCGTTCTTTTTATATGATCCCCTATCTATACTTACTTATTGGCTATTTAACATTATTGTTCGTTTCAAAAGCAGCATACCGTTCTTATAAAAAAAGAGGCGTAAATTTTGACAATGCTTAAAGCAATTCTTGCCGTTATTAAATCATCAAATCAGGATTTGAATGCTGTAATGGTGGTGGAACACTACGCTTTGTGAACGGTTAAGTACTTTCCTAAAAGTGTTTCATTTTGTGAAAAATGATTTTATATGCTTTATTTATACGTTTTTCATCGATAAAACGTTTAAAAAATAAGATATACGTAATCTTTTTTTAACTTTGAAGCGTATATACTTTAACTATTTCTCTTATATAACAGGGCGTACATGGACAAGCATCTTGTCATATTAATGATTTACATTGCGGCATATGCTTTTGCATTGGCCTTAAAACCTTATGTTAATAAATAACAGGCAGTTCTAGCAATGTTCCCTTCAGACCAAGTCCCTATCTTGGTCAATTGCTCTTGTTATCTATTTTGAGATTTCCGCGCACTTAAGAAGAAAGGTCCGATGCCAAGGCACCGTATGAATCGGACGGTCTTACAAATCTAGTTGAGAAATTCTGTTGATATGTAACAACTGTCTTCAACCGGTAGGATGGAAGAATTGGGACTAAGACCCGACAATATGGGGTTTTGTATGGTCATTAATTTACGTATTCGGCCTCTATCTCTTCGAGTGATTTTCCCTTGGTCTCAGGCAGGATTTTTAACATTGCAATGAAGCCGATCAAGGCGATTATCCCAAAAATGAAGAAGCTCGTGGCATTCCCCAAGTTTGATAATTCCCAAGGAAAAACCTGTTGCACTACCCAACTGGTAAAAGAGTTGACAAAAGCGATAAACCCAATGGCCAGGCCTCGGTATTTTGTTGGATATAACTCTGATAACAGTACCCACATTACCGGCCCTAGAGAGAAGGCAAAACAAGCGACGAAACCTAAGATGCCTATTAGTATGAGTGTGCCGTTCATGGTAGTGGCCGCCTCGAGAATAGCACCGTCGTTCTTTGCATATACCTGATTTCCCAAGCTACTTTTCATTGCATTTTTGAAATCAACATCGTTGTCATATATGACATCGGCAATAGGGGCTAGTTTTGTTGGGTCTATATTTTCAAGCTGGGCAATATCGGTAGTAGTCAACCGATAGGTCGCATTATTAAAACCATAACCACAAAGCAACATACTGATCGTGATACCTGCGATGCCAAAAAGCAACAAAGGCCTTCTTCCCAAACGGTCGATCAAGAACATTGATACGATGGTAAATACCACCGACGTGACACTGAGAAGAATGCCCGAGGAAAATGCTGCATCGGTACCGATGCCCGTTTGCTTGAAAATGGAGGTCGCATAAAAATAAATGGCATTGATACCCGTAGCTTGCTGTAGAATACCAACGATCAATCCTATAAAAACGATAAAGCGGAGGGCAGGACCAAATAATTCAGCTATTTTCACCTCTCTGGTATTCCTTTTGGTTTGAAGGTTCTCTTCGATTGTTGTGATTTCTTGGTTAGCAAAATGGGGACTATGTAATTGGGTCAACACTTTTTTTGCTTCTGTGGTCATTCCTTGCATATAAAGCCATCTTGGGCTACGCGGAACAAAGAACATAAAAACAAAGTAGAGCAGGGCAGGAATGAGTTCCACTCCCAACATCCAACGCCACACGGTTTCATCGGTCAAGGAAGTCCCTTCTGTGCCATTCGCCCCGTTAAAGAAGTAGTTGCTTAGGAAGGCGGCAAAAAACCCGAATACGATATTCAGTTGTTGCATGGAGACTAGTTTACCTCTGTTTTCGGCTGTCGATATTTCAGCGATATAGGTCGGGGCCAATATCAAAGCTGCTCCAAAGGCTACACCTCCTAGCATTCGTGCCATATAAAGCATTTCATAAGAACTTGCATAGGCGGATAATAAGGCCGAGAGCGCATAGAGAAAGGCTACAACGATCAATATCTTCTTTCGTCCTATGATATCGCTTAGTCGACCGGAGACTAACATGGCCAACATGGCAGCAAAGGAAGGAGAGCTAACCACCCAACCCGTTTGTCCATCAGTTAAATTAAATTCCGGTCCGACGTACGACATAACACCCGAAATAATACCGGCATCAAATCCAAATAGGAAGCCGCCTAAAGAAACGACAAAAGCAATGAACCAGGTTCTTTTTTTACTGTTGGTCATATGAGTAGTGGTTGTTTGGTTGGTTATAGGAACAGAAGATAGGACTTTTTGAAGACTTCAATGGCAGTCGATTGTTTACCAAATAAAACGGCCGTAAAATAAAAACCCTGGCAACTAGTAGTGCCAGGGTTCGTAATCGTTTAAAGAGTCATGCTCTTTTGAATGGTATATCTAAGATCCGCACATAAGGCAATCATCATCGGCTTGCCCTTCCTTAGCGCGTTCGATCATCGCTTTCATCTCTTCTGGAGACATGGGTTGAATATCCAATGCTGTCTGCGGAGTCATCGGTGTCGTATTTACTTGCATGGCCGAAGCTTCGGCAACAGAAGGGGTAGCAGCAGCTACTTCTGCTTCTGCAGCAACACTGATCGGCATTTCCTTCTTTTTCGTATTATCAAGTGTAAACTTAATAGCGTCAACAGCCGCTTTGGTACGCAGATAATACATCCCTGTTTTTAAGCCACTTTTCCAGGCATAAAAATGCATTGAGGTAAGTTTTGCAAAGTTGGCGTTTTCCATAAAGAGGTTCAACGACTGACTTTGATCAATGAAATATCCTCTATGGCGCGACATGTCAATAATGTCTTTCATACTTAATTCCCACACGGTCTTATACAGCTCACGGATGTCTTGGGGAATGGTTTCGATATGTTGTATAGAGCCATTGGCACGCATTAGCTCTTGCTTCATGTTCTCATTCCAAAGACCAAGGGCTACCAAATCTTCCAGTAGGTGTTTGTTTACGACAATAAATTCACCAGAAAGTACTCGTCGGGTATAAATGTTAGAGGTATATGGCTCAAAACACTCATTGTTTCCAAGTATCTGGGAAGTTGAAGCGGTTGGCATCGGTGCAACTAAGAGCGAGTTACGAACCCCATTTTTCTTCACCTCTTTTCGTAGTTTTCCCCAATCCCAACGTCCGGATAATTCCTCATCTTTAATATTCCAAAGGTTGTGTTGAAACTCCCCTTGTGCGATTGGAGACCCTTCGTAAGAAGAGTAAGGGCCTTCTTCTATGGCAGCTTCCATAGAAGCGGTAACCGCTGCAAAATAAAGGGTTTCGAATATTTCTTGGTTTAATTTTTTTGCTTCATCACTTGTAAAGGGCAAACGTAACATGATAAAAGCATCGGCCAAACCTTGTACACCAAGCCCAATAGGTCTGTGGCGCATATTTGAATTTTCGGCCTCTATGACAGGGTAATAATTGCGATCAATAACCTTGTTGAGGTTTTTGGTCACCCTTTTAGTTACTTTGTAGAGCTCTTTATGATCAAACTCCCCGTTTTTAATAAACATGGGCAACGCAATCGAAGCCAGGTTGCAAACGGCAATTTCATCAGGAGAGGTATACTCCATAATCTCGGTACAAAGGTTCGAGGAGCGTATGGTACCCAAGTTCTTTTGGTTACTCTTACGGTTGGCAGCATCTTTATAAAGCATGTAAGGCGTACCGGTCTCGATCTGTGATTCCAATATTTTTTCCCAGAGCTCTCGCGCTTTTACAGTTTTGCGTCCTTTGCCTTCAGCTTCGTAACCCAAGTATAATTTTTCGAACTCTTCGCTATGATTGGTAAAGAGTCCTGGGCATTCACTAGGACACATAAGTGTCCAATCTTCGTTTGCCTCTACTCGTTTCATGAAAAGATCTGATATCCACATGGCGTAGAAAAGGTCACGGGCGCGCATTTCTTCTTTCCCATGATTTTTCTTTAGATCTAGGAACTCATAAATATCGGCATGCCAAGGCTCCATGTAAATAGCGAAGCTTCCCTTTCTTTTTCCGCCTCCTTGATCTACATAACGTGCGGTGTCGTTAAATACTTGAAGCATGGGTACAATTCCGTTTGAGGTGCCATTGGTGCCCGCGATGTATGAACCGGTTGCCCGAATATTGTGAATAGATAGTCCAATACCACCTGCGGATTGTGAAATCTTGGCCGTATTTTTCAGGGTGTCATAAATACCTTCGATACTATCATCTTTCATGGCCAATAGAAAGCACGATGACATTTGAGGTTTAGGAGTTCCCGCGTTGAATAAAGTCGGGGTGGCATGTGTAAAGTACTTTTTAGACATCAACTCATAAGTCTCAATAGCCGAATCAAGGTCATCTAAATGAATCCCTACAGATACACGCATCAACATATGTTGTGGGCGTTCTGCTATATTGCCGTTTAATTTTAAAAGATAGGATCGTTCCAAGGTTTTAAAACCGAAATAATCGTAGCCAAAATCACGGTTATAAATAATGGTAGAATCAAGCCGTTCTGCATTTTCCGAAATCACCTTAAAAACCTCATCTGATAGCAAGGGAGACTTTTTTCCGTTTCGAGGGTTTACATATTCGTAGAGGTCTTTCATTGTTTCCGAGAACGACTTCTTCGTATTTTTATGCAGGTTGGATACAGAGATACGTGCGGCCAGTTTTGCGTAATCGGGATGGGTAGTGGTCATGGTGGCCGCAATTTCTGCTGCCAAATTATCCAGTTCAGAGGTGGTTACCCCATCGTACAGGCCTTCTATGACTCGCATAGCGACCTTTAGTGGATCTACAAGCCCATTAAGGCCGTAACATAATTTTCTTACTCGAGCGGTGATCTTGTCGAACATGATCAACTCTTTTCTTCCATCTCTTTTTACTACATACATGTGGCTACTTTTGTTTTAAGTGATACGTTGGTTGGGTCGAAGTCTTGAAAACTTCGACAGTTTTTGGTTTGTGCTGAAAAAATCACCCGGTTTTCCGTTATTCGAAAAACAGAAGGTGTATTGGGTATGCGGTGTTTCTAGAAATCTGCGTCGAAACTTATTTTTTGGGCATCTTCGTCTTTCTCTTTGTTCAATACCCCTGCTTTTTGGTATTCTGAGACTCTTTTTTCGAAGAAATTTGTTTTTCCTTGTAGGGATATCATATCCATAAAATCAAATGGATTGGTCGCATTGTACACTTTGTCACATTCCAATTCAACTAGCAAACGATCTGTAACAAATTCGAGGTATTGGGTCATTAACTTGGAATTCATTCCGATCAAACTTGCCGGAAGGGACTCTGTTATAAACTCCCGCTCAATATCCAAGGCGTTTGTCAAAATTTGAGTGATACGTTCTTTGGGAACCTTGTTCATCAAATGTTTATTATGAAGATGTACCGCGTAATCGCAATGCATTCCCTCATCTCTGGAAATAAGCTCGTTTGAGAACGTAAGTCCTGGCATCAAGCCTCTTTTCTTCAACCAGAAGATAGAGCAAAAAGCACCGGAGAAGAAAATACCTTCTACTGCGGCAAAGGCAATCAGACGCTCCGCGAAACTTGGTGATTCGATCCAGTTCAAAGCCCAATCGGCCTTTTTCTTGATCGCCGGGAAATTTTCAAGTGCCTTGAAAAGGATGTTTTTTTCTTTTTCGTCTTTTACATAGGTATCGATCAGAAGGGAGTAGGTTTCTGAATGAATGTTTTCCATCATGATCTGGAAGCCATAAAAGAATTTCGCTTCTGCATATTGCACTTCGCTAACGAAGTTCTCTGCTAAATTCTCATTAACGATACCATCGGAGGCTGCAAAAAATGCCAAGATATGCTTGATAAAATAGCGCTCATCGTCATTCAACTTATTGTTCCAATCGTTCAAGTCCTCATGAAGGTCTATTTCCTCCGCTGTCCAGAAACAAGCTTCACATTTTTTGTACCATTCCCATAAATCGTGATGTTTGATTGGGAAGATAACAAAACGGTCGTCATTTGCTTCCAAAATAGGCTCGATGGCTGTGGACATAATCGTTGAATTTAAAAATTAGTTGTGATGAGGAGAATAGTACCCCGCATTGGGATGACAAAGATTCAAAAAAAGCGACGATATTTTGGGGGTGTTCTAGTTTTTAAATAACAAAGTTTTTAACATAGAGTGTTGAAATCTAGGCTGGCAAGTGATGTACGTTGCCTTTGTGGCTAAATGATACTTTACATAAATTTTACATTAAACTTCAACAAAAAAATAAACCAAAAAGTATGTTTCTAATTATACTTTTTGGTTTAAAATTTGATAACAAAGACTTTTCCTACAGCAATCAGCAACGAACTAAAAAGGGTAGTCCGAAAAATTACTTTTTAGGTCAGTTCATACTGCTATTTTTTTGGGGAGGCTTTTTTCCTCCTAAGAAGAGTGTCGTTCATTTCGCGAGTTCAGTGAGTTGTTTCAAATTCAACTTTTCTACCATAGACCATGTTTCTTCCGGTTCCATCTGCATCCCGTTGACCATGACTCCAAAACGATTGTCATACACAAATTGTAGGGCCGTTTCGAAACGTTTTTTATGATAGGTCTGCATTGCCTTCGTCCCGTTTACGGTCACGGTTTTTTGGTGCTTGTTTTCATTCTCCTCTTCCATATCGATTTTACTGGCCATGCCAAGACCTGCCATCATAATGCTTCCCGTAGGTCCGGCACCATCCATAACCACCACTTTTAATCGTTGGCCTTGTTCCTTTGATTTATAGGTGCCCTCCACCGAGGCTACGTTGGCGTAGCCTGTACTACCGACTTTGAACCCGCTCCGTTCCAAATCACCGATGGTTTTTGGAAGCCATGTTTTTAGTTCTTCATTGGTCAAAGAGACCTTGTTCTTAAGAACTTCGATGCTATTTTCTACCTTATGAGCTTCCTTTATAAGGGTCGTGGTGTTCGAAACGGTTTCCTTTGCATCCTTCAGCTTGGCGCTTGCTTCTCCCAAACAGGCACTTATTACAGTCGTCAGCAAGAATATAGTTGCAAAATAGAGTACTTTTTTCATCTGTTGCTATTTTTAGTTTTTCAATTTCTTTCGTTTTTAAAGGTCTGTACAATCGGTTTCATCTAAATCTACTTTGGCTTCTGCAATTACCTGGTCGAATGCTTGCTGATTGGCCGCTCCCACACAAGGTTTAACATCTTCCAATGCATCGAGATATGCTTTGCCGGTTGTCTTAAAAGTGTTACAATTTTCTGCAGTTGGTGCACTAGCATAATTGGATAGGGCCGTATTCCAGGCGGTTAGCTCTGTTTGAACAGACTCGGTCCATGAATCGGATCCACAGACATCCAACACGCCTAAAGGGTTATCTTTATCACAACCTACTGCCAGTACTAGTAGACTTGTACAGAATGCAATCCTTAAAAAGGTGTTCTTTATTGTTTTCATTTGTTTATTGTTTAAAATTAAGTTTGATGTTTAAGGGGGAAGGAGTTTGCGAACTAGTCGCAAACATCCCCTTCTTGGTTGTTTTCATACGTGTTGTCGCTCTCGGTTACAGTTGCTCCTGAACTGATGTACATACCACACCCTCCACTATTGGAAATGGTTGAATTCGATACTGTTAGTTGACCTCCTTTTACAAATACGCTGCTTGGATTGTTGCAACAGTATACATAGTTGCTACCGCCATTATTTATTTCGGCATAACGAATCACATTATCCATACTGTTGGTTTCAGTGTGGATTCCGCGCCAGAAGCCTGCGGTATTTTGAGCGCCCCTAAAAACAATCTTATTGGAAGCCTCCCCAACTGCATTGAAGACCCCGTTGTCGTAAACTCCTAATCCGGCAGCTTCCTCGAAGACTATTTCGACACCGCCCAGAAGGTTAATGCGAGCAGTGATATCAATGACCGTATTGTTTTCAATTTGATAGGGGACATCATTGGGAAGTACTGTTATGTCTTCCTCTATATTGCTGTTGTATACCAATAAATAGTCTTTGTCATTCCCGGTATAAGAAGATTTTATACCATCTAGTGCGCCCATCATAGCTGCTGAAATATACATGGCGGCCTGCTGGTGAGTGGTAATGGTGTTGCCGTTGTATGCATTGAACTCAAAATCTGGTTGCGTGACGATCCCGTATGATTTTCCATTACTAAAGGTAGAGTTGGTAACGCTTGCGGTACCACTTTTGAGGAATAAAGAGCCTATTGTATTACAGCAGTAAACGTAATTGCTTCCCGCATCAGATACTTGAAGGTAGTTTAGGGAGTTTTCAATACTGGTCGTTTCCATATGAATACCACGCCAAAAACCTGGGATGGGACTGAAGCCCTTCATGCTCACCGGTTCGGAAGCGGTTCCTTGTACGGCCAATGACCCTTGATCATAGACTCCGATTCCACCGTTTTCCTGAAAAACAATTTCCGTGCCGGCTTCCAAAGTGAAGGCATCGGTTACATCCAAGACCTTACCTTCTATTAAATAAGGAACATTTAGTTTGCTCCATTTAGTAGGCTGCGCGATATTGGCAACGGTGATGAATGCGTAATCCTTGTCATTGCCACTGTAATCTGAAGTCGTACCATCCAATCCATCGGCTATTGCCCCATTTAGATATAATGGATAGTCTTCATGGCTGTTAATTCTCAGGTTGCTATAGGTTTCGAACTCCGTATCGCCAATAGCCATAATGCCACGACCGCCTCCGTTGGTGATTTGAACATTTTTTAGGCCAACTTTTGCCCCTTTTAAAAACAAGCTCGCTACCCCGTTACAGCAATACACATAGTTGCTTCCAGCATCTTGAATGCGTACATTTTCAAGTAGGTTGTTCAGGGATCGAGTTTCGATATGTATGCCGCGCCAGTACCCGTCTACCGTATTTTCACCTTCAAATACAATGGGTGCATCGGCTGTTCCTTTGGCGTTTAAAGACCCACTGTCATAGATGCCCAAGCCGGCATTTTCGCCGAATTGAATAACCGTGCCGGGTTCGATCGTTAATGGCGCCGTTATGTCCAATACACAATCTATATAGTAATCGACTGCTGCGGTACCGTTCGAAAGGGTACGGGCTTCACTAATACTACAAGGAAGTGTCTCTGTTGTGGTGGGGCCTTGACTGTCTATAGGGATGTATTGGCCCTCACGCACCCATTTTTGAGCGTTCCCTGCTCCAGACGACCCTACCGAAATACGCAAGGTGTCATCTGATTGTAATAACATCGTTGCCTGGTAGTAGGCACTGTCACTTCCTAGTTCTTCATGGGTGAAATTTTCGGCGTCTACCGCTTTAATATTTTTCCATTTAATATCCCCGATTGCAAAACCAGATCCTGCCTTGTCTGTAATTGTACCCGATGTGCCAGACATATCGATGATAATACCATCCGCAACTGGGTTGTTACTGGCAATTCGAATCCATTCTCCGTTGAGATTGTCCAAAGTGGCTTCCGTTTCGACCCCTTCCTCTATAATGTCTATCGTTTCAACGACCGATTCTGTTGAACAGGCGTTGAAAAGAACGCTACTGCCACCAAAGAGGCAAATGAGTGCAGCGTTTAAAATTCGTTTTGTGAATATGTTTCTTTTTTTCATGATTGTTTTTTTAATTAGATTACAGCCATTGGTACCCACTTTTTAAAAAGGTAAACATGCCGTGGGTTATTTAATTTTTAATCCATTTTTGATTAGTACCTGCTCCGTTGGCGACCACCGAAATGCGCAGGGTATCGTCTTGTCCAAATTTCATGGTGCCCTCATAGTACAGGCCATCACTTCCGAGTTCTTGATGTAGGTAATTTTCGCTGTCAACGACTTCCACTTCCTTCCATTTGATCGCACCGTTTTCAAAGTTTGATTGCGCCTTGTCAATAATCTCACCGCTAGTTCCTGTCATTTTGATAATCATATTATCAGAACTGGCATTAGTGCTTTCGACTCGTATCCAATGTCCTTTTAGTTTGGTTAGACTTCCGGTATCCTCTAAAGCGTCTATTTCTTCAAAAATTCGATCAACCGCTCCTTCGGTACAGGAACTTAGAAGTCCCCCAAGCAGCAGGAACGCACATACGGTTCTTCGGATAAGGTTATCGGAAATTCCTCTTGTAGTGAAGTTCGTTTTCATTTGTATGTATTTTTTTAAGGTTATACAGTGGTTTGTACCTAAGATTTAAAAAGGTCAACACGCTCCCTAAAAAAATTTTATATTTAATGATGTTAACCTCCGACAGAAACCAGCACTAATGAAAGATGAGCAACTACTTGCCCAATTAAAAAAGCGGGACAGAAATGCTCTTAAGAGCGTCTACAAGCAGTATAAGGTTGAGTTTTTCAAATTCGCCTCTCGGTACACAAATGATGAATCATTGCTCGAGGATGTGTTTCAAGATGCGATTATCGTGCTCTATGAAAATGCCTTGGCGGGAAAGCTCGATCAATTAAAGAGTACTTTGAAGACCTATCTTTTTGGAACAGGAAAATTTATGCTTTTCAAGCACTTTCGGGATTCAAAAAAACAGGTATACACAGATGAGGAGTACAACTTTGACCAATATGAGCAAGCCGTCATCCAAGACGTTTCATCAGACGAAGGTCCTAGTGATTATCAAAAATTGCTATTGGCCAATTTTAAACGGTTAGGGGACAAGTGTAGAGAAGTGCTTGAGCTATTTTATTTGCAAAACCTAAAGTTGGACGAAATCATGACTCAGCAAGGATATGAAAATAAGAATGTGGTAAAAAGTCAAAAATCGAGATGTCTTAAATCGTTGAGAGATCTAATACAACGGCAAAATGGATAAAGAATCATTGATCAATGCATATTTTGAAGGGGGGCTCGATGAAAACGGATTGGCAGAGGTAGCGCGTTTAAGAGCAACGGATGCTGAATTTGAAGAGGAGTTGGTATTTCAAATGGAATTACAGGGTGCCTTAAAAAAACAAGAGCGCCAAGAAATCAAAGAATTGTTCGAATCCTTAGGAAAAGAGGAACCCTCCAGGCCGGTAAAAGTATTCAAACTGCGCCCGTGGTTAGCTGCTGCCTCGATTGCTTTGGTTCTTGGTTTGGGTTCGTGGCTTTTCTTTAATACGGGTGCGATGGATCCCAACCAGCTTTATGAAGCCAACTTTGAACCCTATGATAATGTGGTGCACCCAATAGAGCGAGGTAACCAGATCGATGATCTTAAAGACCGGGCCTTTATAGCCTATGAAAATGATGAATATGCCTTGGCACTTGAACTTTTTAGTGAATTGAACCAGGAGCAGAACGATCCTTATATCGAATTCTACAGTGCCATTGTTCATATGCAGCTGGGAAATCATAATAAGGCGGTAGCTGCTTTACAATCTTATATGGCACAAGATGGTGCCTTGGGAGATCGTGCCAACTGGTATTTGGCGCTTAGTTACTTAAAATTGGGAGAATTGGAAAAAAGTAAGGAGCAGTTGCGTAAGGTGATTGCAAATAAGACTTTTAAAGCCGATGCGGCAACCAATATTTTGGATGCCTTAGAATAGGCCCAATCGGCGGGTAACAAAGCCAAGAACGAATAAACCAAGAATTCCGAAGGTTGCATATTGTGCCCAGGTTTTTCTTGCGATAGGGGCAGTATCTCCCGATACGACAAAGGCCGACCAATAATAAGGATGTCGTAACAAAGGGTCGTCTGTGTTTTTCAAGTACTTTAATTTGGCAGCACGCAAGGCTTCCTGTTTTGTTTTGCCCTCACTCAAATTTTCATAGAAAAACTCCATTAATTTCACACTGCTTTTGTCGTTTATCTTCCAAAGGGTATTTACTAAAGACTTGGCACCCGCATAATAAAATCCTTTTGATAAACTTAGCATTCCTTGCCCGTTTCGAAGCTTGCCGATGCCTGTTTGGCAAGCGCTTAGTGTGACCATCTCGGCATTGATGGTACTCCCGTAAAGATCTTTTGTGTACAGAATGTTTTCCTTTTCATTTTGACTAAATGCCAAATAGGAGTAGTCGGGAAACTCATCGTTCGCCGATGCATGGGTAGCTAAATGAATAATTCCGAATGATGGTGCCTGCTCCCTAAAGTTTTGCAGTGTTGCCTTTTCATATAAATAAGAAGACGTTTTAAAAAATGCGTTGACTTTAACGAGTTCTTGGTCGTTGTAAGCCAATTGTCCAAATTGCCGCGTGCTACTCTCGTTATCAGCACCTTCAAAACGAGGGGCAAATGCCAGTACTTTTGCATTTTTCTGTCTTGGATTATTTTTAAGTGAAATGAGCGAACTAATAGCGTTTCCGTAACCAATACTTTTCGTTTTTAGCAAGTAAGAACCGTTTTCAGAAAGGATGTCAAAAGGAATATAGTGTAGTAAACCATCGGGAATAATAGTCAATTGTTTTGTATTGAACCCTTTTAGTGAATTTTTGAGCACCTTCTCGAATAGCAGTTCCCCTACTTCTGAGATTTGAGAATCTTGTGCAATAGAGGGGGTCGAAATAAGGGTGTAGAATTTTCGTATGTTACTCCTGTCAGACGCTGTAAAAGGAATTTTTAAAAATGCCTCTTTTGTGTCACTCAGGGTGATCACGTACAGATGCTCGGCGGTCACCGTATAAGAGAGTAAAGTGCCCTGATTTTTTAAAAGCGTAGTCCTAATTTCAGAAAGAGGCAAGGTTTTAGTGCCGTACTTCAGCTGATGGTATTTTGGGTAGGTAGACTTTATGCTATCTAAAAAAGTATAGTATTCTTTTTTGAGTTCAAACAAGGGCGTGGAAAACGTTTGACTGTCTTCGGGTTTGTCAAAAAGCCGGGTTTCTAAATTGGCAATCTCTGAACGGAATTGGGATTCTTTATCAAGGATGTGCTCGGGAACGTTTCCGTATTTACTGGCACTGGTACTTCTAAGGGCTTCTAGAAGTATAAAGTCCTTGTTTTTTTCTGCAATGTTCAGCGCCAATTCAACAAAGCTCGGATTTTTTTCCCGTTCATAGGCAAGATGCGCTATGGCAATCATATGATGAAAAATAGGATAGCAGGTCTCGGCCAGGAATTGTTTATCCAATTTGCTGTCGAACTCTTTTTTTAATAAGTCGAATGTTTGTAGGATGTTCGTATTTGTTGTCAATGCAGCTCTTAGATACCCGTACTGTCCAGATTTTTGGAAACCGAGCTGCAGTAGCTGCAATTTTACGTCGAGCAAATGCAATAATTGTCTTTTGGAAAAAACCGTTTCAGGAGGTATTCGAGTATCATATGATACAAGGGCGACCTTTCTACCCGAGTTTGTAAGGGCATGTGTTATTGACTGCAACCCTTCTTCAAAATCGCCCTGTTTTAAATAAAAAGCGGCGATCTTGCCATGAATCTTTGCGATATCTTGGTGTGGCTGGTTTTTGTGATAGTCCGTATACGCGTTTAAGGCAAGTTCGTATTGCTGTAAACTATTTTTTGCTTCTGAAGAACCTGCAAATACATCCCCGTACAGCACAAGGTATTCTTTAAAGAAGGGGTCTTTTTCGGTCAAGTATTCCTTCCCTTTCCCTAGCCAATTTAAGGCTTTTGCGAGGCTATCTTGCTCAAGGCAATTTTCCGCCAGTTTTTGGTGAATGCTAATGACGTTGTTCTTGAACTTGCTATCTTTTTCGTAGTAACGTAGATAGGTAGTTCGTGCTTGGGATAAAAGGTGATTCGCCTTTTTGTATTGTCCGGTTTGGCTATATAATTGTGCCAACAAACGATTCGAATTGTTTATGTAATCTTGATAGTCCTGGAATTTCAACTTGTTTTTGTCCACAAAGTTGATGGCATTCAGGTAAAATTCTTCGGACAAGTCAAATTTACCGGTGTTTTTATAGATGGTCGCTAAAAAAGTAAAAGCGGTGTAGAGCGTCTCAACTTGATCTTGGTCAAGCTGCTTTGTTGGTATTTTTGTAAGGGTGTTGAATAGTTGTTGAAAATAGGTTTTTGCCTTTTCGTATTCCTTGGTCTTGAAATAATAATTCCCTTTATCGAGTAGGTATGAGTCATGGTAGTCTCCAAAACCTTCAATAGTATTGGAAGCGTTTTTTTGGAGTAATATTTTTTCTGTTTTCGAAAGTTCGCCCTGAAGTTTCCTTAAATCATAATGATAATCCGCCGCGTGAATTGTATAACTAATGATATCTAGTTGCGTAGGGAGGTCATTTAGTTGTTTCGCCAGCTGTAGTGCTTTTTCAAAATAAAAATAGGCGCTGTCCTTGTTTTGGTACGTTTGTTCGTACCCCTGATCAAAATAGGAATTCAATAGCGCAGTTTGTTTTTCTTCGGCTTGAGAAAAAGCAAGGAAGAAAACCAGTAGAAAGATCGGTACGAGATTACTTTTTTTCATCATTTAAAAGCCCCGAAAAATCCCCGGGGCTTATAATTCATCTTTTTAGTGTTATAGGTTCTAGTCATTGGAAATCGGCACGCGATACAATATAGAACCTCCTTCGGCATATTCATATTCTTTTCGAACCTCAATGAAACCGTCGTTGCATCCATTGCTCTCTAACACAATACCAACCAAATTCTCACCCCCTTCAACTTCATACATATCTACTACTTCACCACAGGGTTCTCCTTCAAAGGTTACGAGGGTAATGTCAATAGCTCCTTCCTGCCCTCCTGGCACCCAAAGAATCAATCGATCTTCCGGCATTCTGATCGGGCAGCTTAGGGCACAACCTTTAAGGTCTCCACAGGGGTTTGGCTTTGGTCGTGGACATTTTTTGGTCGGACATCTAATTCCTAAAAGAAGTTCTTGGTTCACTTCATAAAAGTAACTGTGCTGTTCAATGCCCATTTGTACTTGTTCGAGCTCTGGTAACAGTTCTTCGTTACCAGCTTCGATTTCGGAGATGAGGAATTCTTTTTGACAATTTAGTTCGGTCAAGGTCGTTTCCAGCGAATGTTGGTGCAAATACAACTCCATAAAGGCGTTCCCTTCATTTTCGTTGGCGCTATAGGAAACAGCTTTCAATTCGTTTTCTGTGGTGGGACGGTCGGAACATGAGATTCCTAACAACATGGCTCCCATAAGTAATAAGTAATTCATATTTTTCATACTGTTTTGGTTTATAGTTGTTGGTTCCATCATTTTTAAAAGGTAAACATGAATTTTATAAAACGTGGTAAAAGTATTCGTTGGCCGACAATTGAAAGAGTAAAATGTATATGCGGAGGGCAATCATGTATTTTTGGTCATTTTTTTTATATAAACTGCAGCAAAAATACCCTGTAGGCTTGTAATCCTTTTATTTAATTTCTTTCTAATAATGTAGGGTTGTATGCTTGTTTTGAGTGGGGCAAATGTTTTAACGCAGGTGTTGGGCAATGGGTTTCATTGTCATTTGCTTTGTGCCTATGCAAAAAGCTACCTGAAAATACGTTTGGAAAAATGGAAAGTGTTGAAAAGGAAATAAATCGTATTATGATACCACCAAACCTGTACGACCCTCCCGATGTATCGAAATCGATGTTACATCACATGATGCTGACTAAGGTAGTTCCCCCGAAACCTATCATCTAGCAAATCACCAAACCAACGAATTGATCTGGTGTCTTGTGGTGCAAACTCATCAGATGGTTGTCTTTCGACAATTCACGTTCTTATTTAAAACATGACCGTAGAGCCGTACCTATTGGTTGGCAGTTTCATAAATATGTTCA
This sequence comes from uncultured Flavobacteriaceae bacterium, assembly GCA_938020445.1. GTDB lineage: Bacteria > Bacteroidota > Bacteroidia > Flavobacteriales > Flavobacteriaceae > Pelagihabitans. The sequence continues at coordinate 23,365 of CALIIC010000031.1, read as the reverse complement.
GGGTTATTTAAAAACCCAAAAACCGTATACTTTTATTAATCTGCATGTCTAAAAAGCATGAGGGTAAAACCATCATTACTTTGTAGTGATGCTAACGGGGGAAACAGAAGGTAAAAATACATATTTTCCGTTCAAAACCCCTTATAAATCAAAACTTTATGTTAATACATTGTTAATTTTCGCAAATTAATAGCGATGCGAAAATTTTATTCCATAACTGTTAAAAGTTGTGGAGCATTTTTGTCGAATTATTTAAGTTTCATCTCTATTGCAGTACTTTCACTATTTTCTGCAATTGCAAGATTTGTCGTGCTTTGATTTGTATCATATCTGTTGACCACGGTTGCGATCAAAAGCATAAAAACAAAAATTACAAACATGATCACACATTTTTTCATTGTAAGTTCCCTTTAAGTTTTTGTCCATTATTGTAGGGGATCTGAAATGTTTAATTTCGTCGGAGTTAAAAGTATAGGAATCATACAGGTGTGAAAATTGGGAATGTATGAATGGTCTAATTTTATGTGTAAATGGCAAGACAGAAAAACAGGAACTGGAGAAGCCGCTTTTTGAGTAAGTATTTTCTTTCTTTTTGTGTGATTGGGTATCGTAAATCTGTTTCTGTTCGTTTTTCGACCAATCATACGGCATATGCTCCCATTGATACATCTTTTCTTGAAAAAATGAGACTTAATGCTATTTTTGATTAACTTAAGATTAAAGATTCGATATCAAAATGATAGAAGCGGTACTAGTAGATGACGAGTTAAAAGCGATACAGAGCCTTTCTTGGGAGCTTACCAATTTCAGTGATGAAATTAATATCGGAGCTTCGTTTACAGATCCAAAGGAAGCATTGGGATATCTTGAAAAAAACACCCCGGATTGCCTTTTTTTGGATATCGAAATGCCTACAATGGATGGGTTTCAGTTCATTCAAAAACTTACCAATAAGAACTTTCCGGTAGTCATTACCACGGCTTATAACCAGTATGCGATCAAGGCATTGAAGAACGAAGCCATCGATTACCTGCTAAAACCGATCGATACCGATGATTTAAAAGATACCATTGTTAAAATCAAAAAACACAATTCAAAGAATTTCTCTGTTGAACGACTGGAAAAAATCCTCTTGAATTTCAATGCCAACGCGCTTCACAAGAAGATTACGATCAATACCGATGGGAAATTACTTTTTTTGGAAAGTGACGAGATATTGTATGCCGAATCTGATGGGAATTACAGCACCGTTTATTTATCTGATGGGCAAAAAATTGTTTTAACGAAGAAATTGAAAGAAGTGAATGAGCTGTTACCCGAAGAATCTTTTTTCAGAATTCACAACTCCTACATTATCAACCTTTCCAAGATTAAAGAATTCTTGAAGACAGATGGCTATGTTGTCCTAAAGTCGAACCACAAGATCCCGGTATCTAGGCAGAAAAAATCTGATTTTCTAGACATGCTCTAGAACCTTTTATGCTTGGGCTCTTTAAAAATATCTACTTTAAGATTCGAACGGGCGTACTGCCCGTTTTAGCACTTTTATACTTTTGTGAAAGTGCTTGGAGCCAAGAAATTCCGGAGACATTCGAAAAAAAGACGGATAGTTTGATCAAGGCGGCCCCTACTACCTACAGGGATCTTGATGCGGTTTTACGACCTTTTCGAAACGACACCGTTTTGATGCGTTTTTTCTCCAAGAAAGCCCTTGATAAAAAGTATTTGGATGGGCAGGCGTATGTACTAAACCAATTGGGTAGGAAATACCGGAATATTTCAGAATTTTCTAAGAGTTTGACCTTGCACCACGATGCCTATGAGGTGGCACAAGAGGCAAAGAACATAGAGTTTGAGGTGTATAGCCTTAATATGATCAGCGTCATTCATCGAAAGACAGACAATATTACGGCCGCACTGGATTATAATCAAAAGGCTTTGGAGTTGGCAGAAAGTGTAGAAAATCCTTCCATAGGGCTAAAGAGAAGTATCAATGTTTCTCTAAATGCCATAGGGAACATTTACCAGACCCTACAACAATACACCAAAGCTATTGAACAGTTTACCGAATCAATAAGACTGGATGAGGAGTTGGGGAACAATCTTGGGTTGGCCATTAATCATCAAAACGTAGGGGAGTGTTATGAGGCGCAGGGAAAATTGACCGAGGCCTTGGAGAGTTTTGAAACCTCTTTGCGATACAACGAGCTAATTGATTCTGATAAAGGGAGGGTTATTTGTAATTATAGTATTGCCCACGTATTTGTTCATCAAGATAAGACCGAAGAGGCTTTGGAAATGCTGGAAGTGGCGGCAACAAAGGCAGAGGCGATCGGTGATATGTCGGTTCTTAGCTCGGTGTATATTAACCTTGGTTGGACGTTGATTCATTTAAATCGGTTTAGGGAATCGAAGCAGTACCTACTTAAAGGGTTGGCGTTGGCCGAGAAGTTCGAGTTGATTGCTTCCCAGTCCGAAGCGTACGGATTTTTATCTGATTTGGCCATCAAACAGAAAGATTTTGAAACTGCTTTGGAGTATTATAAAAAAGAGCAACATTTTGAGCGAGAGGTTTCAAATGAACGCAACCTTCGCTATGTGAACGACATTATCATTCGCTACGACACCGAGAAAAAAACCAACGAGATTGCAGTGTTGGCGATGGAGAACGAGAATGTGAAGTTGAAACTTAGAAAGAACGAAACGTTGATTCTTATTAGTGGTATAGCCTTGGCCCTATTGGCAGGTATTTTCTATATTCTTTATCGACAATACCAGCTTAAAAATGAAAAAAAGGTACTAACACTGGAACAGAGTATGCTTCGCAGTCAAATGAATCCACATTTTCTGTTCAACTCTCTAAATTCAATTAAACTTTACATTATTAATAACGAGCAGAAAAATGCCGTTCATTACCTGAACAAATTTTCCAAATTGGTACGGAAAATTTTGGAAGCCTCCTCGCTAAAAGAAATACCTCTGGCCGAAGAGCTCGAAACGGTAGAATTGTATATGAACATTGAAGATATTCGCTTCTCCAATGAAATTAACTTCAAAATAAGCATTGACCCGGGTATTGATGTACATCAAGTAAAGATACCCTCCTTGATTTTACAGCCTTTTTTGGAAAATGCTTTGTGGCACGGACTTTCCTCTAAGGAAGGCATCAAAAATATCGACTTGCGTGTAAGCCGTGATGATGAACATTACATCTACATTAGTATTACCGACAATGGTGTAGGCAGGGTAGCTGCGCAAAAAATTAAAGATGGGAAAGTGCTCAAACGTAAATCTGTGGGAATTGATATTACAAAGGAGCGATTGGCCAATTTCTCAAAAGACTATCAAAATTCCTTCGAAGTAGATATCGTTGACCTTCACGATGAAGAGGGGGTGCCTTCCGGGACCAAAGTAGTGCTGCGTATTCCTACGGTCTAAGGTGCTCTTCTGCGACTTTTTCCAGTTCTTCGTACCATGCTGTTCCAAATTTTCGAACAAGCGCTTCCTTTACGAATTTATAAATAGGAACCTTCAGTTCGGCCCCCAAACTACAAGCGGGGTCGCAAATTTCCCATTTATGGTAGTTCACTGCGGTGAGTTCGGTATATTCCCGTACCCGAATCGGGTACAAATGGCAGGAAACCGGTTTTTTCCATGAGGTAATCCCCGCATTATAGGCTTCTTCCAAACCACATTTTGCGGTGCCGTTTTCCGAAAATACAACGTAGGCACATTCGCTTTCATTGACCAAGGGTGTTTCCCATTCGCCATCTTCCCCTTTTACAAAGGCACCTTGCGACTCGATTGCGGCAATACCTTCTGCCCTCAGAAAGGGTTTTACTTTTGCGTAGATGTCGACAAGGATTTCGGTTTCTTTATCTTCTAAAGGAGCTCCCGCATTCCCGTCGATACAGCAAGCACCTTTGCATGCAGTAAGGTTACACACAAAATCATGCTCGATGATTTCTTCCGACACAATGGTTTTTCCGAGTTGGAACATACAGGTGGTTTCAATGGGTAAAGATACCCTTTTGGCGCTTTTCAAAACAGAATTATTTTAGAGAAAAGAAATAAAACTACCGTGGAAAACGTAGTTTTGTCAAAAATTAAAGGCAGATGACTTTTCATTTTAATTTTCGAGAAATTGCGACCGCTACCATGGTGCTTTTTGCCGTGATCGATATCTTGGGAAGTATTCCTATCGTTATTGGCCTTCGAAGCAAAACAGGGCACATTCAATCTGAAAAGGCGTCTATAGTTTCGGCTTGTTTGATGGTGGCATTTTTGTTTTTGGGAGAGGAGATTTTGAACTTGATCGGAATCGATGTCAATTCGTTCGCCGTTGCAGGGGCATTTGTAATTTTCTTTTTGGCGATTGAAATGATTTTAGGGATTACACTCTATAGAGATGACGAACCCGAAAGCGCGTCTATAGTTCCCATAGCATTCCCTATGATAGCAGGGGCGGGAACACTTACCTCATTACTTTCATTAAGGGCGGAATACTATGTAGAGAATATCATAGTTGCCATTATAGTGAACATAATTTTTGTGTACCTTGTATTAAAGTCTTCGGTACGCATCGAAAAGTTTTTGGGGAAGAACGGGGTTAGTGTAATCCGAAAGGTTTTCGGAGTGATTCTGTTGGCCATAGCGGTAAAGTTGTTTGCTACCAACATAAACGGACTTTTTGTACAGTCATAGTGCGGTTAAAGATATTTTAAAATGAGTAAAACGCTGACCATTGTATTAATTTTGATTGCGATTGCGCTGATCGCCTATAACGTTACTTTACTGGATTTTCAAAATCTTTTGGAAGGGAATAGTATTATTGCTTTGATAGGCATTGTGGCCTCTTTATGTGCAATTGTGCTGCTATTGATATATATGACTTCCAAGAAGATACAGAAAAAAGTAAACGAGAATTAATTCTGACTTTCAATGGCTTCGACCTCGTCTTGTGACACGACAGGCCTATCGAGCTCCAATACTTTTTGCAGCATTGCATCTTCTTTGCTCTTAATTTTTGCATACAGATCGGCATTGAACAATTGTTCTGCCATCGAGGCTTTCAGGTATAGTTTGATGCGTTCTTCGTGGGCATAATAGTCCATTCGATAATTGCTAGCAATAAGAAAATCAATAAATTGTTCAAATAAAATATCATCTGCCCTAAAATCTTTTTCGAAAGATTCCTTCGTGTAGTCTTTGTAGCGTGTTCGGTCCTCATCTAGGTGGCCAAAGACAAAATAGGAAAAGAAACCAGAACTGTCGAGCGCATCAATACCTTCCTCTTCATTGTTTCCTATAGGTACAAACGCATCTGGAATAATACCGCCGCCGCCATAGACCACTTTGCCTTTCGGCGTGGTGAATTTTAGGGAATCCGCGACTTTAATGCTATCTACAGAAATCATCTCCCCATTATGGTACCGATCGGTAAACTTCTGATAGTAATCTTTGTTCCCTTTTTGATACGATTTCTGTATCGAACGTCCTGTGGGGGTATAATAGCGCGATACGGTCAGGCGAACTGCAGAACCATCGCCTAATTCCATTTCCCTTTGAACGAGGCCCTTGCCAAAAGAACGCCTTCCCACAATAGTGCCAAGATCGTTGTCTTGAAGGGCACCTGCAATAATTTCACTTGCAGAAGCGGAGCGCTCATTTATCAGCACATAAACAGGTTTGTTCTCAAAAGAGCCCTTGTCGGTGGCATACACTTTGTCTATTTTTCCTTTTTTGTTTTTAGTGAACAGTATCAATTTGCCATCTTTCAGGAATTCATCGGCCATTTGTTCGGCAATACCAAGATAGCCACCAGGATTATCCCTAAGATCCAAGGTCAGTTTTTGTGCACCCTGTCGCTGCAAATTACGAAGTGCCGCCTTGAATTCCTTAAAAGTAGATTCAGCAAAACGGTTTACCTGAATATAACCCATGTCTTCGGTAAGCATATATGAGGCCGAAACACTTTTGAGTGGTACAACATCGCGTTTCACGTTTACCGTAAAAAACTTGTTTTCCGCTTTCCGATATACCTTTAGTTTTACCGAACTACCCTTTTTCCCTTTCAATCGTTTCACGATTGCTTCGCTCCCTAAATTTTTTCCGTAAAGGGTGTCATTGTCGGCCATAAGAATACGATCTCCGGGTAAAATGCCTTCGACATAGCTTGGGCCTTTTTCAATAGTTCTAATCACCGAAATGGTATCTCTATAGGGGTAGAAGTTAACACCTATTCCCACGAAATCTCCCTTCATATTTTCGGCAACCCTATCCATTTCACGCTCAGGAATGTACACCGAATGTGGGTCTAGTTTTTCCAAGATATTATTGACCGTGACATCTACGATGCTATCGGTATCAATTTCATCCACATATTCATAATCGATGTAATCAATAAGCCGATTAAGTTTGTCTTTTTTAGAATTTGTAGTGAATAGCTTTTCGGGAGAATCGTTAAAATTCAACTTGCCTCCCACAAAAATTCCAATTCCCAAAGCGGCAGCGATAATCGTGGGCCATATGTAGTAGCTGATTTTTTTCATACCGTTTTTAGCTAGGATACCAGGTTTTCAATAATAGGAAGATGCACCAATTCAATCCCCGCTTTTTTTAAAAAAGTTAAGCCCGAATCGTCTTTGTAAGCAGTTTGATATACCACACGCTTAATACCACATTGATGAATGAGCTTACTGCATTCGCGACAGGGCGATAGTGTTATATAAAGGGTTGCGCCTTCGCATGATTGCGTTGATGCCGCCACTTTGCTAATGGCATTTGCTTCGGCATGTAATACATACCATTTGGTATACCCTTCTTCATCCTCGCAGTAATTTTCAAAACCGGTCGGTGTGCCGTTATATCCATCAGATATAATCATACGATCTTTTACAATGATCGCACCCACCTGTTTGCGTTCGCAGTAGGAGAGTTTTCCCCATTCAAGTGCCATGCGAAGATAGGCCTTGTCGTATTTCTCCTGTTTGCTCTGTTTCATACAAAAAATGCTCCTGTTCGCCTGTGGGTCGAACATTGCCAAACCACTAAGATACCGGCTTTGTGAAAGTCCTACAACGAAAATTGGTTAATATTACGTGAAATTCTAAAACGGGTAGGTTTCCAATAGCATCGGTATGGTAAGTAATATAATCAAAATTGATGCGACACCTATAAATAGCGGTTGTTTTACCTTAAAGATCGATTGAATTACATATGCCAGGGCCAGTACTCCCAGCACGATCAGTACTTGGGAAAGTTCTATGCCTACCGCAAAACCAAGTAGGGGAGATAACTTATCACTTTCTTCCGCCATTAACATCTTAAAGTAATTGCTAAAACCAAACCCATGGATCAGCCCAAAAAAAGCAGTGGCAATGGCATGCAAGAGAATGCTTTTCTGTTCTTTCGGGGTTTTTAGATAAAGTAAATTGAAAACGGCCGTCAGGAAAATGGTTACGGGAATCAAGAATTCTATGAGGCCGACATCCATGACAAGTATTTCGTAAACTGATAATGCCAATGCCGCACAATGGGAAATCGTAAAAATAGTCGCTAACACCAAGACGGGCTTCCATTGCTTAAAGGTGAAGGGAATGGCCAAAGCTGCCAAAAATAGAATGTGGTCATAGGCGTTTAAGTCGAGGACATGTTTTAGTCCTAACGCAATGTAGAAAAGAAAATCTTGCATGGGATAAATGGCTACATTTCAAAATCAAATATACTATGAAAATTGCTTTCTTATTTTCCTATGCGCCACTTAATTATATAAATGGTTCTACGCGCACTCAAAACGGCTTGGTTTTTGTTAAAACCATTTGTATAGGAAGCTGATACCGCCAGGTGATAGTATCCTTTACCAAGGCATTATTACTATCTTTAACCTTTAAAGCAATAGACGTTTGTTCAAACAATTCTCCTTACGGTCGCGAATCTTTATCTCTATGATTCTGCTGGTCTTGATCGCCTCGGTCTTGATTGCAGGGATCACCGTATACCAGTACCATGAACAGAACAGGGACTATCATGACAACCGCTTGGAGCGGAAAGAGGACCAGATTAAGCAAAGTATTCACTACACACTTAAAGAAACTACCTATCCCCAAACAACGCCCTATTTAGAGCTCATTTTTCAGACGGAAATTTACGAAATAGCGGACGTACAGAACGTAAACTTTAATATCTATGATTTAGAAGGGGGGCTTATTAAAAGTTCCCGTCCGAAGTTCGAGAGCGATTCTATTTCGAATTGCTTGGATGCGGAAGTACTCAATAACTTAGCGCAAAGTGCAAAAAACAGGTATGTAGAAGAAAATTCGGCCGCAGGGGATAAATACCAGGCCTCGTATACCTATATCACAGATCACAAGTTCAAACCCATTGGTATTCTTAATCTTCCTTATTTTGAAGATAATACCTTCAATGACAAGGAACTAAAGGAGTTTTTGATGCGACTTGGCGGGGTCTACTTTTTGATGCTCTTGTTGGCCATAGCCCTAGCGTACTTTATCTCAAAATATATTACACGGTCGTTACAAACGATTTCCGATATGTTGGGCAAGACCGATCTAACACGGCGCAATGAAAAGATTTTTGTTGCGGAACCAGGAGAAGAGATCGGGAAATTGGTCGCCTCTTACAATAGCATGATCGATGAATTGCAACAAAGTGCCGCAAAGCTTGCCAGAAGCGAACGAGAACAGGCTTGGCGCGAGATGGCAAAGCAGGTTGCCCATGAAATTAAAAATCCGCTTACCCCTATGCGACTGAGTGTACAGAGTTTTGAGCGCAAGTTCGATGTAAACGATCCTGATATTGACAAGAAGGTAGCGGAATATTCCGATACGTTGATCCAACAAATCGATACAATGAGCAGTATTGCCTCGGCTTTTTCAAACTTCGCCGAAATGCCGGCACAGCAAAATGAGACCCTGAACGTTGTGAAAATTGTACGGTTGGCATTGGATATTTTCAACGAAGACTATATTCACTTTATTTCAGATGAAGAAGAAATCATTGGCAAGTTGGATCGTACCCAGTTAATTCGCGTAGTAACCAATTTGGTTAAGAACGCTATTCAAGCCGTTCCTGAAGTAGAAGCACCGCGTATCTTAGTTTCGGTGGCTTCCGAAGAAGGTTTTATAAAGATTTCTGTTGCTGATAATGGTTTCGGTATCGCTGATGAGTTTGCAGACAAGATTTTTGAACCCAAGTTCACCACGAAATCCAGTGGTATGGGGCTTGGTTTGGGAATGGTAAAAAACATTGTCGAAACTTATAAGGGAAGCATAGATTTTACTTCACAATTTGGCAAAGGTACTGTCTTTACGGTGCGTTTTCCCAAAGAACCAGGCCTCCATACCAAGTAAAAAGATTCGTCTTAATACGCCCTGAACTACTGATTTCATTGAGAAAATTGATTATTGTACGTAGTTTTTTATAAATTTTTTTGCGTAACTAAAAAGTTACACATATATTTGTAACCAAAATGTTACATAAATTCAATTCTATGGCACTAGGACCAAAACAAATGGGGGAGGCCGTCCTCCGGAATTTAAAAAGTAAAACCGGTAAAGACGCCAAAGCGTGGATAAAATTGTTGGTAAAAAAGAACCTAACAACTAAAAAAGAAATCTGCACCTTTTTAAAAACGGAACATGGTTTGGGACATTTTCAAGCGCAGAAAGTGTATGAACTGTTCTCGGATAGCGACCCCTATGCGGCCTCCGATACTTTTGAAAAATTGATTTTTGAAAACAACCATACAGATCAAATGTACCAAAAGCTAAAGAGATCACTTTTGCAATTTGGAGCTGATGTACGCGTACAGCCTTGTAAAACCTATATTCCCTTTTACAGGAAAAAGCAATTTGCAATCGCAAAAACCAAAGGATCTAAGTTGCAGGTAGGAGTGAATTTGAGCTCGCAACCATTGGGTTTTGAACCTGCAAAAGAGTTAGGGAGCAGTGAACGGATCAATTATCAAACGACCCTTGAACAACTTTCGGATATAGATGAGCAGTTGCTTGCGGTTCTGAAAGAGTCTTATAGCATTAACGGATGAGAGATTCGATCGTATTAAAACGTACCTACGCCTGTTCCATAGATCAATTATGGGAGGCTTTGACAAATGCAGAAGCTATGAGCGAGTGGTTGATGCCTTGTGATATAAAACCCGAGCTGGGACATACCTTTCAATTTAAAACAAAACCGCAAGGAAGTTTCGACGGGATCGTTAATTGTGAAATCCTCGCAATTATTCCGAAGAAACTATTGGAATTTAGCTGGTGTAGCGGTAAAATGAAAACAAAAGTATCTTTTCAGCTTATTGATAAAGGGGATACCGTAGATTTGAATTTTACCCATAGTGGATTTGAAGGTGTTTTTGAACGGTTTTTTGTCCGTCAAATTCTCAGCAACGGATGGAAGAAAAAGCTTTTGACCGTAAACCTAACCGCTTACTTGAAGAAATGATGGATGTATTCAAAGCAATAGCAGACCCCACCAGGCGCAGTATTATTGACCTTGTGGCCGAGGCGCCGGTAAATATCAACGCAATCGCGGAAAATTTTGAAATGAGCAGACCGGCAGTATCAAAACATATAAAAGTACTTTTGGATAGCGGTCTGGTCGGAGTAGAACAGCAAGGAAGAGATCGATTTCTTTACCTACAACTAAAAGCATTGGAAGAAGTACAGTTTTGGTTGAAAAAGTATGAGTATTTTTGGAATACGAAACTGGATCGTTTAGATGACTATCTAAAAAAGTAAACGGTCTTGAAAAACCTTTATGTATGCAGTTCAACACCATCTTAGTCGATTCCCAGGAAACCATTTCAGTTCTTACCATTAACCGCCCGAGTAAACTCAATGCCTTGAATAGGGAAACGATACAAGAGTTACATGAGGCTTTTAAAATGTTGGATGCCGATCCCCAAATAAAGGTGATTATAGTAACGGGAAGCGGAGAAAAAGCTTTTGTGGCCGGGGCGGATATTTCGGAATTCGCAAATTTTTCTGAGGAAGAAGGGGGTCGTTTGGCTGCAAAGGGACAGGCACTGTTGTTTGATTTGGTTGAAAACCTTCATACCCCTGTGATAGCTGCAGTGAATGGATTTGCCCTCGGTGGCGGGCTGGAACTAGCGATGGCATGCCATTTTAGAATAGCCAGTGAAAATGCACGAATGGGACTTCCGGAGGTATCGTTAGGAGTAATCCCGGGCTATGGCGGTACACAACGCTTGCCGCAATTGATCGGGAAGGGTAGGGCTATGGAATTGATTATGACCGCGGGAATGATCGATGCCGACCACGCATCAAACTACGGATTGGTGAACCATGTGGTTCCTCAGGATACCCTGATTGAATTCTGTAAAAAAATGGCACGTAAAATTTCGAATAATTCATCCGTAGCCATCGGTCAGGCAATAAAAGCGGTAAATGCTGGTTTTAACAATACTAGTAATGGATATGCCGTCGAGATCGAGGCCTTTGGCGCCTGTTTTGGAACCGCTGACTTTAAAGAAGGTACAACCGCCTTTCTTGAGAAGCGCAAGGCCGATTTTCCTGGCGAATAGCATATCCCAAAAACCTACTTATGACACTTCGAAAAAGCCTTGCCCTGGTGCTTTTTCTGACTGCTTTTTGCATTGCAGAAGCACAAGAAATGCCCTTGCAGTATAGCCTAGGGGAAAATTATTCCGATAGATACAAATACTCGACGGTCCTTTCGGTCAATTCCGATGACCAAAATAGAACGGTCATGGTACGTACCTACTACGGGGGAATGCCTTTGCGTCCAAAAGGTCACTTTATTGAGGTGTACGATGCCGAGATGCAGCTAGAACTAGACTATAATTACAAATACGCAGGGAGGCATATGGTCGATGCCTTTGTTCGAAATGGGCAACTGTACTTATTAGAACTTAAATACAATAGGGATACCGAGGCCTATGATTATATAGCGCACCAGAGTCCGTTGCACGATTTTAATTTCACCGAGCGAACGCTATTGTCGGTACCTTCGAAAGAAGTGCTGAACCCACTTGCCGTGAATAAATACAATCGCAATTTCGGAAATGGTTTTTCAACAACGACTTTTTTCAATGAAGAACGATCTGCATTTGTCATAACCGTTCATCATCGAGAAGGGAAGAAACAGAAGTACCATATGTATCTGTACAGTACCGATTTAAAAAAACAACTGACCTATGATTTTTCTGATCAGATAGTTGAGAAGAACTATGCGTTCGAAAACATAGCAGTTTCAAAAGATTTGAAGACACTGTATTTTATGGGTAAAGCCTATTTTAAGAAGCGTAGGTTTGATGCCAAAGAGCGTCGTTTTCAGTATGAGTTGGTTCGTATTACCAATACAGGTCATCAGATACAGAAATTTAACGATGCCGGTCGCTTTCCCGAAGCGCTCAAACCTATATTGACCGCTGATGGCCTTTTGGCCGTTGGCTTTTATGCGGATCGAAAGGACAAACGATACAACGGCCTTGTGTATTTTAAACTGAATCCTACGAACCTCTCTTTGCAATCTAAAAAGTACAATGCTTTTTCGAATCAGTTTATGCTCGATAAGTTCGGTAGGGAAGTAGATGCCGAAATTAAAAATCTGATATTTAAAGATGTCCATATAACTGAAACAAATGATATTCTTTTCAGTGCGGAAGAATATTTTGTAACCGATGGGAATGATATTGGTGACAGTAGTACCAGAAAGGTGCAGAATTTTCATTACAATGATATTGTTTGTGCCAAACTGAACGCAAATGGCGAAATGGTATGGGCTCGAAATATCAATAAAACAGAAGTGACCAGAGGCGACGAAGCCTATGCTTCTTATTCCGTTTTCGGAAAGGGCAATGATATGTACTTTTTCATTAATTCAGGGGAACACCCTCAAAAGCTGGGAAGAAACCGAATTGTCTTTAAACAGGGCTACAGCAAAAATCCAAATATGTTCGTCATCCGACTGAACGGGGCCGGCGAGATGGATTATAAGAAACTGATCGATGATAAGGAAGTACGTTTGCCCATCATGGTCTCTAAGCCATTAATCAATAAAGAAGCCGATGAATTACTTTTTTATGCCAAACGAGGCAGCAAAAAACAGCTCGTCAAGGTGCAGTTCGGTAACTTCAACGGAGTTTCTGAAAGTAAGTAGGCCAGCGATCAAATTGGGCATCGTTGTGTTTTATGCTTGACAAAGGTAATTCACAATTAACAATGCCTACTCTTTTATAAATGGAATAAATCCATAAATTTGGATAAAATCCATTTAATTGAAATCCAAAGAATATATCAAAGGGCGGGGTGCGCAAGAAAATGTTCACAATCGTTTCTTCCAACATATCTACGAAACACGAGACGATTTTTTAGAGTTTTGTAGGTTAGAGGGGGAGGAAGTCGAGACCAACAAAACGCAATACCTCCCTATTTTTCCAAAGACCATTGTGAATAAGGTTAAAAGCCCCGATGTGGGCATGGCTTTTTCAATGAACCCTTATCAAGGGTGCGAACACGGTTGTATTTACTGCTATGCACGCAATACCCATGAATTTTGGGGGTACAGCGCAGGGCTTGATTTTGAGCGTAAAATTCTAATAAAAAAAGAGGCACCTCTCTTATTGGAGGCCAAATTAAAGAGTAAAAATTGGAAAGCAGAAACCATTGTGCTTTCGGGAAATACTGACTGTTATCAGCCTGCCGAAAAAAAGTATCAAATTACAAGGGCTTGTTTGGAGGTGTTTTTAAAATACCGTCATCCGGTTGGGATCATTACAAAAAATGCTATGATCTTGCGCGATTTGGATCTTTTAAAGAAGTTGGCGAAAGACCGCCTTATAGGGGTCAATATTTCGGTCACGTCCTTATCTGAGGAAACCAGGCGTATTTTGGAACCTAGGACGGTATCGATCAAAAAACGTTTGGAAACCATTCGCATACTTTCTGAAAACGATATTCCCGTTAATGCAATGTTGGCACCTATTATTCCGGGAATCAACAGTCATGAGATTCTTAAACTGGCCAAAGCGGTTTCGGACAATGGGGCATGTTCTTTTGCTTTTACCGTAGTGCGTCTTAATGGCGCTATTGGGCAAGTTTTTGCAGATTGGATCCGAAAGACATTGCCTGATAAGGCCGATAAGGTATTGCACCAGATCGCGGAGTGCCATGATGGTCATTTAAACGATAGTAGATTTGGTATACGAGGCCGAGGCGAGGGGAAGATTGCGACTCAAATACATGATTTAATGAAGTTGGCAAGACGTACGTATTTTAAGGACAAAACTTTTCCAGGACTGAACAAAGAACTACATGCGGCATATAAGGATGGGCAGTTAAAATTGTTTTGACAGTTGTCCAAAATTGGTTCATGGTATTATGTGATGAAGGCAGAAATCTTTACTGATTTGGACCGTGTCGGTGATGCAAGACGCACATTGCAAAATGCGATTGAGCGCTGTGCCAATCCGCTTCAAGAAAAACACTCGATTAAAAAATTACAACAACTAGTTGGCTAAATAGGTACGCTCAAGTACTCCTACTTCTCTTAGAAACTTCCTTTTCGTAAAATTATATGACCTTTTCTCATAGTTGCATGTTTACCTTTTATGGTTTTGCACATTAATGGGTATAACAATGCAAATTAAAAGAAGTATTATGAGAAAATTAGTTGTTTTAGCGGCGCTACTTTTTACAGGCGCTTTAGTAAATGCCCAAGATTTTGGATTCGGGGTCAAGGCCGGTATCAATTTGGCCTCTATTGGAGGGGATGCTATTGGAAGTATCGGAGGCCTGGGGTCTCGAGTAAGTTTCCACATTGGGGGTGTTGCAGAAATTCCCATTTCGGAAAAAATATCGGTACAACCTGAACTGTTGTATTCCTCTCAGGGCAGTGATTGGAGTTTTGGGACCGTTGACAACATCAAGCTAGATTATTTAAACCTGCCTATACTAGGGAAATATGCTATATGGAATGGTATTAGTGCAGAAGCAGGTCCTGTTCTAGGGTTTCTGATCTCTTCGAATGGTATCAACGAAGATGATTTCAAAAAATTTGATGTAGGTTTTGGTATCGGGGCCTCGTACAAGTTAAAAGATCATTTGTTCTTCAGCCTACGATATAACAAAGGTATTTTGAACATAAATGATGCAGAGGAGTCGAATATTAAAAACGTGAACAACGTATTTCAGATTTCTGCAGGCTATAGATTTTAAAGAGTGAGTTAGTTGAGTGTTCAGCTGGAGCGTACCGACTTGGTAGGAAGGTACGCTTCAAATGAACAATTTTTAAGACAATTCCCAACCTTTTCGGTACTTGCCCTTTACCCATTCATTGGCCAAATCCCAGTTGGTCACCTTCATATTGGCACCATTCCATAAAATTTTACGACGCCCTGGGTATGCGAAAGGATCCCAATCGCCTAGTTTTTTACCAGGTTTTAGTTTTTTGTACTGAAAGGCTTTGATGGCTAAATTCCCCATTAAAACCGCCTCTGTCAATGGCCCGGAACGTTTGAAATCAGAAGAGGTTTCAGTCCCGTTCAAACACCCATCAACGAAATTTTGTTGGTGTCCGTTGGTATCACCCACGATTCTATTTAAGTATGGTGTGGGAGCGTTCAGTAATTTCATAGTTTCCGAAGGGAGCAAACGCGCATTTCTAGAATAGGTGTCACAGACCAGAATTCCACGGGTTCCGTAAAAGATGGAACCTCCTCCACCATCACCAATGGTTTCATCATCTTTTAATTCGTCCGGTAAATCTGGTAAGAGTCCGCCATCGTACCAATTTAAGGCAATATCTCCGTGTTCGGCAGTGTTGAATTTGAGGCGAACAATTGAAGATGCAGGGCAGGATGCGCTATAATCCGCCTCTACAAAATCACCTACCCAATTGGTAGTACAACTGGCTTCCGCTTCGGTAGGATAGCCAAGGTCGAGTACCCCAAAAGGTGTTTCCATAATGTGGCAACCCATATCTCCCAGTGCGCCTGTGCCGAAATCCCAAAAACCTCTCCATTTAAAAGGGAGGTACGAGTTATTGTAGTCGCGCATTGCTGCGGGTCCCAACCATAAATCCCAATCAAGCCCTTTTGGAATAGGGTCCTTCCCTTGCGGAACGGGAACTCCTTGCGGCCATACGGGGCGATTTGTCCAACAATCAACTTTGTATACTTTTCCGATAACACCCGACTGAATCCACTCCTTGGCTTCCCTACTACCGTCACTAGAGGCCCCTTGGTTGCCCATTTGTGTGACAATGCCATTCTCTTTGGCAACATTGGTCATCATACGGGCCTCGTTGATATTATGGGTCAATGGTTTTTCTACGTAGGCATGTTTTTTCGCCTGCATAAAAGGCAAGGCTATAGGCGCATGCGTATGGTCGGGCGTAGCCACCATAACAGCATCGATTTCCTTGAGATGCTTGTCATAGACTTTTCGAAAATCTTTATACTTTGCCGCTTTTGGATATTTGTTATAGGTATCAGCTGCCCTTCTGTCGTCAACATCGCAAAGCGCAACAAACTTTACTTTTTTGGTTTGCTCCATACCGCTCATAACCCCGGCACCTCTTCCTCCTACGCCAAAAGCACCTACATAAAGGGTATCGCTGGGCGCTACATGATTTTTTCCCATTACGAAGCTGGGAACAATTGAAAACGCAGTGGAAGCTACTGCCGTCTTTTTGATAAATTTTCTTCTTTGCATCTCGCTAATTTGGTATTGATTGAAGTTAGGAAGATACAAAAAAAAGGAAGTTGATTTTCTGTCAAATTAGGGATTCCATTCGTTGTAGAACTGATCAAGGTAATCGAGCATGAATTGATGCCGTTGTTCGGCAACCAGCTTTCCGGTTTCGGTATTCATTTGATCCTTTAACAAGAGGAGCTTTTCATAAAAATGATTAATGGTGGGCGCGGTCGCTTTTTTGTATTCCTCCTTGCTCATCTGTAGGTTGGGCTTTATGTCGGGATTGTACAGTTCACGATTTTTGAAGCCTCCATAATTAAAGGCACGTGCAATCCCGATAGCGCCGATCGCATCGAGCCGGTCGGCGTCCTGTACCACCTGCAGTTCTTTGGAATTGAATGCGCTTTTGCTATTTTTTTCGAGGCTATTTTTATAGGAAATATGCGCTATGATCTTTATTACATGCTCGGTAATTTCTTGATCTACATTCTGACTATCTAAAAAGGCCTTTGCCACTCGTGGACCCACCGTCTCATCTCCATCATGAAATTTGGCATCGGCGATGTCGTGCAAGAGTGCGCCAAGTGCAACGATTAAGTCATCTACGTTTTCATCCTTTGCAATTTTGGTTGCATTCGTAAATACGCGATGAATGTGAAACCAATCGTGCCCGCCTTCGGCCCCTCTTAAGGTGTCCTTTACGAAAGCGATCGTTTTATCTATGAGTTGTGAATTGTTCATTTAAAAGAAGTTACTCCGGAGACAACCGTTTGTTCTACTTGTTCTAGTAGCGCATCTAAGTCGCCTTCTATTTTAAGAGGTGGATGCACTTGAAATTTGATGTGGTTGCCGATACCGAAGGGGAATTTTCCATAGCGCAACATTTTCCAAGAATTATCAATGCTGATGGGCAAAACCAGGGCAGATGGAGCATTTCTCATGAGCAATTTAAGACCGGTTGTCTTAAAGGGTTTTGGATGCCCGGTTCTGCTGCGTGTTCCCTCGGGGAAAATGACGGCTCCACGACCGTGTTTCTCTATGTACTTGCCCAGTTTAATAACCTCTCCCAAGGCCTGTTTGCTGTCTTTTCGGTCAATCAAGACCGACCCACCATGGCGTAGGTTATAGGAAACACTGGGAATACCTTTCCCCAGTTCTTTTTTACTAACGAATTTAGGATGCCGCTTTCGTAGATACCAAATTATCGGCGGAATATCATTCATACTTTGATGGTTCAAGACCAAGATGGTGGGTTGACTGTGCGGAATTTCATGCGGATTCTCAAAGGAATAGGTCGTGCCCAAAATATGGGTGCAACGCATAAGGCATAGGTTGAGCAATGCTACACTGACTCTATGCGCATTGTACCCGAAAAGGTTGAAACAAATCCATTGGATGGGGTGAAATACCAAAAGACACAACCCGAAAAAAAACAGGTAAAGAATACTAAGCGGATATGCCAATACTTTTTGCATTGCACAAAAGTAAGATTCTATCCGATTTTTTGGAATAAAAATGTGTAGTGGATACTAACAGGCTACTTGGAGGGCAAAAAGAAAGACCATCTCAGTATTGAAACGGTCTTTTCGGTATTTCAATGATATCACTCGCCTTAGTTGTTTTAACTAAGCACAGGGGTTCTACGAACAAAACTCGTCAAAAGCGCCCTTAAGATTTTCGGCGATCATTTCTGCAGGGCGTCCTTCAATATGGTGACGCTCAATCATATGCACCAATTCGCCATTCTTGAACAAGGCCATACTTGGCGATGAGGGAGGAAAGGGAATCATCAAATTTCTGGCGGCATCTACAGCTTCGGTATCTACACCTGCAAAAACCGTTACGATATGATCCGGTTTTTTAGGGTTTTGAAGGCTCATTTTTGCAGCAGGCCGTGCATTTGCTGCAGCACAACCACAAACGGAGTTTACGACCACAAGGGTAGTCCCTTCTTGACCAATTGCTTTTTCGACTGCGTCAGCCGTATATAATTCTTCGAACCCGGCCACAGCCAAGTCGTCTCTCATAGGTTTTACTAATTCTGCGGGATACATAGTCTATCTTTTTTATTAGGTATCAAATATACTGATTTTGTCGTGTTTTTTAGTGGGAGTTAACAAAAGAACAAGAAGCATTGACGAGAGATCTGAATGATTGATTTGTGTCGTTCTTTCTTAGGATGGAATTTGGCGCCTGTGCTGGCACTTGTTTCTTTCCAAAATCCTATCTTTGAAAAAATCCAAAACCACATGATTAAATGGGTCGCCGCCATTATTGGCTACTATATATTTCGGTATCCCGGGGCCATTGCGGGCTTCGTTCTAGGAAGCTTTATTGACAATGCCAGTAACAAGGGAGGGGGAGCACAGACCGTTTTGCGCGATATGACCCGACAAAGGGTCTCCCCGGCAGATTTTGAGTTGAACCTCCTATCATTATGCTCTTTGGTGATCAAAGCCGATGGCTCTGTAAGTCAAACTGAGATGGACTATGTGCGACAATACTTTGTTAGCACCTATGGGAAGGATAAGGCAAATGCCATTTTTAGAACCTTTAATGAAATCAATAAGAAACATGAGATTTCTGCCCAACGAATCTGTACCTACTTAAACCAACGAACCCGTTACGAGGTACGCTTGCAACTATTGCACTTTTTATTTGGAATTGCCCAAGCTGACGGCGTTGTAAGTCCTCCTGAAATCAGCAAAATTCAAGAGATTGCCGGTTATATGCGGGTATCGGCCCGGGATTTTGAGAGTATTAAGGCGATGTTCGTGAAAACCGTCGACAATTCCTATAAGATACTCGAGATCGAGAAGAGCGCCACGGATGATGAGGTTAAAAAAGCGTATCGGACCATGGCTAAGAAGTACCACCCCGATCGAGTGAATACCCAAGACGAGGCCATCAAGAAAGGGGCCGAGGAAAAATTCAAGGAAGTTCAAAAAGCTTATGAGACCATTCAGTCTGAGAGAGGGCTTTAAAGTGCAAGAATCAAGTTAAAAATATGCGAACCAGTTATAGCGGTGAGCGCTTAATTTTTATCGGTATCGAATTTTAAACCACAAATAAGGAATTGATTTTTGGGTTGGGCCCTCAAATTTACAAATCCAAAGAATGTACCTAACGATCAATACTTGAATTTGAATTTGATCCTTGCGCTTTCCTAAGCTTCAGGATTCTTCTCCCGCACTTTTTTATAGAGCCGTATTCCGAGCATGAGCAATACGCCGAGGCCTATAATACCCACTACGCCAAAAATCCAGTTTACGGCGCTTCTGAGGATAACTAGAAAAATGACGGCGAAGAGAATAATGGTAGCGCCTTCGTTCCAGATGCGCATATAGTTACTGGTGTAATTTACTTCATTTCGCTGCAGTTGCTTGAAGATTTGATGGTTTCGAAGGTGGTATAAGATCAATAATAATACAAAACCCAATTTCACATGCATCCAGGGCTGCTGAAGCCAACCCGGCATTAGAATCAACAGCCAGATGGCGAAAAATGTACAAAGAACGGCCGATGGCCAGGTAATGATATACCAAAGGCGCTTTGTCATCAATTGCAACTGCTTGGTGAGGATTTCACGATCTGGGGAAGGTTTTTTAGAAGCTTCGATATGATAGATGAACAGCCTCGGAATGTAGAACAGTCCTGCAAACCAGGTGACGACGAAAATCAGGTGAAGGGCTTTGATGTAGTTGTACAAATCCGTTCCAAGTTTAAGATTGAAAGTTCAAAGTTACGCAAAGCAAAAATAGGAACCGTGAACATTTCACTTTGAACAAAACTGTATTTACGAATACGGCTTTTTGGAAATGTTCACGGTTCCATAAGAATTTTATAGTTTGCTATTTCTCTTCTCCTTCTTCTACAAATAAATACTCCAATTTCAGTTGGTTGAACTCCGCATTGAAAGCCTTGATCTCTTCTGAAATGAGGGCATCAAAGTTTTTCAACTGCTCGTTTATTTGTCCTGATAGCTCGTTTTTAACCGCTACATCCTGATCTGTTGGAGGGAAATCGTCCAAGGCGACCAGACTATTTAAATGTCCTAGTTTGTTCGTAAGGCGAATCGGGAAGTTCAAAGGGTCTTGGTTGCTACGGTTTTTGGTCTGATACAATGCTTTTTCGACCGTTCCGAATTTTTCTTTCATGGTTTTTGCCTTTTCCACCAACTCTTTGGTCTGCTGATCGTCTTTGTACTGTTTGGTAAAGGCATCTAATTGTGCATTGATCTTCCTTATTTTTTTGATAGATTGGTGTGCCTTATCAACTGTGGCATTCACGTCGCTAACAAAATCATATTGTTTTTGCATATCGGAGACGGATACCTCCGCTCTCGGATCTGGAACAATTTTAAAAGTTTCGGAAGTGGAAGTGCCGTTTGCCTTTAGATGTACCTTGTATTCCCCCGGAACCGCTTTTGCCCCATTAAGATTTGCCCACCATAAAATCATACCCTTCAATTTTTCGGCTCCTTTGCCACGGGTATTCCAAACATGGGTGTTGCCGCCCTTTTCTACGGTCAATTTTTTATCTTTCTTTTTCGCGTGGGTACTAAAAGCGGCCAAGGTATCCCCGGCCATATTGGTGTAGGTAAGGTGCACCGTGTCTTTTTCCGCGAAGTTTTTCAAATAAAAGTGGGTCACCACGCCATTGGGATGGTTTTGCCCCTCGGTCTTACTGGGTTCTTTGCGGGCTCCTCCCTTGGTACGGTAACTGTCCTTTGGCTTGTATAAGACCGTACTTTGGTTCTTTTTAGCCGCGTCTAGCTGATGAATAACGGTCAAATCATCAATGATCCAGAGGCTTCGCCCTTGGGTTGCAACGATGAGGTTATTGTCTTTGATAGCCAAATCCGTGATAGGAACAATGGGTAGGTTCAATTGAAACGGACTCCAGTTGGTACCGTCATCAAACGAAATGTACATACCGGTTTCGGTACCTGCATAAATTAATCCTTTCTTTTTGGGATCTTCCCGAACAACCCTAGTAAAATGCTCATTGGGAATACCGTTGGTGATTTTCGACCATGTTTTTCCATAATCGGTCGTTTTATAGAGATACGGTCTAAAGTCACCCAGTTTATAGCGCGTTGCCGCAACATAACAGGTACCCTCATCAAACGCAGAGGGTTCAATGCTATTGATCATACTCCATTCGGGCATTGCGCTTGGCGTAACATTGGTCCAGCTACCACCACCATCTTGGGATACATGGATCAAGCCATCATCGCTTCCTACCCAAAGAAGGCCTTCCTTTAAGGGGCTTTCGTTGGCCGCAAAAATAGTACAGTAGTATTCGACCCCGGTGTTGTCTTGGGTGATGGGACCGCCACTTGAAACCAACTTGTCGGGATCATTGCGGGTAAGGTCATCGCTTAACAACTGCCAGCTTTGTCCCTCATTGGTACTCATATGCACATGGTTCGAGAAGGTATAGAGTTTTTTGGGATTGTGTTTGCTGAAAATGATGGGGAAATTCCATTGAAATCGGTATTTCATTCCCTCCGCTCCATACCCCATAGGGTTATCGGGCCATACATTTATGCCCCGAACCGTATTTGTCTTGTGATTTACACGGGTAAGGAAGCCGCCATAACTGCCGCCATAAACGATGTCATTATCGGTAGGATCAATGGCAATATGGGCCGATTCGCCGCCCGCAGTAGGTTCCCAATCATCCTCGCTTATGCCAAAACCATCACTACGGTGTTTTACACGAATGGTAGAGTTGTCTTGCTGCGCCACGTAAATTCGATAGGGGAATGAATTATCGGTCGTTACACGATAGTATTGTGCAGTTGGTTGGTTGTAGTAAGTACTCCAAGTTTCCCCGCCGTCGTAAGATATTTGAGCGCCACCATCATCACCAATGATCATACGTTGTGAATTTTCGGGGGCGATCCACAGATCATGGTGATCCCCATGTGGGGCGTTAAAGGTATTGAAACTCTTTCCGCCATCGGTTGATTTGTGATAGCGTACGTTTAAGACATATACCACATCTTCATCTTTGGTATCGGCGTATATCCGGGTATAATACCAGGCACGTTGGCGTAGTTTGCGTTCTTCGTTGATACGCGTCCACTTTTTTCCACCATCGTCGCTGCGATAGAGTCCTCCTTTTTCTTTGTTTTCCACAATGGCCCAAACCCGATCGGAGTTTTTGGGGGATACAGTCACCCCAATAATCCCCAAGGTGTCTTTGGGGAAGCCTTCGTTCTTTGAGATTTCTTTCCATGTTTCGCCGCTATCGGTGCTCTTCCAAAGTGCTGAGCCAGCTCCGCCACTACTAAGACTGTAGGGCGTTCGTTTGGCACGCCAAGTGGACGCATACAAGATTCTGGGATTGTTGGGGTCGAAGGTAAGATCAACTGCACCTGCTTGGTCGTTTACGAACAGTGTTTTCTTCCAGTTTTTCCCACCATCGGTGCTTTTGTACACCCCACGATCTTGGGTGGGTTTGTAAATGTTCCCTAAGACCGCTGCATACACCGTATTGTGATCCGTTGGGTGAATGCGAATTCGAGGAACATGTCGACTATTTTTTAGTCCGGCCGAGGTCCAGGTCTTTCCGGCATCTTCCGTTTTCCAAATACCATAGCCCGAGGATACATTGCCGCGAAGGGTTTTTTCGCCTCCTCCGAC
>CALIIC010000030.1 GCA_938020445.1 uncultured Flavobacteriaceae bacterium | reverse complement strand
AAGACGTAGTAAAGAGCTAATTGATTGTTTGCTTCAGTATGGCGCAGATGTTAACTTTTCCGAAAAAGAGTCCCTTTTTGATACCACGCCCTTAATGGCGGCATGTAAGGAAGGGAGCCTCTTAATGGTCGAAGAATTGCTGAAAGCAGGAGTGGAAATAAATCATGTTGGCGGCAATGGTAAAAGTGCATTGCAAATTGCAGTCGAAAATGGGCATGGGGAGTTGGTTGAATATTTAGCGAAAAACGGAGCCAATTTGGAAATCAAATCGGGAACTTCTTATTTGCAATTCACAAAGACCCCTATTTGTTTCGCAGCCCTGGCCGATCAACCCAAAATGGTTTCATTACTGGTGTCATTGGGGGCAAAGACCAAACCGCTCAGAAAAATACCAAGACATGAGTTGAACAGGGCAATGGTGAAATTTCTAAAGTCAAGAAAGTACTTATAGACAGCAGTTATGGAAGAAGTAAAAATTTTGGTTTTCGCCCTGGTATCATTTTTTTCGCAAGAGAATCTACCTATCGCCGCGAAGTCGGCAGAGATTCACATAGATGTGGTAAATAAGCAAATTGCTTTGTACCAATACGATATCTACAGTTTGGAGCAATATAAAGAAGAGGCTCGCAAAGGGCTGAATACACTCATGTCTACAACCGTATTACACCCAGACTTGCGTCCGCTTAAACTCGCTAACAAGCATTTTTACGAGGAGGATGGTAAATTAAATGCCGTGCTCCACTTACAATATGCTGCTTTAAAAGATTTACGAAAAATTTCCTTCTATTTAAATGAAGAAGGTATTTTGAGTTATCCGTATATGACTGAATATGAGTACGGTTTGCAAACAGGAAATATAGACGACCGCTATGTTCGTTTTAAGGCAGATACCGATGTGGAGTTTAGCATGCAACGCAAGGAATATCTGTTTGAAGGTATGCATAGTTTATTGGATGATTGGAAAACGTTGGAAGCTAATAAATATGAGGATATGAGCGAATACCTATCCGTAAAAGACTTTAAGAAGTTACGAAAACGGATACTCAAAAAAGGAGCTTCACGCAGTTTTAGAAATATAGAAAACAATAATCCACATGGTCAGTTTGATCTGTTTGGTGCATACTTGGCTTCGACAAAAATGCGCCATTTGAATCATGAAATCAGATTGCCCAAAGAGGACTATAATGAGCTCGTGCTATGGGGTGACGGACAGTTCAGCCTTTTTTTATTTGATACCCATATTGAAAGTCCGAATGCCAACTTGGAGCTTGGAAAGGTATACTTTTTAAAATCTGACCACCTAAATAAAGACACGCTCTTAACTTATTTGAAGGCACTGCGCAGCAAACTTTAGCGGAGGCGTGTGAAGATGAAAATGGTGCTTCTCGGCATTGCCCGTATGCTGTTGTGTTGCTTTGTATTTCGGGTTTGCAACTCCTATGTTGGAACTAAAAGAGCAGCTTCGGTGACCATAGTAAAAAAGAAAGATTCTTTAGAATTTTGTCGGGTATTGATTTTTTAGAAGAGGAATACACCCTAAAAAAAGGGCAACCATTGGTTAAAGGTTAATTTAGCCGTTTTCGGGGATACGCAGAAAGGTTTCATTACTTAATTTCGTATCCTAAATTAGGAATCAATTCGTATGAAATCACAACAGAATCGTATTCAAATAGGGCTCTTTCTTTGGCTATTCTTTATCGTTGCGACATTGGCAGCGCAGAAAGACACCTTGTATTTTAATGAATATTGGCAAACGACGGTAAAGGACAGTGCCGATTTTTACAGAATACCACTTAAAAAGGTTGGCGACCTATATGAGTTTCAGGACTATTATATGTCGGGTCAGTTGCAAATGAAGGGCCTTTCAAAGAGTACCACCAAGGAAGTATGGGAAGGGGTTGTTATTTGGTATGATGAAGACGGAAGCGTTCGGCAGCAAGGCATGTATAAAGGAGGCCGATTGGATGGGGAATTTCTGTCCTATCGAGAAGGGGAAAAATTGGTTGCACAGTTCAAGAACAATCGGTTGATCAAAGGAGAACAACTGGTCAAAAACGGCAGCTACAATTATTACAGGAAAAAGAGGGGAGACAGTATTTTTGCAATCGTGTATGATAAGGATGTAAGGGGAATTCGCTATGAAACAGCTGGGAATGCTATGGACAATAAGGTACGCGCCAAATATTTTGGGGAAAATGGCGTGTTTATTGGCGAACGAACCAAAGATGCGGACGATAAGATCGTGGGGCTTGATGTAAGCTACTATTACAAGCCGATGAGGGTGAAGGAAATCAGATATTACAAAGGGGGCAATTACTTAACCTCTACAGTGTACTATGGCAATGGACAGCCCAGGGAACTCTATCGGGAGAAACCTACCCATACCAAGACATATTATGCCGAAGACGGAACCGTTTTAGGGCGGGCCAAGTTTGGTATGAATAAAGGTTATTTGAAGGCGGAGGAAGGTAAGATCATTTATTTCAAACGCTCAAAAGGGCAACCAGGGAAGTTTTTTGTTGCCACAGTTTACGAATACGAGGGCGGAATAAAAGTAGACGAGGAGTATAGGTATGAAAACCAACAGGTAGAACGCAAGGTATTGTATGAAGCGGGAGACAAAAAGGAACAACGCAGTTACAACGAAAGTGGGGAAGAGATAGCACAGATTACTTACAAGAACTACCTGCCTCACACTGGTACTGAATTGTTTGACGATCGTAAAGTGACGTATAATGAAGGAACCTTGGTCGAAGAAATCACTTACTATCCGAAGAGCAAGATCAGGTTTAGTGTGAAGAACTTGGAAAAAGAGATGTACTATACCAGAGAAGGGGCGCTATTGGGTGAACTAAAGGTTCAGAATAATGACGGTTATCCAAAACCCATGAACGGAGAGCAGTTTATGGTTGGGTATGATGGGGACATAAACTTGATTCGGGAGTACAAGGATGGATCCGTTATTAAGAGTACCAGCTTCAGTAAACGAAGCATCGATAAAAAGACTTCCAAGACCTTTAAGCGAATCGAAGAATTCCAAGAAGGCTCTTATTCCAAGATAAGAGAACGTAGTTTCTATAGCAATGGTAGTAGACAAAGTGTAGTAGTGTACGTAGGTTATAATAAGAAATCGGGCATATTTTATAACGCAGAAGATCAGGAAATAGGGCGTTATGATTTCTTGAAACAAGACGGTGTCAACTATGAATTTTTTGATACTTCTGATGTGGTTCGCCTCATGGAGGTGCGCGTCATGGGAAAGTTGAAAAAGCAAAAGCGTTATAACTATGGTCCAGGGGGTACCGGCGGCGACATACATACCATATTGGAAGTCGATATGGATGTGGACTGTTGTGGTACCTATTACGATAGGGAAGGAAAACAATTGGCTTCACTGGATTTTAAAGAGGGGAAACCATGGAACGGGACGGCCTATGACCATAATACCCGGGAATTTTACACCGTCTCGGAAGGAAAGCGAGAGGGTGCTTATCGCCTGTACGATTATAATGGGAAGGTGTTGAAAGAAGGGAATTACAAAGATGATAAAGAAGAGGGGATTTTTAGCTTTTATACCTATAATGGAGATTTGAGCAAGACTGAAGCGTACAAAAATGGGCAACTCAATGGGACATCGAGTTATTATGACAAAGACGGGGCGCTAACCGCCCAGCTGGTTTATAAACAAGATAATCCCTACGAGGGTACTCGGGTTGTTCAAACGGGGTATAACCAAAAAGGTAATCTGGAAACCTATAAAGACGGACAGATCGTTGCACGTATTTCGTATGATAAGAATGGGAAACGAAAGACGCGATTTTTAGAAGATAAGTCGGAAGAAACCACGGCTTATTATGATGATACCAATAAGAAAAGGTTACATTTCAGTATAAAGGACAATTACCTTTCAGGGACCGTTACACGGTATGATGTAAACGGAAAGCCGGAATACGTGGCAGTGGTAGAGAAAGGCAAGCTGCTAAAAGGTACAATTTTACTATCGGGTCAGGATATAAGAGGAGGGGCCGAATACATTTGGGTCGAAAAACAGCCCGATTTGTTAAAGGTGAAATTCATTGGAGAAAAAGGGAAAGTGCTTTTCAAAGCGGAGGAAAATTTAGCTTTTGAAGAGTTCAGTGTATTTTTACGGCAGCTCAACGTAGATGTCGAATACCTAAATGAATACCGTCTGTATTGATTTGTTGATCGGAATTTTAGGTGATAATTTTATCCTGAAAGGAAGTTGTTATCTTCGCCTACTGATGGTAATATAGTGACTAGTTTTAGTGTTCATTTCTACATTCATTTTTGTATCGTCGGGCGTACTGATCTGCATCTTAATCGGCATTTCTGATGTATACTTTTTAGGAGATTCTTTGACTAGGTCATATTCCAAAACACCCTGTCCCTTTCCCGAGGCTTTAATAGCCAGCCCTTCTTGATTGGTGTTCATCGAAATGGATTGGTTTACACTAAAAAAGGCCGATTTACCAAGAATACTTTTTAAAGTGTATACCACAATTACATTGATGTCCATAGGAGCAGAAGGACTGGCGGGTACGCTCATGGGAATATTATTTTTAAAAGAATCCCCGATACCCAGTGGCTTCTTGGGAAAGGTGATGTGATTTTGTGTTTGCTTCAGGGAGGCTGTCAATAAAGTATGTATTTGCTTTGTAAGCTTTTTTCCCTTTATAGAGTCTAATTTGAACTGATTCTCGGTTGCGTACGTACCGTAAATTTTAATGCCATCTAGTAGATTACCTGTATCTACAGAAGTAGCGCTCATTTGAAGGTTCGAGACCATTTTGGGGTAGTACAGAATTGCTGGGATTTTTCCGCTTTTATTCCTTGAATAGGTGGTACTTATAAGTACCGTATTCGTTTTTTGGTTCATTTTCATAACAGATTCTACTCCCATCGTACGCATTTGATCCAGGATAGCCTTATCAGCATTAATTTGAAAGTTACCCTTAATGTTGGTCAGGGTAGTTGTTTTATAGATGCTATTTTCCTTTATCTGATTATTGAAAGTCACTTTTCTCTGTGCGAAGACTTGTAAGGAATAAAAAATAAGAATTGTGTGAATTACGTACCGTACCATAATAAAGGTGTTTTGTTTTTTCCTGGGATAGTTACCCTTTTAATACCAATATATATGTTATCGGTATGAGTCATACCCATAAATGTAATAAGCGGGCGGTAAGCTTAATAAATGAGTGAATTGGCAATCGGAAGCCTTCGATTTTTTTATAAAAAAATTGAAGGAGAAACGCTGCGTAGCCTGCAGGTATTTGAGTAGTATTATGAACCACTGTTCACCACACCATAGCAGTGACCAATGGGGCAATCGGACAACCTAGCCAGCCGTATTTGGAAAATACGCATCACAACAGGACGCCCAAAACCGTGTTTAAAAACTACAACAAACTCCCAAATTGGAAGTAGCTATATTGCTTTTAGTCCGAGTCAATAAGACCGGCCCTTTCTAACAGTGCTTCCACCTTTGGTTTGGCACCTCGAAAGCGTTTGTAAAGTACCATGGGGTTTTCTGTACCTCCTTTAGAAAGTACATGGTCTTTGAACTTTGTTGCCACCTCCTTGTTGAAAATACCTTTTTCCTTGAAGTAGGCAAAGGCATCGGCGTCGAGCACTTCTGCCCATTTATAACTATAATATCCGGAGGCATAACCTCCTTGAAAGATATGCGAAAAAGCGGTACTCATACAGGTTTCTGGCGTATCGGGGTAGAGACTCGTGCCTTTGAATGCATTGGTTTCATGTGCTTTTACGTCAGTAATCTGGGATGGGTCGGCAGCATGCCACGACATATCCAACAAGCCAAAACTAAGTTGGCGTAAGGTAGCCATACCTTCTTGAAAGGTAGCCGACTCCCTTATTTTTTGTACCAACTCCATAGGAATGGGTTCTCCTGTTTCGTAGTGGGTCGCAAAGAGTTTCAAGGCTTCTTTTTCATAACACCAATTTTCCAAAACCTGGGAAGGTAATTCCACAAAATCCCAATAAACTGAAGTACCCGATAGGCTAGGGTAGCGTGTATTTGCCAACATCCCGTGCAGGCCGTGGCCAAATTCATGAAAAAGGGTGGTAACCTCATTAAATGTCAGTAACGAAGGTTTGCTTGGCGTAGAGGGTGTGAAGTTGCAAACATTCGAGATATGCGGCCGCACGTTGGTATTGTTCTGAACATATTGTGATTTAAAAGAGGTCATCCAAGCACCGCCTCGTTTTCCCGCCCTTGGATGAAAATCTGCATAGAAAACAGAAACAAAATTACGGTCAAGGTCATATACGCGATAGGTCTTCACCTCTTCATGATAGGTGTCAATGTCAGTGACTTCTTCAAATTGCAGTCCAAAAAGTTTTTCAGCTACTTTGAAAACTCCATTGATAACATTTTCCAATTTAAAATACGGCTTCAATTGCTCATCATCAAGATTGAACAATTCCTGTTTCAATTTTTCAGCGTAAAAGCTCCCATCCCATTTTTGAAGTTGATCAATTCCATCACGTTCTTTTGCAAAGTCCACGAGTTGCCCAAATTCTCTTTTTGCTGCCGGCTTGGCCTTTTCCAGTAATTCGTTCAGAAAATCATACACTTTTTCCGGAGTCTCTGCCATCCGCTCTTCCAGCACAAAATGCGAATGGGTTTTGTACCCCAAAAGTTTCGCACGTTCGTGGCGCAGTTGTGCAATTTTCAAAACATTTTCTTGGTTGTCCAGGGCATCTTGATGAAATGCCTTGCTCCCAAAAGCTAGGGATAATTTTTTACGCAATTCCCTATTGGTGGCATATTTCATAAAGGGTACGTAGCTAGGGTAGTCCAGGGTAATCATCCAACCGGTATCTTTCCCTTTTGATTTTGCCAATTGGGCAGCGGCTTCTTTGGCGCCATCAGGGAGTCCATCTATATCCGTTTCCTTAGTCAGGTGCAGTTCAAATTTATTGGTTTCCGCTAACACGTTTTCGCCAAATTTCAGTTTCAGCTTAGAGAGTTCGGCGTCTATTTCGCGCAATCGCTTCTTTTTATCTTCCTCGAGGTTGGCCCCGTTCCTGCTAAAACTTTTATATTTTTTATCGAGTAGTGTGGTCTGTTCTATGGTAAGTTCAAGTGACTTCCTTTGCTCATATACTGCCTTTACCCTTTTGAAAAGGGCTGCATTTAAAGTGATGTCGTTCCCGAACTCCGATAGTAAAGGAGAAATTTCTTGAGCAATTTTCTGGATTTCCTCGTTTGTTTCTGCCGAATTCAGATTAAAGAAAACACTGGAGATGCGACTTAGCTGTTGCCCCGAAAATTCGAGGGCTTCAATGGTGTTTTCAAAAGTTGGAGTCGCTTTAGTGCTGGTAATTGCATCAATTTCCGCTCTCGCATCTTCCATTGCCTTTAAAAAGGCAGGCTTAAAATGGGTGTTTTTGATTTGTGAAAAAGGAGCAGTATCAAAAGGTTGAAGAAGGGGATTCATAGGACTCTGGTATTTTCAATTTAAACTGTATTTTTTTTAGGAAAGTTCAAAATCGGTATGTTCGGCGATTTTTTTCCAATCTTAGACTCTGAACTCTGAACTCTGAACTCTGAACTCTGAACTCTGAACGTGTCAGTTTTTTCCGTTCACGGCCTTTGCTCCGTCGATTACTTTTTGTTTTAGTCCTTCTTTGTATAGAACAATCTTATCAAGGACACATTTATCCGAAGAACCTATAATCTGTGCAGCAAGAATACCGGCATTTTTGGCCCCATTCAAAGCAACGGTTGCTACCGGTACACCTCCTGGCATTTGTAAAATGGAAAGAATCGAATCCCAACCATCTATGCTATTACTACTTTTTACCGGCACGCCGATGACGGGTAAGGGTGACATCGAAGCGACCATCCCTGGCAAATGGGCGGCACCGCCGGCGCCGGCAATAATGACCGCATATCCATTGGTATGGGCATTTTTACTGAAATCAAACAACTTTTCAGGAGTGCGATGGGCAGATACGATATCTACATCTACTGGAATATCGAACCCTTTTAAAATGTTTATTGCTTCTTGCATCACTGGGAGGTCGCTGGTACTTCCCATAACAATGGCTACTTTACTCATAGTATATTTATATTAAGATACCAATACAGAAACATTAGTTCTTATACGGTTTTGGTATGTTATTGCGAAATTACTTTGATCGTTTCCTTTACCTCCTGTGCAACTTCGCGTGCTTTTTGAATGTCTTCGTTTACAATGGTCACGTGGCCCATTTTTCGAAATGGACGGGTTTGCTTTTTACCATAAATATGGGGGGTAACCCCTTCCAGCTTTAAAATGGTGTCTATATTTTCATAGACCACTGCACCTGTATGGCCTTCCGCACCTACCAAATTTACCATGATACCGGCCACCTTACTTTCCGTATTTCCCAAAGGAAGATCCAAGATCGCTCTTAGATGTTGTTCAAATTGATTCGTATAACTGGCTTCAATGCTATAATGTCCACTATTGTGCGGTCTGGGAGCTACCTCGTTTACCAAGATTTCATCTTCTTCGGTCTGAAACATCTCTACCGCCAACAAACCTACCTGCTGAATGTGTTCAGATACTTTTAAGGCAATTTTCCTTGCTTTTTCAGCAACCTCCGGGGCAATACGCGCTGGGCAAATAACATATTCTACCTGATTCGCTTCGGGGTGAAACTCCATTTCTACGACAGGGTATGTTTTAACTTCTCCTTTTGCACTCCGGGCTACGATGACGGCCAATTCATTTTTAAACGGAATCATCTCCTCTGCGATGCATTCACCAGGCGGCAAACCTTCCAAATCTGCTGCGGTACGCACTACCTTAACCCCTTGGCCGTCATACCCGAATTGTGCTGCTTTCCACACAAAAGGAAAATGAAGGCCACCATTGGCAATGCTATCCTTTATTTCGCTCGCATAGGCAAAACGTTCAAAAGGTGCCGTGGGAATACGATGGTCTATATAGAATAGTTTTTGCTTTGCTTTGTTCTGGATGATGCGTAAAGCGCTCGTGGGAGGAAATACTTTTAAGCCTTCGTCTTCTAGTTTTTCCAAAGCATCGAGGTTCACATTTTCTATTTCGATGGTCAGTAAATCTACCTTTTTACCAAACGTATACACGGCATCAAAATCAAGCAGATCCCCTTGGAAAAAAGCATCGCAGCTAATTTTGCAGGGAGCCTCTAAAGAGGGGTCTAGAACAAAGGTTTGTACATCCCATTTCCGGGTCTCGTACAAAATCATTTTTCCCAATTGCCCACCACCGAGGATTCCTAGTTTAAAGTCGGAAGAAAAATAGTTCATAAATGCCTGTTTCACGTGCTTTTCCTGCGTTTGATACAAAAATACATCGAATTCTTAAAACCGACCGCTTGTAGACGAAAAAGAGAAATCAAAATAGTATATTTACGACCCTTTAAAAAAAAGGATACCATGAAGCTTCACGACAAAACCTTTGTTCCTTATTTATCTGAAGCAACCATATTGCAAGCTGTGGCAAAAGTAGCCCGGGCAGTGGCCGATGATTATAAAGATGAGACGCCTATTTTTATAGGGGTACTTAACGGGTCCTTTATGTTCGTAGCGGACTTTTTAAAGGCGTACCAACACCCTTGCGAGGTTTCTTTTGTAAAATTGAGTTCCTATCAAGGCCTGACATCCACAGGTATCGTGGAAACCCTGCTCGATTTGCCTGAAAATGTTGAAGGGCGCAGTGTCATTATTTTAGAAGATATTATAGATACCGGGAGAACCCTGAAAGAACTCGTGCATTTGTTTGCCGATAAAAATGTAAAAGAATTTAAGATTGCCACGCTCTTCTATAAGTCATCTGTTTACAACGGGGAGTATACGATCGACTATGTCGGTTTGGATATCCCTGATAAATTTATTGTGGGATATGGGTTAGACTATAAGGAGCTTGGCCGCAATCTAAGAGAAGTATACCAACTAAATCAAAACCAAATGATCAATCTTGTACTATTCGGAAAACCGGGTGCCGGTAAGGGTACTCAAGCCGAATTTTTAAAAGAAAAATATAACCTAATGCATATTTCAACGGGTGATGTCTTCCGTTATAATATGAAAAACGATACCGAACTGGGTACTTTGGCCAAGTCGTACATTGATCGGGGCGATTTAGTCCCCGATGAGGTAACGATTAAAATGTTGCAAGATGAAGTTGAGAAAAACCCGGAAGCCAGCGGGTTTATTTTCGACGGTTTTCCCAGGACTGCTGCACAAGCAGAGGCACTCGATGTTTTTCTCTCAGAGAAAAGTATGAAGATCAATGCCACAATTGCACTTGAGGCAAATGATGAAGTACTGATCCAACGGTTGTTAGAGCGTGGCAAGGTCAGCGGGCGTACCGATGATCAGGATGAAAACAAGATCAGGAATCGTTTTGAAGAATACAATCAAAAAACAGCTCCTTTAAAAGAGTTTTATGAAGCGCAGGGCAAATTTCATAGTGTAAATGGTATTGGTGCCATAGATGAGATTACCCAGCGTTTGGCCAAAGTGATCGAGGAGCTCTAAGGCATTACTAAAACCGGTATCCCAAAGAGAGCCCTAGCCGAGGTACGAGCTCAGAGGCAACATCCTTATCGGAAGTATAAATGTTTCGTCCGATACCTCCGTAAAAATCAAAGACAAAACCGCCACGACTCACTACTTTACCGCCCAAGGCGATTCCAAAGGCTAGATTGTTGCTCTTGTCATTTGAAAATACTTCCCGGTCAAGATCAGTGTCATAGATTCCATCAAAATCTTCTTGTACGTTGTACATACCGAAAGCTTCCATAAAAAAACCGCGGGCATGTCTACTCGAGAAATAACGTCGGTAGTGGGGTGTTACAGAAAAGCGTTCTTCATAGTAGGGACCATCTAAAAAATCCCGATTTTCTCTATCTTCCAAATTGAAGAGCACCGAAATTCCAAAAGAAGACTCTGGGCTAATGAGGTATTCATAGGTGAATTCTGGAGATTTAAAGACAATGAGGTTAAAGGCGTTGGCCTTGATTTCATGTGAACGTGGCGTATTATTCGTTGTGTCCTGACCATAGAGTCCTGTACCTATAAAGGCTGTTAGTATCAAAAGGTAGTTGCGTATCATATTGTTTGGTTTTGGTATTAGTATCAAATAACGGACCATTTTACCGTACAAGTAGGTAACAATTTAGGAATGTATATACCCTACCGCTTGGTGTCTATCTCATCAAGGCCAGTTATGATTGGCTATTCAATAGAGTTGATTCATTAATAGAAATCAGCTGCTAGCTGTTATGAATTAACTACTTTTGCAGCGATTTAGAAAGCGATAAAGTCGCTAAAAGAAACTGAAATGACCGAAGGGAATTTTGTGGACTATGTAAAGATATTTGCCGAATCTGGTAAAGGAGGCAAAGGATCTGTGCATTTGCATCGGGAAAAATATATTACCAAGGGTGGCCCTGATGGGGGAGATGGTGGCCGTGGTGGACATGTTATTATTCGTGGCAATAAAAATTTATGGACCTTGGTCGGTTTTAAGTTTAAAAGACACTTTAAAGCGGGGCATGGTGAACACGGGAGTAAAAGCCGCAGTTCAGGTGCCGATGGGCAGGATGTGTATATGGATGTGCCTTTGGGAACGGTCATCAAAGATGCCGAGACATTAAATGTACTCTTCGAAATTACGGAAGACAAAGAAGAGAAAGTATTGGTAGAAGGCGGTATGGGCGGTAGGGGCAATTGGCACTTCCGAACGGCTACCAATCAAACACCGCGATACGCCCAACCGGGTGTAGATGGTAAGGAAACATCCGTAATTCTAGAATTAAAAGTATTGGCCGATGTGGGCTTGGTCGGTTTTCCAAATGCCGGGAAGTCTACCTTGTTATCGGTGATAACGTCCGCCAAGCCTAAAATTGGGGATTATGAGTTTACCACCTTGAAACCTAATTTGGGAATTGTCGAGTACCGGGACTTTAAAAGTTTTGTCATGGCCGATATTCCTGGAATTATAGAGGGGGCGGCCGAAGGAAAGGGCTTGGGACATTACTTTTTACGGCATATAGAACGCAACGCTACCTTATTGTTCTTGGTACCTGCTGATAGCAATGACATCAACAAGGAATACCAAATTCTATTGGATGAACTTCGTAGGTACAATCCCGAATTGATAGATAAAGACCGTTTGGTGGTCATATCAAAAAGCGATATGCTTGATGAGGAATTGATGGAAGAAATGCGTATTGAACTCGACAAGGATTTTGCCGAGGTTCCGTACATGTTCATCTCATCGGTCGCCCAACAAGGTATTACTGAACTAAAAGACCGGTTGTGGTCTATGTTGAATAGGGAGTAAGACA
>CALIIC010000029.1 GCA_938020445.1 uncultured Flavobacteriaceae bacterium | reverse complement strand
AAAGACACGCCATCCGGGAATGACCTCTTTGGAAGAAGTACAGCTCTTTAAAAACTCTTTTATCTCCGAATGGAAGCCCGGTCAGGTTCATTCCTATTCCAACCCGGGATACGTTTTGTTGGGGTATATTATTGAAAAAATTACTGGGGTGCCGGCCCGAACATATGTACAAGAAGCGGTACTTGCGCCGTTGGGAATGAGTGAAACGGGCTATGTGAGCACAGCTTTGAATAGGGATGACCCAAAGTACGCGATTGGCCATAAATGGAATGGTCATCAAAACAAGGCCTTGGAATGGAAGGAGTTTATTGCTGGTACTGCCGGGGGCATGCTGAGCAATGCCGATGATATGACCAAGTTTGTCCAGTATTTCTTAAACCAGTCCCAACAAGACAGTATTCCGTTGATCGGTCGCAAAGGAGTACTTGAAATGGAACAAAGCCATAGCGCACTTGAACTCACGAATGGCATTCGGCTCTGCTACAGTCCAGGTTTGTACAATAGGGAGTATGGAACGCCCGGACAGCTGTTTAAGGGCCATAATGGTGCTATTGACGGGTTTATAGCCGATTTCATCTATGATCGGGAAGCGAACTTGGGAATAGTAGTTGCCCATAATGGTGGACTCGGGGTAGGGAATAGGGACGTACTTGATCTGTTGGTCGATCAATTTGGAAAACAAAAGGAAACTGCCCTGGATCTAGAAAAGTACGCTACGGTGAACCTAGAACGGTTTAAGGCATGGGAAGGGGAGCATAGAGAGTTAAACGATTCACAGGAGATTTTTAACTTTATTAATTTTCCCGCACGCACCAAAAAAATAAAAATCAAAGGCAACCAACTTATTCTTTCAGGTGTTGACGGTTCGGATGAAGTGTATACCTACGCCGGAGGAAATGGTTTTGTAGATACCGAGTACAATGAAACGATACCCTCGGTATATTTGACCGAGCACGAGGGGCAAAAATCTTTGCATTATTATGAAAGCACCTATGTAGAGGCTAGCAGCAGCTGGAATTTGATTTTTAGAATCGTACTGATGTTTAGTCTCCTTGCGGGTATCGTCATTACGATTGTATTTTTAGTACAGGCCATCCTTATGGTATTCAAGCGTTTTTCTAAAAGGAACCTCCTAAGAACGGCCATATCGGCCTTTCCATTTTGGTTGATCATAGTTTCAGCTGTAGTATGCATTGCAAATCTGTCCTATGATACCTTGAACAGATTGGGAGAGGTACATCCGGTATCGCTTATTATCTTTATTACCACCCTCTTATTTCCATTTGCTGCGTTATTTTCGATTGTTACTTTCTTTAAAAATGCAAGCCAATTTAGGAGTATATTTCATCGTTATTTCTACGGCTATGTTTCGGTTGCAGGTGTTTTTCTTTCTGCCTATTGTGTTTATATGGGATGGTTTGCATTGCGTTTATGGAGTTATTGACCCACATAACAATTGGGAAGTGTTCAAATAGATGGTTTTGCGTTTCAATGGTATAAATCTTGGCTTAATTTAAACGGGCGGGTTATATGGTAAATGTCTATGTGCTGCTGTGTTTTGGTATGGTTTGCCAAGCTTTGTACAATTCAGTACAAAGAAGGGCCAACTCATTACATTTTATTTTCAGGGTACGGAAATAGCTTTCATCTTTGCTTCATCATCAATCAGAAAACGAACAATCATGATCAATCTATCAAAAATTTTTCTAGGCATTTTGTTTAAACTAGTGCCCTTATTGCTACTACTTTGGTTAGCAACACCCGTTATTCAGGCGCAAAGCCGTAACACTTCGGTAAATGTCCGCTCTAGTAAGAACGGAAAGACGACTATTTCAGTTAAAAAGGGGCGGTCCAATAGCTTTTCTTTAGAATACGAAGGCGACATTTCGATTTCCGATGACGACAAGGACATCCTCTCCATTTCCAGAGGCGGGTATTTTGAAGTAAAGAAATCGGCCTTCGGAAATAGGAGGCGTATTTACATGGAGCCGGGTGCAGGCGGAAAGCTCATTAAAAAATACTATGTCGGGAGTTCGTCCATCAGTTTCGAGACCGAAGGGAGAAAATGGCTTGCAGAAATACTTCCCGAGGTATTGCGCTCCACCAGTATTGGAGCAGAACAACGGGTAAGTCGTATTTATAAAAAAGGAGGTACCTATGCGGTTTTAAAGGAGGTTGAGAACATTGAGAGCGACTATGTGAAAGCCACTTATGTTAAACTGTTGCTTCAAAAGAACCCAAGTAGTAAAAACCTGTCCACTATTTTAGAAGTTGTGGCAAATGATATTGATTCGGATTACCATAGAGCCGATATTCTCAAACGCAATACAAAGGCCTTTTTAGGAACAGAAGCCTCTACAACTGCATACATACAAGCGGCTGGAGCCATTGACTCCGACTATCACAAGGCCGATATCTTAAAACAATCTGTAAAAGACGGGACGATATCGCAAGTACAGATGAAGTCGCTTTTTAAGATTACCAACGACATCCATTCGGATTATCACAAAGCCGATATCTTACTCGCGGTAATGAAAAACCGAACGCTCGATGCGGACAATGTAACCCTGTTGGTAAACACTTCTCGAGACATTCATTCAGATTACCACAAGGCGGAAGTATTAAAAACGGCCTTGGCTTCCAAAAGCCTCAATTCTAATGGGTACAGTGCTTTTGTTTCCTCTATGTCAAGTATAGATTCGGACCATCATAGCGCCGATATTCTAAAAGACCTATTGAAGAACAAGCTGAATAGCGGTGACCTTCGCGAAATCTTGTTGTTGGCAGATGACAATATAAGCTCTGACTATCACAAGGGACAGGTTTTAATGAATGTTGCAGACAAACAGGACCTGCAATCGGGAAATCTTCCGATCTTATTAGAAGCCATACGTGGCATGAGTTCTGACAGTCATAGAGCCTCTGTATTTAAACAATTGGCCAAACAAGATTTCAGTACAGATCAGTTGGCCAAAATACTAGCCGCAACCAGCAGTTTTTCATCTGATTCCCATCAAACTGCTTCTTTGTTGGCTTTTGCTCCGAAAGCAAAGGAGAAAGGCGGTACTGCTATAGAGGCCTACAGAAAAGCTTGTAATACGATTTCATCAGAAACCTATTTCGGGAGGGCCTTACGGGCCATACAATAACCAACCTTCCTTCGACCGCCAAAATACAAGCTGAAATAGGTTACTATTTAGTATTTTGGTGGTATGAAGTGGATTTCAACCGAACTTTTGTACCGACCGACCGTGAGAAAGCACTTTATCCTCGTTTTAGTGGGGTTCCTTTTTGGAATTCTGGTTTATGGTTTTATCAACTTCGATGGTTTCCAGTACAATGGGGAATTATTGCTTAGCGGTTTGCTGGGTATTGTTCTAAGCTACTGTCTTCATAGTAGCAATGGTCTTATAGACAGGTTCTTCCCATGGAAACGGCAACCGGGTTTTCGATTGCTTTTCGGAATCTTGATTCAAATGGGAATGGCCCTAATCGTGGTATTTGGCTTTCTATGGGGCTATCGGATGTTGCTAGGAACTAGCGCACTTTTTTTTGAGACAAACGACAACGATATAAAAGCAAAAATCGGCATTTTGTTGTTTTGTTCGGCGCTGATCTATAATGTGGTTTATTTTGCCTATTACTCGTACAGCATGTATTCTAAAGGACAGGTTATGG
The DNA here is from genome assembly GCA_938020445.1 of uncultured Flavobacteriaceae bacterium. GTDB lineage: Bacteria > Bacteroidota > Bacteroidia > Flavobacteriales > Flavobacteriaceae > Pelagihabitans. The sequence goes on along the minus strand of CALIIC010000029.1, from coordinate 55,421 downwards.
AGGTGCAATTAAAACGCAAACAGACCGAACTACAACTCAATGCTCTCAAGTCTCAGCTAAGTCCACATTTTTTGTTCAATAGTATGAATACGCTGTCTTCTTTGTTTCAAAAAGACACGGAAAAGGCCGAGACCTTCATACGTTCGCTTGCCGGTTCCTATGAGTACGTTTTGAATACCTATGAAGTACCGCTGGTAACAATAGCCGAAGAACTGAAATTTGTGCGTGCCTATTGTTTTTTGATGAGGACCCGCTTTGGAGAATACCTGCATTTAGATGTGCAGCTCCCTGATGCTTCCCTGCAGGGCAAAGTTCCCCCCATGACCTTACAAATGTTGGTTGAAAACGCTGTGAAACATAATGTAATGGGGCCTTCGTTACCATTGAAAATACAAATAAAACCCTTGCGGGATGGTATTTCCGTTAGCAATAATAAAACGCGTTTGCGACCAAAAATCGAGTCCATGAAGATTGGGCTTCAAAACATTGCCGCTCGTTATGAGCTTTTGGCAAATAAGCCGATCGTAGTGAGGGATGCAACAGATTTTTCAGTGGAAATACCCATACTAGGATGAATACACTATTTATACATCGTCCCCTGTTTCGTCTGCTGAGTCCACTTTGTAGTGGAACGCTCGTATACCTCTTGGTCTTGCTTATCAACAACAATATAGGGCAACTACAAGAAGCCTTTTTAGGCCAAGAACTGTATGTTTTCGTGGGGCTGGCCTATTTGATACAGGAGTATGCGCGCTTATCACTGCTTTGGTTCGAAAAATTGGCACGACCCAGTGCGTTCTTCTCCAGGCTTATCTTACAGGTCCTCAGTTCGGTAGCCATCGGAATTTTGTTGGTGACTGGGGCCATGTATTTGTATTTCACTACTATTTTGGGGTACACTCCCAACTTTAGGGAGCTTTTTATTTTCAATAGTATTTTCTCGTTTATCACCTTGATTTACTTAACGCTCTATCTTAGTCATCAGTATTTATATAAGATAAATACGGAACGCGTTGCCAAAGAAATTGCTTTGAAGGAGGAGGTAGAGGCCGATTTCAAAAATTATAAGAGAGGTATCAATCCGGCTCTATTGTTTGAAAGCCTCGAAGCACTTTTGGTCTTAATGAAAAAAGACTCTGAAAAGGCCGAAGCGCTTTCAGATCATTTTTCTAGTGTATATCGATATGTGCTTGCCAAAAAGAACCGGGAATTGGTCCCAATCGCTGAAGAACTTGAACAATTGAAAGAATTAATAGGCCTGTTTGAAAATCTGCCATTTCGAAACGTAACCTTAGGGCAGGTTCCGATGATCGATACCTGGGTATTACCCGGAAGTTTGTTGTTCATAGTAGAAAGAATCGTACGCAGCACCATTCCCTCTGACCAAGCCAGTATCGCATTGGAGATTCTTGATGATTCCGATTCCGTTTTTCTTAAGTACCGGCACGAGGAAGTGCTGCGAGGCACTTTTGAAACAACGGATTTAAGGGATATTGCACATAGTTATAGGGTGTATAGCGACCTACCGGTACAAGTATTGCAAAAGACCGACCATAAAATAATTGAGTTACCAAAACTGAATTTCCATGAAAGTAGCCATCATTGAAGACGAACCCTTGGCAGCGGAAAAACTGGAACGCTACCTTCAAAAACACAATGGAGAGGTAGTGGTTCTGGCAAAGCTTCCTTCGTTGGAAACCGCCATACCATGGATCAGTGAACATCAAGAATCAGTAGATCTCTTTTTCATGGATGTACAATTGACCGATGGGCTAAGTTTTGAAATATTTTCAAACGTCCAAGTTAAAAAACCGGTGATTTTCACGACCGCTTTTGATGAATTTGCGATTGATGCCTTTAAGGTAAACAGCATCGACTATCTTCTTAAACCCATTACTTTTACAGATTTATCCAGGGCCTTAAAGAAATTAAAGACATTACAAGAACAATTCTCAAAACCAGCGGATTTAGGACCCGTAGTGCAAGAACTTAGTAAAAAGAAATACAAGGATCGCTTTTTGGTGCGAATGGGAAATCACATTCATTCGATTCCCAGTGAGGAAATCGCCTATTTTTATGCGGAAGGACGCGATGTGTATCTTCGAACTACCAACGGTAAAAAGTACTTGATTGATTACACCTTGGAGGGGCTGGAAGAATTGTTGGATCCCAATCAATATTTGCGGATCAATCGCAGTTACATAGTTCAATTAAAGGCAATTACAGATGTCATTGTTTATTCAAACAGGCGTTTGAAGCTTACTCTGGAACCCAAAGCTGAAACGGATGTGGTGGTAAGTCGGGAAAAAGTAGCGCAGTTTAAACGCTGGTTTGAAGGTGATTAGCGTCGTATAAAATTATTTCTACTCGCTTTTTTAAGTATAGCATAAAATTGGTTGCAGTGAAAAAATAGGTTTTCACCTGCGTTTCTTGCATTTTTCTCAAAGAAAACTCATTTAAGATAAAAGAGTTGCAATTTTTCTTCGGGTTGCTCTTAGTTGTAAACTAAATTTAGTTGTTTTGCCGCATGAAACGCTTCAAAACGTGTTTTCCACTAGTGTGGATTTGTCTTATCGGTAGCCTCATAGCTCCAATGCAATTGATTGGGCAAGAGCGGCAGCGCTTTAGCGGTCCATTGCAAGTTGGAATCTATGGCGGCAACGCGGTCTATGATTACAAGGTAATAGGGAAGGACACCTTGTTGGATGGGGATTTTCGAATGCAGCAATCGGATTTGAAATCCTTGTTGGAAAGTGAGGATGCCTCCTTCTTGTTTTCTGGAAGCTTTGTAGATGGCTTTCCAACTGGACCTTGGAACTTTCAGTTTGGTGCATTTCAATCGGAACGTCGATCACAAGTAATCGACTATCAATACCGTGTGCTGGTAAGCGGGGTGCAAGAATCCGGTTCGGGTACCGTTGTAAAGGGCAAACCAAACGGCTCATGGACCTATGCGGTGAATCGTATTGTAGATTCTGAAATTTCAGAAATACTCTTCAGGAGCAAATTTGATTTTGAAAATGGTATTCCGCAGCGCAATTTTAACATTGAAAGCGAAGATCGCTCCCTCGTAGGGCGATTTCTGAGGAATGGTATCGCACATGATGAATGGGCCCTTTACGATGATGCTGCCTTAGAAGCAACGGAACGATGGTTTTTTAAAGAAGGGGTGCTTCAAAAAATACTGTTTTCAAACAATGGTCAGACAAAGGAGTTTTCAATAAACACTGGTAGAAATCAGCTGAAGACCGTTAATTTAGATGCGCGATACCTAAAGGTTGTTCAACTGCAAGCCACCGGTGACGATGCGGAAGCTATTGCCCAGAGCGGGGTGTTACATATGCTGGATAAGAATGCCGTATATTACCAAAAAATAGATAGTATCCTTTCGGAATTGGGGACATCCGATTTTAATCCTGAGTTTAAAGTAAAGCTTCCATATTTTCCATTAGACTCTTTGGAAAAGAAGCAGTTAAGCGAAATTTATTTGTCCTATGAAAAAGCGCGTACCATTAGTGCTTTCTTCCTGAACAGCTCACAATTGAACATTTTGAAATTGTCGGACGAAGAATCCAATTATCTGTTCGAACTTGTTAGGGCTATTTCCAGTGGTTTTTTGGATCCAATCGAGGAAGTGTTGAACTATCAAAAAACCTCCGTTCTGGAGTATGTGCCACGATCAGATCTGCAAAATAACCTTTGGCCACAAGGAATACCTTCCAAAACCATTCAAGCCATAATTACAAAAGATAGTATCGAACAAAAAAGGCCTTTTACGCTATCAAATGCGACCGATTTTGATTTTGAGGGACCCTTGTTTTCTTCACTTATGGAAATAGCGAGGTATGCAGCGGCCTGTCTTGCCGAGGTTGAAAAACAGCTTAATGTAAAATTGGTACGTGAAAAAAGGCAGCAAGCGTTGGTAGCCTTGGAGGAAAAATTGGTTTTGCAAGAAAAGGGTTTTGGGAATTTGCTCGATTCGTTGACGAGTGATACGCCCGCTGATTACAGAAATACACTGCAACGATTGAAGCAGGTTGCGGACGAAAAATTGGGAGCCTATGGGGTGCTGAAAAATCCAGAACAGAAATTGGAACAAGGCCAGGAATTGACGCGTTGTTTTGAAAATCTATTGGCACTGGGCAAAGCGTACAGCGAATTACCGGTGCGTGTTGAGGAATTACGGGTGCATTATGAAGACGGCGTTTGGAATCCGTTTATGGCCACGGTAATGAAGGAAGCGATTAAAAAACGTATTACCAATGCCTACCGAAAGGTTTTAATTCCTTATTTCCTAGAACAAGTACGGGATGATTTTGACTGTAGCCAGGCCAATATGCTGCTAGAGGAAATACAATACACCCATGAACGGATGTTTCAGCTGCGGGAAGAGGATACCGCTAAATTAGAGCGCAAACTGCGCAGAGAGCAAGATCCCAAAGTGGTATTGGAGTTGTTTCACAAACCGTCAAAGAGCAAAGAAAACTAACCGATGAAGAAGTATTACAGACATTCGGCGGTAATTTTTTCAGCGCTCTTTATGAGCGCATGCACCCTGCTAAATGCGCAGGAAGATGAACAGGAAGTGTTGCCTTTGGAGTCAAAGTACAAAGAACCGGTAACCAAGACTTGGTTCAATACCTACGGAAATATTCGAATATCAAAACGATTGTTCTGGGTGGCGCAAACCCATTTTAGACTCGAGGAAACCGAGGATACGCAATACGTGGGACAGATAGCACAAATTTATAACCGACATGCCATTGGATATATCTACTCTAAAAAGTTTAATGCCAGTTTGGGAGGGGTGTTGCGCCTCAATTTTAATACCGATGAAGATTCTACCGATCGAAACCTAGTACCTGAATGGCGTATTTGGCATCAATACCAGTTCGCGATGCCCTTATCTTCTGTAATGGTATATCACCGATTGCGAATCGAACATCGGTGGACACAAGGTTTTGCAGAGAATAGCGATTATATCTTCAGAAATAGATGGCGGTATATGTTTCGATTAAAGATTCCATTAAACAATCATAAACTAGAACCCAAGACGTTTTATGTTTCTCCTGAGGCAGAACTTATCATGCAAAGTGGAAAAGCAGTGGTCGCAAGCCCGATGGAAGACCTTCGATTGACCACCACTTTAGGATACATTGTAACGCCGCGGCTTACGTTTGCGGCCGGACTTATGTATTCCCAAGGGCAATCATTGGACAATGGCGGCGTTTATAAACAAAACTGGACCATGCGTTTTCATATGTATTTCTCTCCTGATTTTAGAAAGGTGAAAAACAAACTACCCGAAATTCATTTGAACGATTAAGGATATTCGTTGTGAGTAAGAAAAGAAAAAAAAGAATCAAAAAACGCGTGCTAATTCCGTACTTATTACTAGGCGCGGTAGGAGTAGCTGCTTTGTTCTTTTTGGTTAGAGCCAATAAACTTCAATATCAATTGAAGAAATCTGTTCAGAACCAAGTTGAACTGCTGCGTACCAAATCTGAATACCAAGAGCTTATACGTATTGATTCAATATTGGTTGCAGGGGATTATCAAACCGCCTTGGATACCTATAATTCGGTGAATGATCATGGTATTGAAAGAGATGGAGCTGCGATTCAATTGCGCATCGCCCTGGCACAAAAAATGCTTCAATTTCAGAAAACCGATGGTGGGGAAGCTACGCTTGCCAAAAATGATTCTATTGATTCCACCCGAACAAACCGAGTGATTACCCCTATTGAGATTCGCCAATACGATTCATTGAATTTTGCACTAGAGAAGGCAAAGGTACAGCTGAGTCGCATGAAACGGCAACTCAAAGGCAAGGCATTCGGGGAATACTTGACCTTTAAGAGCAAAAAGGGAAATACCATGCACTATGTGGGCCAGGTAAAAAACGGTAAGGCCAACGGCACTGGAATCGCTCTTTTGGATACAGGAAGCCGTTATGAAGGGGAGTGGGAAGAGAACCAACGAGTAGGGGAAGGTACTTTTTACTGGGCAGATGGAGAGTATTATGTGGGTAGTTATTCAAATGATCGGCGAAACGGAGAAGGTAGTTATTTCTGGCCCAATGGTGAAAAGTACATAGGACAATGGAAGGACGATAAGCGGAATGGCAATGGCAGCTTTTATGGGGCTGATGGTAAAATTGTTACCAGCGGCATATGGAAAAACGATAAACTTGTAGAAACCAAGAAAAAGTAACGGATAGAGGGCAATAAAACGGAGGTGTTCGGTACAGTTAAAGGCCTGGTTTCCCTAAAAACGAAAGGAATGTTCTTTTGTTTGACACTCCTTTCTTTATACATCTATTTGTTCTAAGAAAATCGTCCAGAATGTTGAGAATGTTTGCTTTGGATGACTGTGGTCCACATGGCTCTGGCTATAATTGGCCGGCGTCGTTTCGACTTCCGGGCAAATACTCCTTTTTTACTGTCCTTTGGCGATACAAACAACATGGTTTTAACAGCTGCCTCCCAAGGTTTAGAAGCAATACCGAAAATCACTTGTCGAAAAAATCCATGGGATCTAAATGCTCGTCACCTTTGCGTACCTCATAATGCAAATGCGGACCGGTAGAACGCCCTGTAGAACCTACATAGCCAATAACATCACCGGTTTTGACTTCTTGCTTTTCGGCTATTTCAAACCCGTTTAAGTGGGCATACCAAGTTTGGTAGCCGTCTGCGTGTTTCAAAACGATCAAATTGCCCCAATTCTTTTCGGATTTTGCCTGGATAACCATTCCATCTGCAGTGGCGAGTACAGGTGTGCCAGTGGTCGCACGAATGTCAATACCTGAATGAACCATAAGATGTTTGGTTTTTGGCGTCCGTATTTTTTCGCCGAACGTACTAGTGATATTTGCGGGCTCATAGGTTTCCAAAGGAAAAATGTTAGGTACGGTATTGGTTGATTCTAGGAAAAGTACAGCTTTGTAAGGTGCCGTTTCTTCGGGAATTGCTGGTCTGGCAAAGGCCAAAGAAATGATAATTGCCGTAGTAACTAGTAGGCTATAGTTAAACGCCTTGCCTTTTTTCGATTTGCTTTTAGTGATCATGTCTATTCGTTTTTTGATGATTGAATTATTAAAATAACTGATTGTTCTTTGTTTATTTTTATTTTCAAGGGTTTGCAGCATTAGTTGCAGGTAATCTTCTGGTCGTACATTTTCCGCCAAGACCGCCTGATCTGCCTGAAACTCATGAAGGGCAACTAAACTCTTTCTGAAAAATAAGAGGGCAGGGTTGAACCAAAATATAACTGCGTACAGTTCGATCAATAGTAAATCGAATGTATGTCCCAGTCGAACATGGGCCGATTCATGTTTTAGGATAAGTGGGTGTATACCTTCAATTTGTCTTTTCGGAACAAAGATCCATCTAAAATAAGTTAAGGGTGCTACAACTGGTGCCGCATAAATGAGGGTATTCTTCACGAGTACCTTATTTGAATTTCGTTTAACGCGAAAAATATTTTTTGTCGCAAAACCAAGCTTTAAAGTAACTGATAAACAGCCTATTAAATAAGTTGTGAAAAGCCAATTTGCGTAGGAACTGCCTAATGATTTAGGAGTATCGGGAAGCAACGGGTCCGTTGTGATAGGGGAGGGGGATCCAAAGCTAAATGATGCCAAATCTACTGAGGGAAACGCTCCTACTGGGTTCGCAAATGGGACTAGTTGTCCAAATTCCATTAATGGCAGTACCAGAGACACCATTGGCAGCAATAATAACGTGATACGATTCGCCCAATGAAAAGTAAGTTTGCTCAGGAGCATCCCATAGAAAAAACAGAGCAGTGCGAAGACAATACTTGTCTGTATCAGGTAGGTCAGAAAATCAGTCATGGCCTTCTTTTAATTTTTCAATTTTATGCTCTATCAACTGCTTGATCTCTTCGAGTTCGGTCAGGTTCAAATCTTCGTCCTGAGTAAAGAAATGGGCAAATTTGCTTTTGGAACCGCTAAAGAAGTTGTTGATGACTGAATTCACATGTTTTTGAAAGTATTGTTCCTTGGAAAGCGTTGGGAAATAGTGTCGAACCTTGCCGAAGGTTTCATAGTTCAAAAATCCTTTCCGTACCAAAACCCGCACTACGGTAGAAATGGTCGTATAAGCAGGCCGAGGTTCTGGAAATCGCTCCACAATATCTTTTAAAAAGGCCTTTTTTAATTCCCAGGCATATTGCATTACCTGTTCTTCTGCTTTTGTTAATTCCTTCATATAGGCAAATGTAAGGTAAAAATAACGATATGACTATAAATATAGTAATAAAACTATTTTTATAGTCATAAATGTTCTAATCTCCGCTTTTCGAGATAATTTTTCTACGGCCCACAAAATATATAAACCTTCGTTATCAAAGATCTGTATCTATGATTCTTTCATCACACTTTAAACAAATCAAAGGAGGAAATGGAATATATGAATTCAAAAAGCCATCTGAATACAGATGGCTTTTGTCATATTCCAAAACAGGGTAAGACATTTTTCTAACAACCATCGATCGCAACCTTCATCTCACCGTTTTCATATGAGATTATAAAAGGTATCTGTTCGAGCGTGCATCGGGGTTCGATGGTGAACTGGATCATACCCGAAACTTTAAAGTTGTCTTCGCCTGTAAGTTTCAATTGTTGATTGTAGGTAGTGGTTTGCCGTACCCAATTCACATACCCATCTACAAAGGGATGTGGGTCATATTCTTCTACTGATCGGGGTGTTTCAATAAGACTCGCAGTTTTCTCCAGTTTGTCGGTGTCTTTTATGGTAAGGGTGAAGATACCTGAAAAATCACCTTTCGAATGGGGCGATACGTAATAACAACCCTTGCTCAAATTTACACGAACTACAAGATCGTACCTGTCATTTTCAAGTTTGTCCATCTTAAGGTGCAACTCATAGGGTTCTGCCTCTACCGCACTATATTTGACAATGGGTGTTTTAAGATGCTCTGGAACAACTGTCGCACTACTGGCCAGTAGTGCCACGGTTTGTTGTTTATTTGATTGGCATCCCATGCTTGCTATAAGTAGCATACTCATTAAAAGTCGATTCATGATTTTAGATTTAAAAATTTAATTGATATGGTGATGTTCGTTTTAGATGATGGAGTAAAATTAGGACCCACTGCCAGTGGTAAATGTCAAAAGAGTGTAAAAGAAGTGTCAACAAGTGTAAAAAGTCATGAAATTGTATGTTATTTACAGCTATATATGAAGAACAACAGTTATTTTTTACTTAGCGGTACCCTGTTTCTACTATTATTGGGACTGAGTGCTTGCTCGAAAAATCAAGATACCTTTTCAGCAACGACCAAAGTTGCCTTGCGTGAGGCAGGCCACCAGTTGTTATTGGCAAGCAACGATTCTACTTCCTTAGTACAGCCCGTAGCAGTGGTAGATAAGCTTACGTATGAATTATCTTTTGAGAGGCCATTGGCGATAACGCCCGATAGTTTGGTCACCATTATTAAAAATAGTTTTGAAAAAGCGGAACTTCCATCGCACTACATTACCGAACTGGTACGATGTGAAGATGTTGCCGTGGCCTATAGCTATTTGATTCGCGAACAGGAAGCAAGGGGTATTGTTCCCTGCAAAGGGCGGGTACTGCCAAAAGCTTGTTATACGGTAAGTGTTCGGTTTACAAAGGAACCAGCTGTCTCAACCCGTGATTCCACTCTTTTGTATATTCCCGCTCTGGGTTTCGTGGCGATACTGGCATTTGTTTACTACCACAAAAATCAAAACGGCATGCCCAGTGCTAAGAAAGAGGATTTTGTTTCCTTGGGCAGTTATAAATTTTATCCGGAGCAAAACAAGTTAAGCAAAAGAGGAATCGAAATCAACTTGTCTAGAAAAGAATGCGAGTTGCTGGTTTTATTTTTAGAGCACCCGAATGAGGTTATTCAACGCGATACACTAACGAAAAGAGTTTGGGAAGATCATGGTGTCATTGTTGGGCGTAGTTTGGATACCTATATTTCTAAATTGCGTAAGAAACTACAAGACGACAAGGCTATAAAATTGACCAATGTGCATGGGGTTGGTTATAAGTTGGAACTATCGTAAGCTTCGATTTTCTTCAAAATTAAATTGGGGAACCCTCAGAAGTAGTATTTTTAGGTCGGATTTTATGGTCACTCATAATTTGATAACTCTTTCGAACTAAAAAAACATTCCTATGAAAATTCGTTTTTTTTCAAAAAGCACCGCGCTTAGTATCCTTTTGGGTATTGCATTTATGTCCTGCAAGCAACAAGCCGAAGAGAAACCAACAGAAATGCCTTTGGTGCAATATGATGAACCTGCATCCCTTTTGCCGATCGATAGGTTAAAACTTCCTGAAGGCTTTAAAATAGAGGTGTACGCCGACAGTATTGACGGGGCGCGCTCTATGGCGATGGGGGATAACGGTACGCTATTCGTCGGAACTCGAAATGAGAACACGGTCTATGCGATCCAAGATAGAGATCAGGACTTTAAAGCGGACAATGTGATTGTATTGGACACCACTTTAGAAGTTCCCAACGGAATTGCCTTTAAAGACGGGGCGCTCTATGTTGCGGAAGTGGGACGCTTATTGCGTTATGATAATATAGAGGCACAGTTAAATCAAGCACCGGAGCCAACAGTGGTATACGATGACTACCCGACCGAATTTCATCATGGATGGAAGTACATCGCTTTTGGACCTGATGAGAAGTTATACGTTCCAGTAGGTGCTCCCTGCAACATCTGCGATTCAACCATTGTTGATGAGCGATATGCAACGATTACCCGAATGGATCCCGATGGAAGCAACCGGGAGATTTATGCACATGGTGTACGAAATTCCGTGGGCTTTACGTGGCATCCTGAAACCGGCGACATGTATTTTACCGATAACGGTCGAGACATGTTGGGGGATGATATTCCGCCCTGTGAGCTAAATCAGGTGACCGAAGCTGGGCAACATTTCGGCTATCCTTTTTGCCATGGGGGCGTCGTAAAAGATCCCGAATTCGGAAATCAAAAGGATTGTGATGCGTTCGTGGCCCCCGTACAAGCGCTGGGCGCCCATGTAGCACCCTTGGGCGTTAAATTCGTATCTGGTAAGATGTTTCCAGAAAAGTACAAGAACGGGGCCTTTATAGCGGAACACGGCTCTTGGAACCGAACCGAAAAGGTAGGGTATAAAATCAGCCTGGTTCAGTTGGAAGATAACAAGGCCGTCACCTACGAAACCTTTTTGGAAGGGTGGCTCGATGAGGCCTCTCAAGAGCGGTTCGGAAGACCTGTAGATCTGCTGTTTCTGAAGGATGGTTCACTGCTCATTTCCGATGATTTTGGTGACGCCATTTACCGGGTCACCTATGAAGGGCCTGAACTGGCAAGTAATTGACTTGCCAAACGTTGTTTTTGGGTTCTTTTAAATAGGATATTTATGCATTACTTTTGTTGACTATTTTTAATATAAAAATGGGATTACCAACAATTAATAGTGTAATACTAAATCATTTTAAGGTGATACCTTCGAATTATAAAACAGCCAGATCCCAATATCAGCACTACTCCGAAAAGTAATTGCAGGTAAAAGGGGCCATGCGCCAGGCCTCCATAGTAATCTGCGAACGAAAGTCCGTTTAGACTGGCGTAGGTCAACATAAAAAAGAGTAGTTCAAAGAGTTTTTTGCCTTTTGAGACAATACCGGCAAAGCCAGCGAATACAACAATGAACAACCCTGCTAAAACCACGATTGCCAACGAATCGAAATGGAGACCAACCGCCAAGCGAATGAGCAGGGGAGAAGCTAAAAACAGCATTAATAGGACCCCGGCCATCAATTGGGAAAACAGTGCTCTGCGAATGGGTTTGTAAGCCGTAAACGAAAAATAATGTACGTTGTTATCTGTTTCTTTGGTGGTTAAATCAGATAGTCTGCCTACCTGCAGAAACCATAGTATTGGTAACACAAACTGGTGGGCCATTTGCAAGGGTAGCACACCCAGCAAAACCATTCCTACACCATTAAACAACCACAACCATTTCCTTCCTTTCCGTACCAAAAGCAATAATTCGGTCCTAATAAGAGGAAGAATAGCATAATTTACTACCGTTTTGGGCAATTTGGATAGTACAATATCTTTGAGCTGTTTTTGGGATTTGACCTTGTTTACATGTTTTTTTAGACTCAATTTCTCCTTCGTATCAAACCGATGGAAGAAAGGCGCGATAGCAATAATGATACCGATGCCCAAAAGAAACCAAAGCAATCGACTCACGATAAAGTATGTTGAAAACTCGATTCCATCGAAATGAAACTTTTGGTTGTTTTCCGTATTTCCGATCACATACCCGATGCTCATATCAATGTTTTCTTCGGTTTGTAAAATAGTCTGAACTGTTTCCTCCATCTCATGCATTACAATTTTGCTTCCGAAGACATCCAGCGCAAATTGCATTTCATTTTTTGGAGGGGATACTAGCAAGGAGGCAAACAAAAAGAAGTACATACAATTTTGAAGAATCGAATACTTTCCCAAAAAGACTTCAAATACCACTGCCAAGACCGAAACAAAGAATAGTGCGGGAAGAGCAATGAATGCATATGGTTTTAGAAAGTGAATCAATTCAAATGTATAGCCCTCATTGTATAGAAAAAACAATAGGATGCTCATTGTTAAAACTGTCAATAAAAGTGTTGATAGTACTAAAAAGTTGCTTACCATCTTTGAAGCTAAATAGCGAAAATTTGATATGGGAGCGGCAGCGACAATATGGCCTACCTTTGTTTGGATAGCCGTTTTTATACCGTTGTTTACGAGATAAAAACCTACCAAAGACAAAAACACACTGCTCATGATGGCGGTTACATACCCAAACCATGCAGCATTGTAATAGCCGACATACCCGGCAATTCGGATGGTAGAATAACTGGCGTTCGGTGCCGGCACAAAAGTATAGGCAATTGCCAAAGTAAGGCATAGCGTAACCAAAAAGGGGTAACTGCGTGTACGTTGTAAATAATCAGATTTGATGATGGTAAAAAACAATTGCATCTTAGTTGTTTTTGGTTAGATATAAATAGGCGTCTTCTAGATTTGCCTGTTGCTGGATCGAGTTTTCAACAGGGCTGTCCGTAATATACCGCACCTTCAAGGTTCCTGCTTTTCGCGTAGTACTTACGACGAGGTGGTTTGTCTTGAAAATTGACAACTGTTCTTTGTTCAGTATCGTTTCAAACACCTTGTGCGAAACAAGTGCAATAATAGTCTCTTGGTCTCCTTTCGTTAGCAAAGAGCCGTTTTTCATAACAGCGACTTGATCTGCGATCGTATCAATATCAGAAACAATATGGGACGAAAGCACTACAATACAGTCGTTGGCCAAATCAGAAATTAAATTTCTAAAACGCACCCGCTCCTCAGGGTCCAAGCCAACAGTGGGTTCGTCAAAAATGACCACTTTGGGTTGGTTAAGCAATGCTTGCGCAATACCGACTCGTTGTTTCATGCCTCCCGAATAGCCACCAATTGGTTTTTTGGCGGCATCGAGTAAATTAAGCCCCTCTAGCAAGCCTGAAATTCGATCACGTAGGTTTTTACCGCCCACACCTTTCATTGCAGCCATGTATTCTAAAAACTCATAGGCGTTGAGATTGGGATATACCCCAAAATCTTGTGGTAAAAACCCAAGTTGTCCCCGCATATAATTGGCATCTTTGACAATGTTGTTTTTGTTTAAAAGAATGCGTCCGTCGGTAGGCTTGCTTACCGTAGCTATCATCTTTAACAGGGTTGATTTACCGGCACCATTGGGCCCTAACAGTCCCAAGATCCCTTTCTCAATGGTAATGGAAAAATCTCGAAGGCCATAGGTGTTGCCCTTGTAGCGTTTTGATACGTTTTGAATTTCTAATTTCATATATGTTGTTTTATTGGATGATGATTCAGTGCCAGTAATTGGTCCATCTTAAAAGGGATGTTCAACTTGTTACCGCAAATTGGTGAGGATCGTTAGGAAAGAAAAAAATGAATGATAAACGTTCTTAGTTCCGTGATAATAGTATGAACTCCCTATAATCACGAAAAAGAAACCGTTCAGATCAAAACGAGTACCTTTTATCACTTTAGAATGTGGTTTCTCATAACAAAACCTATTTTTGGAAAGACTTTTAATCAAAGCAGTATGTCGAAGTTGGATCGTTGGGTAGATAATAAAATGGTGCAGAACCTGTTCATTTGGTTCTTTCTATTTTTAATTCTTTTGACTACGATACAGGCCGAAAATAAGGTTCTTGCATCACTTTTTTCCATTGCCTTGCTCGTACCGGCAGTGTATAGCAACAACCTACTTATATTGCCTTTTTTAAGAAAAAAAAGGGGGCTTTTTCTCGTCTTGTTTCTAGTGAATGTCTTACTGTTTGTGTTGATTTCAGTTGGTATTATAAGATGGGTCGAAAACCAGGCGTTCGAATTAAGCATGTATATCAACTTTTTCGGAATCATGGTTTTGGCAATGGTATTTGCCTCTACCATTAAGATCGCTCGGGATAGTTTTACCCGTCGACAGCATGAAAAGGAAGCCGAGCTAAAATTATTGAAAGCACAGTTAAATCCGCATTTCTTATTCAATACATTGAACAACTTATATGGACTTTCGGTGGTAAAATCAGATAAATTGCCCAATTTAATGCTGAAATTGTCAGACTTATTACGCTATAGCCTCTACGATACTAAAGAGACCTATGTCCCCTTGGAAAAGGAAATTCAGTATTTGGAAAACTATATGTCCCTAGAAAAAATTCGTTTGGAGGATACGACCACCATTGAATTGGTAAAGAGCGGGAATTTTTCATCAAAGGAAATAGCGCCCATGCTACTGATCGTTTTTGTTGAAAATGCCTATAAACATTTAAATACCTCCGAATCCCAAAAGGGGCGAGTGCTTGTTTCCATAGCGGAAAAAGGAAATGAACTATTGTTTAAATGTGTGAATACCTATAGCCATGAAGGGACCGTAGCCGATGATCTAAAAGAAGTCGGAAGTGGCATAGGCTTGTTAAATGCCAAGAAAAGACTGAATTTAATGTATCCGGAAAAGTACCAGCTGAAAACAGTGACCGAAAATAATGAGTACGGTATTACCCTACGCTTGGTACTGACCAGCTAACTTAAAACGAGTGTTTATGAAAACGATCGTACGAATTTTTATACTAGGACTGCTGTGGAGTTCTTGCAAGGGCCAAACTGCCAAAATGGGATACCATCCTATTGTTTTAAAGGCGAAAGAAACATCGCTCTATGCCAAAAATGTGGATTGGAAAAAAGTGAATAAAGAGTTTATAGCATTGGCGGAAGGGAAACAAAGTGCGGAGGAGTTAAAACCGGCTTTGCACTATCTCCTCAATAGCTTAGGAGACAAACACGGTACGTTTCGTTTGGCTAAGGATCATTCGATTGTTGCAAGCTATACGGGAGAGACAAAGGAGAAGGATACCATTGTTCTCAATTCAGACTATATCAATACGGTCATTAACGATGTATCGGCTCGGTTTTCATACAAGTTGCTCAACACCGATGTGGGGTATTTAAAAATAGTGGGTATCGGTGGAGGAGACGTACAAGAGCAAGCCGACTTTATCCGAAGTGGTTTGCGGGCTTTAAAGGAGCAAGGCGTACGAAAATGGATCGTTGATCTGCGATTCAACGGTGGTGGAAACATGGAACCCATGTTCTGCGGGATTGCCCCATTGATAGGGGAAGGCCTTGTTGCAGGATCAATCAATAGTGAAAAAAACATACGAACCTATGTTATCGAAAATGGGAGTTTTATCAATTATGGGCGATTGGCCTGTACAATGGAAACGGCCCCAAGTATCGCCCAAACCGAAAAAGTAGCGGTGCTCGTAAGTCGATATACCGTTAGTTCGGGAGAGCTCGTCGCTGTTGCATTCAAAGGTAGGGACCATACTAGATTTATTGGAGAACCTACAGCGGGATTCACTACAGGCACCGGGTATGACAAACTGAGTGATGAGTTGATCATGCTTATTTCGCAAGACATCTTTATGGACCGGAACAAGGTGGTCTATGAAAACAAGGTAGGCGTTGATGAGTATATTGAATTTCAGCATACCGTTGAACTTACCGATGACAACCAGGTCAAAAGGGCCATAGAATGGTTAAACGAATAAGCAGCAATACTATTTAGATGAACGTATTATCATGTATCATTGCCGACGATGAACCTATTGCACGTCAAATATTGGAAAGTTATATCAAAGAGATTCCGAATCTAGAACTGGTGGCATCTTGCAAAAATGCCTTCGAGGTACTATCAGTTTTGCAAGAAAAAAAGGTAGCCGTTTTGTTTTTGGATATCAATATGCCAAAGCTCTCGGGTTTGAGTCTATTGAAAACAATGCAACACAAACCAAAAGTGGTCATTACAACGGCTTATTCCGAATACGCTGTAGAAGGGTTTGAACTTTCGGTGACCGATTACCTTTTAAAGCCTTTTTCGCTGGAACGCTTTTTACAAGCGGTGTCGAAAGTACGGCAACAGTTGGTACCCGAACAAAATACCATCGGAAGTGATGATCTTGTTATGCCCTCAAAATCGATTTTTGTAAAAAGCGATAAGAAAATTATTAAGCTAGACTTTGATACGATAAACCATATAGAGGCCTACGGCAATTACATCAAGATTTTCACCGATACCATGACTTTGGTCCCGCAAACCTTGTCGGATTTCCTAAAGAAACTTCCAGACGATTTCATACGGATTCATAAATCATTCGTAATCAACTTTAATCAATTAAAACTTATTGATGGGAATCAAATCGTATTGCAAAATGACCTTAAGCTGCCCATTGGCAAGTCTTACCGAAAAGCCGTACTAGATCGCATTTAGGGAGCATCATTTGCCCAATATCTGTACAGAATTATAAATCTGGATGTTTTTGAATCCCATTTTTTTCATTTTCTTTTTGGGTTTGGATACCTTACACCTAGAACATTTATACCAAATTTAAAATATAGAATATGAAGGCCATCAAACAACTAGCGATCATCGTATGTATTGTACTTGCTCAAAATGTGAGCGCCCAAACAGAGGATTCCCTTATTCGCGAAACACTCACAAAGTATATTGACGGTTCCACCGGAGGACAACCCGGCTTGTTGGTAGAGGCGTTTCATAAAGATCTTAATCTTTATTATGTCAAAGACGACAAAGTACGGGTTTGGTCGGGGAAGGCATATATAGCAGATACCAAAGAAGGAAAACCTACGGGGGAGAAGGGAAAAATTCTTTCGATCGATTATACGAACGATGCCGCAGTTGCCAAAGTAGAGATTTACAATCCTAAAGGCGGTACGCCCTATATTGATTACTTCATGCTATTAAAAACAGAAGGTAAATGGACCATTGTACACAAGATGTTTACCAAAAAGACCGCAAACTAGTACCTGACGGGGTTGAAATAAACCTTTTAGTGTGAATAGCACCATTTACCATTCTTCAAAAACATGGTGCCCGCGTCTGTATAGCGGGCTGGAAGAAGATAGATCTTTCACCCGTATGACTTGGCTGTACTTTTGCATTGCATACATAAATCCGTGCAATTCATACAATTTTTTTATTCGGACTCGCTATTTGTGAGTAGTTTCACACAGTTTTATTGCTGTAATTGAGATGTAACCATCAAGGTTTCTTTATAGCGTTATTGCTTTCCTCCAAACAGATTTTCAAGTTATATATGTTCGTTGCGCACTCAAAATAAGTGTAGCCAGCCTCCGTGAACGTATTTAAAACAACCATTTAAAGAAAGGCTATGGAGTTTCGCAAAAGTTCATTCAACTATGTAACATCTAAGGAACCTGGACAAACGGCAAGGGAAGTGCTTGAGTTTTCAAGACCGGTACGCAGTGTAGCGGTGGGAATGATAGGATATTCGGCTACTTTTGAAGGGAATGACCATCACTTGGGTAGGCTAACGATGGAATTGAATGCTAGTATAGATGGCGGTGATAATACCAAAGTAAATGTATCTGGCAGGTACGCCTTGCGTGATTGGAGCGGAGAGTTTGATGATAACTATAGTGGAAATCTACAATGGGTGGTCATTGCTGAGTTAGAACCTATTACAGCACCAAGCCCTGGAGATGCCCGAGGAGATTTAAACATTCAAGACGCCGAAATCACACAGGCAATTCAACATTTTAAAAGTGCGGATCATTTGGATGCGGCGAATGTCTTTCCAGATAATTCGATTCAATTGGTGGCCAATAAACCAACCGTAGTACGCCTATATATCGACTATGATAATAATTCGGGATTACCTCCGATCTCAAGAGTTTCCGGGGAAATAGAAATAATGTCAGGGGGTGTTTTACAAACAATTACGGCCCTAAATACTATTGTTCCTAGAAGGGTTACGACCATTGATCGTGGCAATGTGGGGCATACCCTTAACTTTTTGATTCCCGATTCCGTTTCCGTTGGTATGACAAGTTTTAAAGCCAAGGTATTCGACACTACCGATACTACACAATTCTCTGGGGAATTCCAGCGTCCATTGAATTTTACAGCAATTCCTGCGCTTCCGGTTATTGCAATTGGGGTAAAATATACAGGTAATGATGTCAATGATGGTGCGACCGATGCCGATTTGGAGGCGCCATTAATGAGCGATTTTGTTACGGTTTTCGGGTTTACGGATAAAGTATTCCCTATTCCCAATGTGAACATTACGAGCTATGATACAATAGAGTATGACAAGGATATTGAATCAGATATTAGCTCTGGCGGGTGTGATAAATTTGGAGACCTTTTAGATGTGCTAGATGATTTTCAAGGCGATTCTAGCGATATCGTGTACGGAATGGTAAATTCTGGTGTGAATACGGGATCAGTAGGCGGTTGCGGGCGAAGCGGTGTTGCAGCTGGCAGAATAAACGGACAAGGGACCGCAGCGCATGAATTGGGCCATGCATTGGGAAGGCAGCATGCACCATGTGATAATGTAACCAGATGCGCAGAACCCGCAAATACCGATGGAGACTACCCTAATTATAGTGGATATGATTCCGATAGTATCGGAGAATACGGTTTTGATGGTACGGGTCCAAATGTACGCTCTCCTGCTACTTCCCACGACTTTATGGGATATTCCGGGGGGCGATGGGTAAGCCCCTATACGTACAAAGCATTGTTTTCTCGTATTCCAGCGACTTTTTCATCAGCAAGTGCTGCACTAATTACCCAGAGCAGTACCGCGGCTTTTCGTACGACCAGTGATAATGAATGGATACGTAAAAAATCACCCACCTTATTTTTACGCTTGGATATTGAAAAGAATCGAGAATTGAAATTTCATCCGTCCTTTATTTTTGATAGTTATCCGAAACCGCATGGAGATAGTAAAACGGACTTCTCCTTGGTCTTTATGGATAAAAATGGAAAAAGCATACGCAGTGTATGTCTTTATAGCGACACCGGCTGTTCCTGTTGTGGATGTAATAACGCGCCCAAATTTCCACTCGAACTACGACAAGCAGTGTCTTTACCTGATGATGCATACGCTTTGGCCATTTTTGAATGTGAAGAGGAGTTGTTTAGAAAAGAGATCGATATACCACCAAAACTCGATGTAAGCTGTACCGATTCTGAAAATAAGAAAAGTCCGTATCTGAATTTAACCTGGAAATTGAACCCTAATTCAAAAGAGGACAATTATACCTATCTGGTGCAATGGCAAGACCGTTTTGGTACCTGGCGAGGTTGTGCGCCCCGTACACCGGAAAAAAAATTACGGATTAAAAAAAGCCTATGGGGACGACAAAAACTCGTTGCCCTTCGTGTCTTGGCTACAGCTGGTTTCGGAACTACGGTGAGCTATGTTGAATTAAAATGTGAGCATGCACCTTCCAAACATGCGAATGAAACTGATTCGGTTATTCAACTGGTGGGTATTCCCTTGTCGCTTAAGGGCAGTATAGCTATCCCATCGGTCATTAAGGCTATAGCGATCAATTCGGATACAAATACGGATGCTGAACCAGATATACGTTGGTACAATGACAATGGAGCGGAAATTAGTCGTGGTAGTAGCCTTGATCTACGAAATTTAAACTACGGGGAAACCTTGGTGACAGCCTTTGCGTTGGATACTGGTAAAGGAAAAGGTACCAATCAATGGCTCATTGAAAGAAATAAAAAAGACCAATACAGAATTTTGCAGGGAACCGTTGAACGGCCGCGGAAAGAGGCTACTACGAATTGCTAAAAATAGTAACTAAAAAAATAAATCATGGAAGTTAGAACTACCACATTTTCATTCAATCGATTAAAGGGGTCAGGCCCAAGAAGTGCTAGAAATGAAGTTGTATTTACCGGTCCTGTTACCCAAGCGGCAGCATTTATAAAAGGTTTTGACGTAGGCTTTTCACCTCGTAAAGATCATCATTTAGGAAACCTGGAAATAAGAGCCGATGCCACCATTGACTCGTTGGCTTCCCAGCGTGTATTTGTAGACGTGGTCTATGGCCTTCGCGATTGGAGTGGAAATTGGGACGATAATTACGAAGGAGAGGTATTCGTAACGGTCATAGGGGAATAAAGGGGCGAAATTGTTGCTCGTAAGCATAATTTGGGAGATTTTAGAATCATTGGAATTCTCCAACATTTAATAAACTTCATTGGAATGACAGTTTTTGTAATTAGAGATATTATTGGGCGCGACCAAAGCGTAGGAATTTGTATTATCAGAGATGATAACAACGAGGTCGTGTTCACCTCGCAAAGTTTGGAGCGCGGTTGGCTTAACAACAAAAGAAATATTTCTTGTATTCCTGCGGGAAAATATGATTTAAAATTAGAGTGGTCCCCAAGGTTCCAAACGAATCTCTGGGAAATCTACAATGTACCGAACAGACGCGAATGCAAGTTCCATGCGGCCAACTTTACCCGGCAATTGAATGGTTGTATCGCCTTGGGACGAAAAAGGGTTTTTCTAGATCAAGACGATTTAATCGATGTTTCTAGTAGTCGAAAAACGATGAGAAAGTTTCATAACGCCATGGAAGGGCATCAAACAGCAAAATTACATGTAGTAAACGCCACTTGATAGGTACACGAACGCAACGGCGTCCCGGCATCCCTTTATTGGTTCAATTTAATAATATTTTTTTCGCGTTGTTTTGTTGTGACCGAGCGTGTGGGTGATGATAGGCTCATTTGTTGTTTTTTTCTGAATAGTATTATTTTCCCGAACTTTCCGGTTACAAGCAACTTAAATGTCAAAGAGGTTACGGTACCAAAGACACGATCCACATTCCGATTTGGAAAACTATATCAGTTACTATTGGTATATGGAAAATGACGAACAAGAAGTACAGGAATTTCCAGACCTCTTGATTCCCGACGGCTATCCGGAAATTATTTTTATACTGGAAGGGGCCTATTCCAAAAGGTCATTGGTTGCTGAAAGTCAACAAACGATTGTCAAGAATTCGAGCGTTATAGGCATACAACTGAAGTCATTATTGGTGAAAAGAGTGGGGAAGGTACGGTTACTGGGGATTAAATTCAAACCCATGGGGTTTTATCATTTGTTTGAAGAAAAAGGTGTCGGGGCAGTCGATAAGACATTGACTTTGAAGGATTTTGGCATGCCCTTCTTGTCAGCGTTGGAAGGGGCGCTCAAGCAAGCGGGAACTCCTGAAAAAGCGCTGACGGTGCTAAATAGGGAACTACTTGCTCGCAGTATGAACAGCGCCTATGCCAGCAAAAAAATCCTCGTACAGACTTGTATAGATGTATTATTGCAGGCAAAGGGCAATTGTACCTTGGACGACCTATCCGATCACGCACAAAAAGGGAAGCGACAGTTGCAACGTTATTTTAAGGAATGTATTGGCATCTCTCCCAAGCAGTTTTCAAAACTGATTCGTTTTAAATCGGTTTATAAAAAAGAAGTGTTATCAGATACCTCCTTAGGTCATTTTTTTGATCATGGATATTTTGACCAAAGTCATTTTATCAAAGAATTTCGGACCAATTTGGGCGTGACTCCATCCCATGTATCTTCCGAAAAATTCAAGAAACAAAACGAGATTGCTAAAAAAAGTAGTCGTTCATGACGTGTTTTTACAATCCTAGTTAGGAAAGAAAGGATAGGTTTGCCCTACATTAAAAACACCTAGGATGAAACTATTTAAAACGACCCTCATTTTCTTTTTTCTGTATTCGACCCTTTCGGTAGCACAGGCGCCCGCAAGAAAATCAGAACCGGAGGCCATACAGGAGGCGCTCAGACTGGAAACGCACTATTTTTATCAACGGGATACCGCAAAATGGGCCGGGCAATGGTCACATAAACCCTTTGTCATGAAATGCTACGTTCGAAACGGGGGCTATGAAGAGCAGTTGGGATGGCCCCTAATCAAACAATCTGCCATGGAATATATGAAAGCATATCCAACCCCGGAAACACCTCCTCAAAACAAGCCCTCATATACGATAACCGTATTTGAAAATTCAGCTTTTGTAACCTATGCTGCCAAAGATGAGAAGGGCAATCAAAAACGCGAAATTCGCTTGATGGTCAAGGAAGACGGCACATGGAAGATTGGATATATGAGCACCAATTATATATTGGAGCAGGGTAAGTCTAGGGTTGATTAAAACGGAGTACTTCAATCTTACTCCAAAACTAAAATGTAGGTTAGGAGACTATTTCAATTTTTCAGGGGATTATTGAATGTATCGATAACCACCCGATAGGTTCCATTTGTTTGAAGTTTCCAAACATTTACATATTTAAAAGGCAGTTTAAGGATGTTCCCATCCTCCGAAAGAATAGAGGCGAAACCTGTACCAGTTTCGTATAATAGCTGCCTTGTGCCTTCAAGCGTTTCCATATGCAGTTGCAAGTCGGTCATAAAACCAAACGAAGACGCCCAGTAGGCAAGAATTGCTTCTTTACCGTGAATTGCATCGGCATCATTGGGTAGGTAATGTGCCTTGTCGTCATATAAATTGTCTAATAGGGCAATATCTTTTTCCTTGATTGCTCTACTCCAAAGCATACTAGCTTTCTTTATGATTGGCTCAATTGTGTCAATTGAAAAATCTGAACTGGAATTGTCTTGGCCAATGGCAGCAATGCCTACCATGCTTACCAGCATAAAAAATAACTTTTTCATCATCTAGAATTTATATTAAGAAAATTAAAAGTAATTCGTTAGGGAAAGAGAATAGGCTATTTTAGAACAAATCAGGTCCTACTTAATTATTTGAGACCCTTTTTTGTTCTTATACTCGGAAGGTGTGCAGTTCGAAAACTTCACAAATGACCGGTAAAAGGTGCTCTTGTTGGTAAACCCGGATTCTAATGCAATTGCCAAAATTTTCAAGTGTGCCTTTCTTGGGTTGGTCAATAAGAGCTTGGCATAGTCAATACGCTTTTTATTCACAAAATCATTAAAGTTAGAATTCATTTCATCTGAAAGCACCTGTGAGATATGATGTTTTTTCTCTCCGATGGCCTTACTGAGGTCTTGCAGGTCTATTTTAGGGTTTAAAAGATTCTCTGATTCATCAAAAAAGGCATGCATTTTTACCAGGGTTTTCAACTTAAACTCCTTGGCGAGATTTGTATTCGAATATTTCTTTCGAATCTGGGTCAATAGATGTGGTTTAAAATAGAGTATATATCCTGCAAACAAGGAGATAGCGGCGGTACTGATAAAATAGATCATAAAATAAGAATACGATACCATGAGTGCCGTTAAAACGGTCACCGAAACCGCGGTAATACTGTAAATGAGGGTTAAAATAAAGAAGTATTGTTTCTTTTCCGATTTCAGCAGCAATCGATTTTTAATAAAAAGACGGATAATCAACACTGCATAAAATAGAACGTGTATGGCCTTTACATAATTCAACGGTTGAATTACAGATGCATAGATGCTGTCCGTGAATTTGATTCTTTCTATCCCCGAATATCCAAAAAGGTATGCCGTAAAGCCCGTGAATAGAATGAAGGGTGTAAAATGCCATAGTTTGGTCCTTAGCAATATTTGTATATCCGATATCAAATAGGTAAGATGCATTAAAAGTACTGGGCCCGCCAAGAGGCAGATAGGATAAAATAGCATATAAACATTTGGGTATAGATCGGGAAGCTTACTGGTGAGGTATAAGAAATCTAAGGTTTCAATAGCGAAAACAAGTACAAAAACCCCCAAATAAAAATAAGACTTATGGCTCTTATTGAAAAGGAGCCCTCCGCTTATTACAAAGCCTATAAAGGCACAAACTAAAAGCAAGTTCCATAACAGTGTCATACTACCAAAAGTGCTATTATCTTATGAAAAAGTATTTTTAAATTTAAGGAAAGCATCTTGGAACGTGAAATATTATTTGTACGGAAATATCTAAAATAAAGTGTATTAAATGTTCGTCTTGTTAGGGTCAATTCTACCAACACTAAAAAAGAATAATAAAATAACATAAACAAGTACTGTATAATAGCAATTCTTGCGCTTCCCGAGCGCGGTATCGAGTCCCCGTAACCGGGTAGACCGCACCGTTCACTGATTTGTTCTTCCTGTTCGCTTAAAACCATCATATGGCCATCTGCAATCGATTACATTCGTTGATGATAGGCTACCTCTAGGAAGGTAGACTTCATGTAAACAACAATTTAAGACCGGCGTATGAAGGATAATATAAAAATTGAAATGAACTTTTTAATACTATTTGGAGTGTTGTTTTTTTCCGTAATACCCCTTGTTGGGTGTAGTACCGACGTTGAGACTCCCTTGGTTGAAGAGGAGGCGGAAGAAGCGGGCGAGGAGTCCTCCGATGCGAACGATACTGATTTTGAAGCAACCGATTGGACCACAGCAACCCATAGTAAGGATGCCGACCCAAATTTTGAGGAAGTCTTTGATGACACTGCAGTAAAAAGACTTGATATCGTGATAACCGAAGCACGTTGGGAAAGCATGTTGGATAATATGAGTTCGCTTTACGGAACTTTCGGTGTAGGGGGAGGTCCTGGGGATTTTCCGGATGAAGATCCTATTTTCGTGCCAGCAGCAGTCTTTTATGAAGGACAGGAATGGTACCGGGTAGGGGTGCGGTTCAAAGGAAATTCATCGCTACAAAGAAGCTGGCAAGATGGAATATTGAAGCTGTCTTTCAAATTGGATTTTGATGAATTTGAAGATACGTATCCGCAAATAGACAATCAACGCTTTTACGGATTCAAGAAACTAAGTCTTAAAAATAATTTTAACGATAGATCCATGCTCCGGGAAAAAGTGGCTGCCGACGTATTCAGAAACGCAGGCTTGGCAGTTTCACATACCGCTTTTTATACTGTTTATGTAGACCATGGCGATGGACCTCAATACTTTGGTTTGTATACGATGGTCGAAGAAGTGGATGATACGGTCATTGAAACACAATTTTCAGATGATAATGGTAATTTATACAAACCAGATGGCGATGCCGCAGCTTTTACCATTGGAAGCTATGATGAGGATGAGTATGTAAAAAAGACCAATGAAGATGAGGCCGATTTTTCCGATGTAGAAAATCTGTTGGCCATCTTACATGATGATATTAGAACAACCGATGCCCCAACATGGCGCGCAAACTTGGAAGCAGTTTTCGATACGGAGGTATTTTTGAAGTATTTGGCCGTAAATACGGTCATTCAAAATTGGGATACCTATGGCAGAATGACGCATAACTATTTTATGTACAACAATCCCGATACCGATTTACTAACGTGGATTCCCTGGGATAACAATGAGGCCTTGCAACTAGGTAAAAGAGAAGGGGCGTTGCCCTTGGATTTTTCTGGTCTCAATAGCGCTGAATGGCCACTAATAGGGCATTTATATCAAGATGCCGTTTACAGAGCATTATATGATGCCTACGTACGGGAGACCATTGACGGTGCTTTTAATACCAATGCGATACAGGCGGCTTATACCAGCTATTCGGCACTCATAGCCCCGTATGCCACGTCAGAGGTTGAAGGGTATACGTTTTTAAATAGCAGTTCCGATTTTCAAGTGGCGGTGAGCGAGCTAAATGTACATGCGAGCGCACGAGCGGCCGCAGTTGCAAGCTACTTGGATTAAAAATAGTTATTTTTTGTAGGTTCTAATTTTGGTCAAAAGCTTCGTATCTAGGTACGAGGCTTTTCTTTGATAACATCAAGCATAGGAAGCATTGCATTTTACAAACATCCTGTTAAATAGTGCTTTGCCAACAGGAATGAGAATCATTCGCTAGGTATTCTTATGGCCTCATATGGTTTGGAATTCCATCATCATTTCATTTGACTACGTTCTTCGTAATTTAATTCTTATTATTTTTTAGTATATTTAGTCTTCACAATAGAATACTTCCCCTATTTTTCATCCCCCTTTTTATAATTGTATGCAAACCTGCTGTAAGGGTTGCCGTTAATATTTTGTAAATCTTTTTACGATTACAATGCGTGGGTGCTATGGGTTATTCAAATGCTTTCCTTGGTAGTTTTATTATAGATATTCCTGAGATTTCTCAAAGGGAATTAAAAAAGCTGGATGCAAAAGGCCTATCAGCTTTGGATTATGCGCTAGACTATTCCAATTACAGTGTTGTACACAATCCGTTGCGAAAATTCCCGTATTTCACTGCTTGTAATATAAACGGTGCTCTTTTTAAGAAAATTAAAAGAGCTACCCTCTTTTCTGGAAAAGGCGATACATGGAAAAAGGACGGTCGTATTCCAAAAGCCCATCAGTTGGGAGAAGAACTATATAAGGCCGATAAAAGCGATTTCGACAAAGGCCATCTTACGAAGCGAGAAGATGTGCAATGGGGCAATGATGAGGAAGAAGCGATTCAAGCAGCCGAATCTACCTACTATTTCACCAATGCGATGCCGCAGGTCGACAAATTGAACCGTGGTATCTGGAGAAGAATCGAGGATTACATATTGCATCACGAGGCAGTGCAAAACGATTTGAAGATAACCTTGTTTACCGGGCCCGTTTTTTTGGAGGACGACCCGGATTTTGTCACGAAAGTTACGAATGAGTCCATTCAACTTCCCTTTCTTTTTTGGAAGGTCATTTATTATATAAAAGACCAAAAATTGCATAGGACCGCTTTTTTGGTCAATCAGAAAAACATGCTTGAAAAACGTAGGATCGTGCGACCATCTGTACGTGGTTCTTCCGGGGTGCAAACAGACTTGTTTATGACATTTAAAGATTCGGAAACCTACCAAGTAAGGGTTGGTTTTATCGAGAAAATTGCCGGTTTGACCTTTGCGGAAGCTGAAGAAAGTTTTAAAGAAGACAGACCTGAAGAACTCATTGTATCTGGGGTAGATGTACGTTCCGACGCGACATTTGATACCGCCAAGGCACATGTTAACGTAATTTTATAACCATTGTGATCAAGATACTGTTCATAAAAGTAAACCCGATAGGAACAAAAAACCTGTTTCTCGACAAGGAAGAAAACATCATCGAGGATGCGCGGGTAAAAAGTGCGCATAGGGCCCGTTACGATATAGCATCCAAAGGTGCTGTTAGCATTCAAGAATTGCATGCCTATCTTGAAAGTTACAAACCAAATATCCTACATATTTCGGGTCATGGTAGTGATGAGGGTGTTTTATATTTTCATGACGAGGAAAATCATAAAAAGGAAGTCCCCATTGCGATGTTCTGTACGTTTATAAAAAACTACAAACCACATCTCAAATGCGTTTTTATGAATGCTTGTTTTAGCCTCATGAATGCCGATGCATTCGAGCTTACAGAAAACCAGGCCATCATCGGGATGGCGAATGAGGTTCCCAATGATACGGCGATGCTGTTTTCACGATCGTTTTATACCTCACTTTTTGGAGGGAAGACCATATCAGATTCTTTTACCACTGCTATTGGGGTCGTAGGTATTGATGGGTTTGGTGAAGAGGGTATTCCTGTAATGAAAGGAGAAACGGACCTACAAACCCTATTTGGGCAGGAAGAACAACAGGGCCTTCAAATATTGAGCCGCGGTGATACGGATTTGGTGCCAGAAGAAAGCATCAACCTTGTAAAATCAAAACGAAAAAAAAGAAAAAAGAACTATTACATCATAATAGGTTTCATCATCGCCGTATCGGTTGCGTTAATTACGACCTCCTATATGTCCGAACAGGATAGTTTGTACTCAATAGTAGGTTTTCTGCCATTGGGATTGATCAAGTGGATAAAAGACAAGTTAGATGGCATTGAAGATTCATTGATGTTATTAAAAATGTTGGAAACCGATATCAACGGGTTTCTTGATAGCTTGCAAAAGCCTCCCGTAGAAAATTTGGAGGAGCGGGTAACTACGATCAATCAGCAATTCTGGGAAATTGTAAAATAGACTTTTAAAATACGGCAGCTTATGAGTGATTTCAGTGAAAAAATGAAGGAATACGAGTCGAAAAAAAAGAAATCGAATAGAGGCATTATTACTATCATTATCGTTGGGTTACTTGTTTTTGCTGCCTTGTTCCTCTATAACATTCAGGTTAAAAACCAAAAAAGACTCGATACAAAACTTCTTATCGAAAGTAACAACGAGCAGATCAAGCAAATCGAAAAGAAAGATTCTATTTTGTATACCAAAAACGTACAAAAAGAGGACTCGATTAAAATCGCCTTAAAGCAAGTACAGGTTGAAATCGAAAAAATCAAACAGGCAGCGGGGAACAATACGTACGTTTTGAGCAAAATCGATTCATTACAAACTAAGGTTGACAATATCATCGTCATTGCAGCCGATACCATTACCGTACGTTATTACAAACGCAAAGCCGACAAAGGTAAAATAGAAGGGGTTGTCAAAAGTATTGCTTCTCCCAATTATAACTTGGAATATCGGGAAGTCTCGAATGACGATGGCAAGAATACGGTCAATAGCCTGTATTACGGAAAGAACGTAAAAAAGGAATACGTCGACATCCTATATAAAAAACTGTTGAAAAGTGGAGTGAAGATAAAATATTTAAAACCTTTCTTAAGTGCTCGTGGGTTTGAATGGAAAGATAGCGCGATTGAAATAGGGTTCGAAAAACCAACCTCGACAACAGATGAAAATGCACGGCTCTTCGTACGTGTCTATAGCTATAAGCCAAAAGGAAAAAATAGATACCTCATAAGAGATAAATTAGAGGCCAAAGGCTTTCAAACAAAATTGTTCCCCGATTGGCGAGAAAAGCCATCATTCTTTTCAGATGAATCTACCGTACTGTATTATGATAAATCACAAAAAGAAAAAGCGCTTTCTATTGCAGAAACATTGGCGGGTCTCACACGTACTCCTTTTAAAACAAGAATAGGGGCGGGCTATGGGGTGACCCGAGAGGAAAGGAAGACCGTGTTCATTGTTCATTATAATGGTAATGGAGGGTAATTACAGTTGGTAGTCGTTTTTTACTCCATCAACCTTGATCGGGTAGAAACCGATATATTGCCAGCCGTGTCTTTGCTTTGTATTTCTACCGTGTATACCCTACCGGGTACCGCATCGATCGGACCGTGATTGGTTTCAATAAGATCAACTTCATTCACTATTTCTAGCGTACCTTCTTCAATACGAATGTCATAGGTAAGTATATCTCCGTCTTCATCGTTGCCCTCCCAACTTACAACCAATGTGTTTGCGTCGGTATCAAATGTCATCGTTATCTCTGCGGTATAGGGAACATAATTGTCAATGGCCTCTCCTAGTAGAGAGCTACGAAGATATTCTATATTAAGCGCTAGGTCATAGGAGGATATGTGTAGAATAGCGTCTTGGTTTTCCTGGTTTTTGGGATGGACCAACAATAGACACCTATTGTTGAAATTAAAGTGTGCCTATTTTAGCGTTTGATATTTATATAAAATGATTAATTTTCTAGTTCAAAAGGGACCTAGAAAATATGCGTATTGTAATGATTGTTTTTTGTTTGATAAGTTTTATGAATGTGGAAACCTTATCTGGACAACGGAAAAACAAGAAAAAAGGAAGTAAACAAGAACGTACGTTACAGAAATTCGAACTTCAAAAAAAAGCGTTGAAGGATACTAGTTGTATATTTCAAGCTTCAAAAATCAAGATGCCATTTGTCTCAATAGATCGCACTGGGGGATACTTGTATATCGAAAGTAATGAAGTCCGCATTCAAGAACTCGATTGGCCAGAAGACAACAAGTCTACTACTCGTATAAATGAAATTATTCGGCCGCTAAATTATAGGGTCAACACTTTGTTAAATTCAGAAATTGTTACGGTTTCATTTGAAGGAAAGCTTGGCGGGATAAATCATTACTTTACAATTGAGCACCGTCTGAACGAAGGTTCCGAACTAACGATTGTAAAACAGGCTAGGAAGACCGTAAAGTATTCCGGAAGAATCAAACTTGTGCAGTAGTGACTATGCGCATTTTAAATATGCTTGAAAATGTGAAGACTTCTTCAATCCCATCTAAACTAAATCAAAAATAAGTGGATTAATGTGTTGTATGTCAAAAAAATGGCATCATCTTTGCTCCTCACTAAGTATTATAAATTTAATTACATTACAATGAGTAAAGGAACAGTAAAATTTTTCAATGACACTAAAGGATTTGGATTTATCACCGAGGAAGGCGTTGAAAAAGATCACTTTGTACACATTTCAGGATTAGTAGACGAAATTCGCGAAGGCGATGAAGTTGAATTCGATCTTCAAGAAGGAAACAAAGGATTGAATGCAGTAAACGTAAAAGTTATCTAATATATACTTTCAAGTTTAATAAGAACCCTGTCACTTGTGACGGGGTTTTTTTGTAACTGCCATTTATTTGGAAATACCTTTTCGTATTCCGAAGGGTTCCTTGACGCCAATTAGCTTTCACAAAGCAAAAAAACCAACAGGCTCAATCGTACGGTCTCTGCTGAAACCAAGGAAAGGATCAAAACAATTTTTCATCATTTAACAAAAGAAGAATTGATCGAAAAAGTACTTGTCGATCATTTGGCACAACAGTTTAACTCCAATTGAAAAACAACGTCGTCCCAAAAGAAGTAATACCAATGGCCAATCGTATTCGCACCCAACAAGACATTTTAGACAAATTAGGGATAACAGCACTGAATCCCATGCAGGAAGAGGCACTGACCGTCATCGAAAAAACAGCGAACACGGTACTTCTTTCACCCACTGGTACCGGAAAGACCCTTGCTTTTCTATTGCCTATCATCAATACGTTGGACCCAGAATGTACGGAGGTACAGGCATTGGTTCTCGTGCCTTCCCGAGAGCTGGCAATACAAATAGAACAAGTTGTTCGTACCATGGGTTCAGGGTTTAAGGTAAATGCGGTGTACGGCGGTAGGGCCATGTCTAAAGACAAGACTGAACTAAAGCATACCCCCGCAATTTTAATCGGAACACCTGGTAGAATTATGGATCACTTTTACGGGGAACGCTTTTCTAAGAATAGTATTAAAACGCTCGTATTGGATGAGTTTGATAAATCTTTGGAAACAGGTTTTGAGCATGAGATGAGCGAGATCATTGGGCAATTACCACATCTTCATAAACGTATTTTAACCTCAGCGACACAAGGTATAAAAGTTCCTGATTTTGTGGTGCTGGAAACCCCAGCGGTCCTCAATTACCTCAAAGACGGGAAAGCATCCAAACTGGCCTTGAAAACGGTACTTTCTGCGGACAAAGACAAATTACGGACCCTTGTAAAGCTGTTGCAGCATATTGGGAATGAACCGGGAATCATTTTCTGTAATTTCAGGAATAGTATTGAACAAGTAAGCGGGCATTTGGCAAAAAACAATATTAATTTCACCTGCTTTTCGGGTGGAATGGAACAACGAGATAGGGAACGTTCCCTAATTAAATTTAGAAATGGTACCTGTCAGGTGCTTGTTGCCACGGATTTGGCAGCTAGGGGTATTGACATTCCAGAAATGAAATACATTATTCATTATGAACTACCCAGGGCCTTTGAAGAGTTTACACATAGAAATGGCAGAACAGCAAGGGTGAATGAAAAGGGAACCGCGTATGTGTTGCAATGGGAAAAGGAACGCCTACCCGAGTTTATTAAAAAAGAAACCCCAATTGATATTTCCGAAAAAGCACCTTTTAAACCGCAATTTTGGGAAACTCTATTTATTTCAGGTGGTAGGAAAGACAAAATTTCGAAAGGAGATATTGCTGGTTTGTTTTTGAAACAAGGCGCCATCAATAAAGACCAGTTGGGGGTTATTGAACTAAAACAAGATTGCGCATTTGTGGCCGTTCCGCGATCGCTGGCAACTGAATTAGCCGCGAAACTGACCAATACCCGATTGAAAAAGAAAAAAGTACGGATCAGTGTTCTGTAGCAAAGTGAATAATTTTTTAATAATTACTGTAAATACTATTAGATAACGTTATATGAAGTGATACTTTCAGTTTACCACCAAAGGAAACAAGGTTAAATGTGTCCTTAGGTATCTTTTACCGCAATTGGTTTTAACTGAATGAAACCGAGCGCATCCAATACTTTTATAATCAAATAGGTGATGTCGACCTCATACCACTTTACCCCAAAATTGGGACTGCTGGCATGCTTGTGATGGTTGTTATGATAGCCTTCCCCCATCATTAAAAAGTCAAAACGAAAGAGGTTCTTACTGGTGTTTTTCATTTTGTAATTCGCATACCCATAAATATGACCGAACCAGTTAATGATGACCCCGTGAATGGGCGCCATCAAAAATGTTATCGGCAACAATAGCCATTGCCACCAGGCGGTCACGAAATAAACGAAGAATAAGATATAAAGTGTAATCCATAATAATCTGGAAAAACGGGAACTGGCGAATTTATCAAACCCTTTCCACTGTGGTACGTTTTTGGTAAAACGGCTATCTACAACAATGCGTTGTTTATTGATATCTTGATAAATGGTTTTGGTTTTCCACATCATTGCAAATAAATTTGCATCATAAGAAGGGGAGTGGGGATCTTTTTCAGTATCGGTATAGGCATGGTGCATGCGGTGCATGATTCCGTAACCATAGGCGCTCAAATAACTAGAACCTTGAAAGATCCAGGTCAATACAAAAGTAATTCGCTCTACCGTTTTCGACATGGTAAACACCTGATGCGCCGCATATCGGTGTAAAAAGAAAGACTGAAAAAATAAGCCTCCATACCAAAGCACCAAAACAAAGATTACAATGACCATTCTTTTTTTAACAAAGATAGTCTCATGCTCAAGGCGAAACAATGAACCTAAATCAATAAAAAGGCTTTTACAAGCGCTTTCTAATTCGGCTTAAGGCCTGGGCAGTGACCCCGATATACGAACTTATGTATTTAAGCGGAATCACCTTCAAAAGTTCCGGTCGTTCTTTAAACAGTTTCACATAACGCTCTTCGGCAGTAAGATTCAACAAGTCCTGCTCTCGTTTCGATTTTAATAAAAAAAGACGTTCGGCGGTTAATCTACCAATAAGATTTCCTATTTGGGTATTGGTGTACACCGCTTGCAAATCGAGATGGGAAATACTTAAAACACTAGTTTCTGTAAGGGCTTGCAACTGATAAGCTGAGGGTTTCTGCGTCAAAAACGAATCATAGGCACTCACAAATTGATTTTTAAAACTAAAACCAAAAGTGATTTCTTTTTCTGGGTCCTCTTTGGGTATAAAGAGGCGTACCACCCCGGATTCAATAAAAGAGATGTGCCGCTCAATCTCATTAAACTTTAAAAAAATAGCTTTCTTCGGAATAATACGACGCTGTAATTTCGAAGTAAAAAAGGCCCAGTCAGCATCCGTTATTGTCGCAATCTGATTCAAATATGCCTTTATCTGTTCCAAAACCTTTTCCCTTATTGTGTGAGCGGGCAAAGATACTTATTCATACCATTTTAGGAAGGCATTTGTAAGGAGAAGTAGGGGTGACGTTCCTATTTTTTACAAACTATCATGTCTGGGAAATAGTAAAAACATTCAATTCCTTCTTTTTCCCTTTTAAAAGCAAGTTGCCAATAGATTTGGTCGAATAGCGGCCATTAACCATCAAATCATTTTTTAATTCCTCCGATAGCAATACAGGTACATTATGTTTATTGCATTCTGCCTGGATTCTTGCCGACGTATTGATAACATCCCCATGAAAGGCCAATTCTTTCTTTACCACACCCACCTCGGCGACCATTAGCTTTCCACCATGAAGCCCGGCTTTGAATTCAGGGATGAGGCCGTACTTATCCATGTAATAGGAATTACGTAATTTCAAAAGATCCTGGAATGCAAAGAACAAGGCCACGCAATTGTGATTCGTCAGTCCCTTTTTGTAAGGCCAGCTAAGTACCGCTTCATCACCTACATATTGATAGATTTCCGCGTAATAGGTCGGAACAATCTCATTTAGGTCATAGAAACAATCTTGAATAAGTTGACTGTATTTGAAATGTCCCAAGACTTCTGCGATGGTGGTCGACGATTTTAAATCTAGAAACATAAAAATCCGTTCTTCTTCTTGGGGCTTCTTATAACTGCCGACCAACATTTTTAAGAAAACGCCTTTCCCGAATTTATCACTTGCTATATTGATGAATGAAAAGACCAGGGAGCCGACCAAAAAGTAAAGTACCGTTACCCAAAAACCCTTATCCCTCCGCCACCAACCGAGTTCGTTATTTTTTTCAACACCCAACAGATTTGTACCCAATTCAATCATTAAGGTCGCTATCAGGATTATAAAAATCAAATAAATCAACGTTTTTAAAATGATATTCAATCCGATAGAATACCTCTTAGAAGCGTACTTTTCAAAGGCAAACTCAACAGAGGCGTATAGAACGCCAACTAAAAATCCCGAAAATGCGAACAAGGGGAGAATCTTTTTCATTTGCAATGCATTCTTTGTTTCGATTTCAATGCGAATTCCTTGTTCTTCCGGGAGACCATAGTATCGAAATATCCCCCAAAGCATCATGGCAAGGATCCAGTAAAGTACAGACTGCCATAAATGGGTGAAAAATGTATGAAGCGTTTTATTCATCAGCTATCTTTAAAGGGGTAACAAGATAGCGGATTTGGTCTGAAAAAGTCTTATTCGATTAAGGCTATTTACACATGTGCTTAAAAGATGACAACTAGGTCTGCCATCATAGTCGTACACCTAAAATGGGTAGTGAACACAGGACTACTATATCCTATAGATGAACGGGAATAACCCTTATAAGAGACGCATTTAAATGAGTGGAGGACAGATAAGTTCAAGCATACGTTTATTCTTCCAAGACCTTTGCGCTTACCCAGTAAATATCCTGATTGCTCGTGTATAGAAAGTACTTCCCGTCGCTGGTGACCCAGGGGCATAGTTCGTGTCTTTCAGTGTTTATCGGTGCTTTTAAACTCTTGGCCTCTGACCATTCCCCATTCCCCTGCTTATGACTTATGTACAGGTCGCCTCTGCCCAGACCTTCTTTGCGTCTCGAGCAGAAAATGATATAGGCTTCGTCAGGTGCGACAAAGACATCCGCTTCGTAGGCCGTTGTATTTATTGCACTACTGAGTTTGGCCGGTTCTTGGAATACACCGTTTACGTTTTCGGACACATAAATATCAAAATCGTTGTTGTTATCATCGGTGGTATGTTTATTTGAAGAAAAATACATAGTACCATCAGCCGTAAAAGAGATATAGTATTCGTTTTTGGGTGAGTTAATGGCATTCCCCGCATTGATGGGTTCAGACCAACCATCCGTTCTTCTTTCGGAGTACCATATATCGTAATTACCGTTTTGCTGTCCCGCTCTCGGCTGATCAGAAATATAGTATAGTCGCTGCTCATCGGGAGAAAGCATTGGGTCATTATAGCTATAAGTAGCATGCCCAATGATGGTGGTCGGAGTCGTCCAAGAACCCTTGGTCCATTTTGAATATTTTATTTCTGCTTTGTTGTTGTCTATTGCAAAAAAGAACTCGGTGCCATCCTTTGAGAAAATAGATCCAAACTCGGATCTATTCTCTTGAGAGATGACCCCATGGGCAAATACTTTCGGCACATCGGATGGTGGCGTTTCCCCCAAATAGGGAAGGTTAGTTTGTGCGAACGAACTACTGAAAACAAAATAGGTCAGGCATATTACAAAGGTGTTCTTTCTCATTGTGTTGGTATCTAAATGGTTGTAAATAGGTCGTATGCATTCATCAGATCAGGCATAAAGCCGTTGATATACGACATAACTCCTTCCCGGGTGACAAAAGCCTCCTTGTATTAAGGAGTCTGAAAATTACAAAACGTTACATATTGATGGTGTTAATTTATACTGCTCTTTTTTAATTGTTGCAATGAAAGCGGCGGCTGTCAAGAAACCATTGTACCGCTTAGGCATATAGGATTAAAAATACACCGCCCATTATGCCCGCTAAGGGCACTAGTTTTTTTCGTTTGTTCTGTTCTTTGAAGAGCACCCCGCCGATTACTACCGCAATAAGGATCTGACTGCGTTTTATAGCCGAAAGTAACATGATCAACGCCTCAGGGTCTTGTAAAGCTTTAAAGTAAAAATAATCCGCAATTTGCAATAAAACCCCTACCAAGGGTATCGACCAACGCCATTTAAATGCGTTTCTTTTTTCCGCCTTGGGAAACCAAGTAACCGTTAAAATGACCAAGAGGATAAGGATGGTATAAAAGCAAAACCAAAATTGTAGGGTTTGTGGATTTAAACTTAAATTTTGAATCAGAAATTTGTCATATAAACCACTGGACGCCCCCAAAAAAGTGGCGCCGATAATGGCAAATATCCATTTGTTTTTTCTAAAGTGGATGCCTTCCTTTTTTCCAATTCTAGAATATAACACGATTGAAAAAATGATTAAAAAAAAACCGATCCATTGCCAAAAGCTTGGTTTTTCTTGATAGATGGTAATTGCCCCGATAAATGTAAAAAACGGACCAGCTGATCGTATCGGAGTAACAATGGTGATAGGTAAATGTTTTAAAGCTTGGTACGCCAAAACCCAGGAAGCGGCCATGATTGCTGACTTTATTATGATGAAACCATGATTTCCCCAAGAAATATCGGTAATATAAAACTGTATTTTAATCATGTACGCTGGATAGAATACCGAACCCAGATAGAAGGGGAGAAGTACTAAAAACCCTGAGGTGATAGTGCCTAAGAGTACGGGAAAAACTTCATTTCCCTGTACGGCATGTTTTTTAAATAAATTGTGCAGGCCTAGAAAAAGGGCGGCCAAAAGACCGAGATACATCCACATAGGGCGCGAAGATATTGCGTTTGTTCTCCATCGGCAAGTTATGCGAATACCTGTCTTTTTGATCATGGACGGTTAACGGCTCGTATGTGTGGCTCATTCGTCTGGTTGCCACTTCCTTTCCTTTATATGATAGGTAGTTCGTTCACTTTTATATATTTGCTATTAAACAGTTGAAGTGGGCTTAGAAGATCAAATACTATTTTTCTTTAGCGCCTTAGGAGCCTTTAACGGGTTGTTTCTAAGCCTCTATTTTGCGTTTATTATAAAAAATAGAAATAGGACTACTTATTTTTTAGCGGCCCTGTTGTTCGTTATCAGCGTTCGCGTGTTAAAGTCGGTATTCCTAACCTTTTATTCCGAAATATCGTCCCTCTTTATTCAGGTGGGCTTAACCGCTTGTTTTCTTATTGGCCCGTTTCTATACTTATATACCAGAGTGGCACTGAAACCGAATAGTTTTCAAACCTACGGTTGGTTGGTCCATATTCTACCGGTACTGGTATTTATGGTTGTGACAGGAGTTCGATATCCGTATAATGACTATTGGTATTTATGGCAATACAAACCCGATGGGATTTTTGGCTTAATGTTACTGTCTCAATGGACGATGTACCTTATTGCGGCCATTTATCAGGCAAGAGGTTCTTTTATAAAGCTGTTCTCCAAGACCGAAAAACCTACTAATCTTGATTATTGGATCATCAATATCGTAACGGGATGTTTTTTAATTTGGTTGGCATATAGCACAAATAAATATACCTCCTATATCGTGGGTGCCCTGTCCTTTTCATTTACTTTCTATATCAGTTTAATGATTTGGTTTTTTAAGCGCCGGCAACATAGTTTGTCATTTCTTTCACCAGCTGCCAAATACCAAAATAGGACATTAAGCGAAGCCGAGGCGGTATCGATCGGTGATCGGTTGCCGCAACTTTTTTTGGAAGAAAAAATGCATCTCGATTCCGATTTAAAACTTTTGGATGTGGCAGAACGCCTAGAGACCAAACAACATATCTTATCGCAATACCTCAATGACAATTTAGGGCAAAGCTTTTCAAACTTTGTAAACGGATATCGGGTTTCGCTAGCAGCAGAAATGTTGCGCTCTAACCAACTCCTTACCATCAAGGGTATCGGAAATGAATGTGGTTTCAAATCAAATACTTCGTTCTACACGGCTTTTAAAAAGCACAAGGGAATGACGCCCGCACAATACAAAAAGTCCTTATAAGAAGGTTTTTCTGATTCAGAATTATAAATCTGTATTCCTTTTCAATTTACAAATATCCTTTGTTCGTTGATTTACAATAGTTTGGTCAAAGATTCAATCAACGAAACTTTCACACCAGGACAGTACCATGAAAAAACTACTTATTAGTATCAGTATTCTACTTACGCAAGGCATCTTGGCGCAGTCACCAAAAGCACTTAAACACCACGATGCTACCTTAGACGCTCTCTTTGGTCATTACGATAATGGTGAACAACCAGGAGTCGCTATTGCCATCATAGAAAATGACAGGCCAATTTTTCTAAAATCGTATGGACATGCAAATTTAGAATACCAGATAAAAAACACACCAAATTCGCTTTTCAATGCCGCTGATTTGGCAAAACAGTTTACGGTGTTTTCTATTTTGTTGCTACAAGATCAGGGGGAAATTTCTATGCACGATGACGTAAAAAAATATCTTCCGTTGGCACGTGAATGGCCATTTGAAATCACGTTGAAGCAGCTCATGGAACAAACAAGTGGTCTTCGAGATGTCATGGAACTCAAAAAATGGAGTGGCTATCAAAATGGTGATGTCATCACAAAACAAGATATATTGGACATTGTTGCAAAACAGCGATATTTGAATTTTCCTTCCGGGAGTAAATTTGAGTACAATAGAACGGGCTTTGTCTTACTTGCAGAAGTTGTTGCGAAGGTTTCCGGAATCCCATTTTCGGCATTCGTGCGGCAACACATATTCGAGCCCTTGGAAATGAATAACAGCTTGTTTGTCGACTCCCATAACGAACTTGTTCCAAACAGATCCTATAGCTACACTACTGCGGATAATGAGTTAGCCAAAATAGCGAACAATTCTTCTTTTATGGGCGGGACCAATTTGTACACCTCTGTCTCTGATTTCGCAAAATGGTTGCAAAACATGGGAAACCCTACTATTGGAAAACCGTGGTTTTATGAATACCTACATACGAGGATACAACTGTTGAACGGACAAAAATCCAATTATACCCCCGGCATATACAGGGACAATAGCGAAGGATATTCGAGAATACACTTAGAAGGTTTTGATCATGGGTATACGGCTTATATGATGTATCTGCCTGAACATGCCATTTCATTGGTTTTCTTTTCAAACGACCTTGATTTTCCCATTGATGAAGTATACGAACCCATTTTTGATTGGATCAATACCGACTATGGCGTTCCGGCCGTACAACCAACCACTGAAAAGGTAGAAAGGGTAAAATTCATTACTAAACCAGCGACCGAATTGCGACAATATACTGGAAACTACCTATT
Organism: uncultured Flavobacteriaceae bacterium; assembly: GCA_938020445.1. Classification (GTDB taxonomy): domain Bacteria; phylum Bacteroidota; class Bacteroidia; order Flavobacteriales; family Flavobacteriaceae; genus Pelagihabitans. Next base: position 15,548 of record CALIIC010000029.1, on the reverse strand, counting down.
TGAAGATACCTATAGTTCTAGGAAAGTAGTTTTAGAAAACGATACGCTCTTTTATAGTAGGAGTGAAGCCAACCGCACTCCAATGGTGCCCATAGAAGGGGATCACCGATTCAAAATGTTATTCCCCGGCAACGATAATATCCGAGTGACGTTTAAAAAAGAAATGGATGTCCTAGAGTTTAGAGAAATCAATGTAGGTGTGGGGGCTGATTTTATAATGCATGGCAAAAAGTTTACAATTCGAACGGATGTACCAACCGCTTTTTTAGGGGAATATAAGAGTGAAGAACTTGGTCATACCATCAGTATTCAAAATACGAATGGGGAATTACAGCTGATGATGAACGACAGGGTGATGGTGTTGGATCAAATTGGGGACAATTCGTTTTTACCTCATCCAAACCCTAAGGTACACTACCTGAAATTACAAAGAGATAAACAACTGGCGGTTGTTGGCGTATATGTTTCTGGCGGGCAAATTAAAAACCTGTACTACAACTTGTTAAGAAAGTAAAAGGCTCATCGCTAAACTGAATAGCATCGCGGGAACCTGGATAACGATTTTAACACACACCTAGGCAACTATTTTGTTCTTCTTTACGTATTTATTGTCCTAATCTTAAAGATGTAGCCAGTATACCCCAATACTGCACTCTTATCTTAAAATCTTAACCTATGAAGCTGATCTTCAGAGCACAGTTCCTATTTGGTTTTCTTAGTATCATGACCCTTTTAATTTCTTGCAATACGGACGACGATCCTAAGGAAGATGTGGAACAAATAGATGAGGGTGCCGATCCAGATCAAGAGGAAGATGCAGATAGCTCCGTCAATTTGGTAGCTCATGTATATCCCAAGACAGAAGGTCCGGATAAAAACCCGCTCAAGGGCTGGAACACTGGCTGGTGGAATAATGACGCGCATGCCTCCGTTGGTTTTCAATACCTAAAATGGAGCGAATTTGAACCCACAAACGGAAGTTATGATTATAACTATATAGAAGAAGTAATCAACCGCCCAGGAACAAAGGGCCGTCATCTTATTTTACGATTATATGCTGATTGGTATGGGGAGGATGCTGTCTCGGATGCCGGACCAAGTTGGTTGTATGATGAAATTGGAGTGGCCCGTCTCCAGAACAATGGTAAATATATCACAGATTACAACAATCCCAAATTTATAGAACAAGCACAACAAGCAATTGCTGCTTTGGCCGAGAAATATGATAACGATCCCAGAATATATGCTTTTCACTTAGGGCTTATTGGTTATTGGGGGGAATGGCATACGTCTAGTTTCGCTGACTACGAAATTAGCGACGCGACAAAAGAAACAATTCTAAATAGTTACATAAATAGTTTTGATAAGGTACGTATTATGGGACGTTACCCATGGCGTGAACCGCTGAGTGATTCAGATAATATAGGGTTTCACAATGACTATTTTGGCCCTGTTGGGCACAGCTACGATTTTGATGAAGCTGTAAATGAGGATAGGAAATGGGAAAATGGTCCAGTTGGTGGAGAATATCCTCCGGGAGTTTCAGATGCCGAATATGCTGAAATGTATAATTCTTCCAAAGGGATGGAAATTATTGAAACAGGCCATTATTCTACCATGCAGGCCAAGAACCCCTGTGAATCTACCCCTTCAAATTGTCAAGGTTTTATGCGTTTACACCGCAAAATGGGGTATAACTATCAAATAGACAAAGCGGTTTTTGCCGATTCGTTATCACGTACAGACAAGCTGGAAACCAGTATTACCTTGCAAAATATTGGTGTTGCCCCTATCTACTATAGTTGGACCCCACAGCTAGCCTTGCTCAAAGATCATCGGGTGGTTGCATTTTTAGAGGAGGTCGATTACGACCTACAACAAGCTGCGCCAGCTACTTCTTTTACACTGAAAACTAAAATAGAGCAACTGAACGATATCGCAATTGGCACCTACCAGTTGGGACTTCGCATCATACAGCCTACTGCGGATAGTACTAAAGACACTCCATGGAGTTTAGATGCCCGAAACACATATATGCTATTTTCAAATGAAATGGAAACCATCATCGGCGAATGGAATACCAGTAATCATTCATTACAAGGTGGTTGGTCTATCCTAGGAGCTATTGAAATAGAAGAATAGTTCAGTGGGGCTTGGGCAACCGATTTGACCCTGCGCTCGTCAATTGTTCATATGGCCATATAGGTGCAGGCGTTTTAAATTAGGGGTGCGCAGGTGCTAAAAGATACCCTAGCCCTAATTAGTGCCTAATTCATGTTTCACATCAGAAGGGTATACGATGAATCCGGCATTTGTATTGCGAAAGCGATTCTGTTTATCAAAGATTTCGAGCGATTTGTTAAACTGTATGTTGGCTTCCTTAAGATTTGATAAACCTTTATGGGCCAAGCCAAGGTAGTAATAGGTGTCGGCCATATCTTCAAGAACCGTTAACTGTTTTTCAAGGACCTCGATTGCCTTTTCGTATTGCTTATTCAACACATACAATACACCCAATGAATGATAGTCTGCCAGACCCACATAATCTTCGGATTCATGGTCGTTGATACACGCTTTGAGAATTTCGATGCCCTTGGCGTACTTACCAATCTTGGCATAAGCCAACCCTAGTAGTATTCGCATGTCTTTTTCGCCTCCAGGAGTATGCTGCATATAGGCTTTTGGCAATGCATAATACTGTTCCAAATCTTGGATACACAGTGCATAGTTCCGGTATTGCCAGTACCAATACGCCCTATAGCTTAAATACGTTATGGGCTCAAGGGCAACGGCTTCGTTCAAGAGCTGTAAGCCTTCATAAAGAAACCCTCTTTTGAAATAGGGCACGGATTTTTGATAGTAGGCCCAGGCGAACTTCGGGCCCATGGCGATTGCCTCGTCAAATAGCATTTGGGATTCTTTACTGCCTTGTTGAAACTCTATGGCCTTATAGCTTAGTTCACAGGCCTTGCGTTCACCGCTTTCTTCAGGATACACAAAACAATTGGGTTGCGCGAAGCCAGAGGATGAAGTGATTAGTACTACTAACAAGATTATTTTTTTCATTTTTTTATAAGTTGACCGTTTTCCATTTTAATAGTAATAAATCGATACCCATCGTGATCCTTTCCCTTATAAACGGCATGGTTCCATTTATTTAGGTTCTTGGAAATGCTAAGAATATGTGTTACCAAGTTCTTAGGAGCGGTCGTTTTTTGAAACTTTTCATCGAGTATTTGCATTCGGTACCTGCCCGCTTCGTTCCTACAATTAACAACAAACCGGATAATAAATGTGCCGCTAAATGTCGAATAAGAAGGTTGGTACTCATAATTGGCGAACAACTCTTCTTCCATCGCTTTGATTCCTCCGGTATATTGTATGTAGGCCCTTTTATGAAGTACATTGGTGGAATCACATAGGGTATACTCGGGGTTATCTCGACTGGGGTCAAAAGGAGTATCGCCAATTTGGTCTTGGTACTCCTGTATGGTTCTTGAAGGGGTACTACAGTGACCAAACAGCAGCACCCAAGTGACCAGTAAAAGCAGGTACATGAATCTATTCATTTTACTGTTCGTTCTTTGATTCTGATGGGTTTAAAAATAGGGGTCGTAACCAGATGAACATCGTTTTTCTATATCAACAGCAGGAATAAGGGGATCAATAGACGTTTAAACGACTTACATCCTTGGGGAATTTGTAAAAATGTAATATGACAGCGGTCTTCTAAGGAATAACTCCTCTAGTTCGTGGGTTTTTTTATTTTTTGGCAAAAATGCTTAAAAACCAAATAACTTAGTCTATAAACGATGCAAAAACACCTTAGTCCGAAACAAAGAGTGTAATAGAAGCCGATGCGCAATTATCTTCATTGGCAGCTGCACAAATTTCGTAGTTTAAATTGTATTCCCCGGTAGGAGTTCCCATGGCAACATCTATAGTACCATCTGCATTTAAGGTGAAATATTGGCTCGGGGCCCCTAAGAGAGATAGTGTTACTGCATTGGCCATTACAGGTGCACCATCTATGGTGTCATTATCCAACACGTTCACAACGGCTGTTGCTCCCATCGTTCCGTTTATGCCATCCATACCATCATCCACGGCATTGATGACCGCAGCGGCTTGGTTAAAAATGTACAGTGTTATTGACGCCGATGTACAGTTGTCCTCATTGGCAGCAGCACAGATTTCATAGTTTAAATTATATTGCCCTTCCGGTGTTCCTGCTGCCACATCTACCGTACCATCTGCGTTCAAGGTAATATATTGATTTACTGCGCCCAATAAAGAGAGGGTAACCGCATTGGCTATTGCAGGGCCCCCATCCACGGTATCATTATCCAATACGTTAAGAACAGCTGTAGCTCCTGTGGTCCCGTTTATACCATCCATGCCATCACCAACGGCTACGATTACGCCAGCCGCTTGGTTAAAAATATACAACATTATTGACGCCGATGTACAATTGTCCTCATTGGCAGCAGCACAAATTTCATAGTTTAAATTATATTGCCCTTCGGGTGTTCCGGCGGCAACATCTATGGTACCGTCTGCGTTTAGGGTAATATATTGGTTTACTGCGCCCAATAAGGAGAGGGTTACCGAATTGGCCATTGCAGGGGCCCCATTCACGGTATCATTGTCCAATACGTTCACAACGGCAGTTGCTCCAACAGTTCCGTTTATGCCATCCATACCGTCACCTACGGCAACGATAACAGCAGCCTCTTGGTTATACACATAAAGCGTTATGGGAGCTGATGCACAGGTATCCTCATCAGTGCCATCACAAATTTCATAATTTAAAATGTATTCCCCTTCAGGCGTACCAGCGGCCACATCTACCGTACCATCCGTGTTTAATGTGATATACTCGTTCGTTGCACCCAATAGGGAGAGCGTCACTGCATTGGTAGTGGCAGCAGTTCCCTCTATAGTATCATTGTCCAACACGTTGACTACCGCAGTTGCCCCAGTAGTTCCGTTTATGCTATCCATATAATCTTCTACAGCATTGATAGCTGTTGTTTCCGAAGCAAAAATAAAGAGTGTTACTGAAGCTGATGTACAGCTGTCCTCATTCGTGCCATCGCAAATTTCATAGTTCAAATTGTATTCTCCAGCAGGTGTTCCCGCGGATACATCTATCGTACCATCCGCATTTAAGGAGATATAAGCATTTGTTTCACCCAATAAAGACAAGGTAACCGTACTAGCTGTTGCAGGAGCCCCATTCATGGTGTCATTGTCCAATACGTTCACTACGGCTGTTGCACCCGTAATTCCGTTTATACCGTCCATACCATCGTCCACGGCATTGATGGTCGTTTCATCAGGGAGTGCAACTTCTTCAATTTCACATGAAGTAAAGCCTAGAATTAGCGCAAGTAGGATAAGCTGTCTTAGTACTTTCATAATTTGGGGATATATGCATTTGGTAGGGCAATGCGGCCATTTCCAATGATTTTTTTGACAGTATTAGTAACGGAAATATGAGTTGTATAGTATGGTGATAGGGATACAATGTACAAATGTGGGGTTGATTGGTACGTTGTTTTGCGATTTATAGATGAAGGTCTTTATAATCGGAACAGATAAAATAAATGAGATATATTTTCACAAAAGCGTCGGCCTGTTTTAAGAAATTTGTTTATGTAATTACTCCGATCACAAATGTTTTAAGATGGAATCACCTTATCGATTTCATTGAACCTACGTTATTTTAAAAAAACATTGTGTGTATCCACTTGCTGTTGACTGTTTCCTAGCCAACAGATTCCATAACCATGTATGCTCATTTACTTTTACATAAAGATTTAGCGCTATAAAAGCTACTGATCCAGAAAGAGGCCAAGTGTACTTTGTTATTTGTTTTTTACCACTTATTTGTTTTTTCTACCGAATATGACATAGTACTTAAGTTTTATGTGTAACCATATTATATTAGGAAAAAATAACGCATAAAAATAACTTCAAATTTTACATAAATACAGACAGCAATTTATCGGTTAGTATTACACTGGTAATAACTTTCTTAAGTAAAGAAAAAGAGGAGACGGTACGCAGTGTAAAACTATAAAGTTTAGCGGATGAAATTCTTCATTTTTGAAAATGAAGGGGATGATTTGAAATCAAAATCTGGTGGTGATGGATACCAATAGTTGAATTTGGACCTAATTATTTTGATAAAATATTGTAAGGCAGGGGATAGGGGAGAAATGGCTTGTTTGAATATAAATTTAAAAGTATGTGTAAAAGAACTTTTTTTAAATTATCCATTATTTTCGGAGCCTTTCTATTCTTATCATGTGGTAAGGATCCGAAGCCACAGGACTCACCAAGATCGCAAGAGTCAACGAAGTCAGAAATTGCTCAAATTGAACAAGAGGTATTAGCTTCTTTTAAAAAATATCAAGAAAGCCTTAACAAAGGTGATTTAAATACTGTTGCGAGCTATTTTTCTAACGACCCTAGGTTTTATTGGGTAGAAAATGGTATAATGGCCTATCCTTCAGGTGCTGCTGCAAGAAAGCGTATCAAGGATCTATACCCGGTCTTTAAAAAAATCACTTTCATATCGTCGGATCAAAAAGTCACTCCCATTAACCGTTCCTTGGCAATGTTGTACGTGCAATACACACAACTTTTGGTTTTACCAACCGATCAAGAAATAGAAATAAAAGGTACTATGACCATACTCATGAAAAAGAAGGAAACCAATTGGGAATTTGTAATTGGTCATTCCTCCGGTAAAAATCAAAATACAAAGGCTCCTAATCAGTAATCACAGTATAATCACCGTTGAAAATCGTACAAGGGTAAGTGTTCAATAGACCTAATTTCGTAATTTGGATCGTTTGACAAACACTTCTGTTAAGCTCTTTTTTTAAAACTTTTTAGCGTAATTCTATACCCGTCCAATTCATAATCAGCAAAACCTTTAGAGTTTTACTATCACGCTACGGTTATTGAAGGTTTTCGAATCATGTATATCCCGATCCATAAAAACCACACAATCTGGCTTAATCCAAAAATTTCTGTAAATACATCCAAAGGATACACCGTTGCGATGCCGGCGGCACCAACTAGAAGGCCTAGAAAATTAAGGGGTTTTGAAAATAATTCATGTTGCAGCGCCAGTATGCTTAAGCACAACACCCAAAGGCCGCCTATTATCTCGTTTCCCCCACCCAGACCTTCAGTGACAATACTGACACTGGTCCATATTTGCATGGCTTTTTCAGGGTCTGTATTACCTGTTTCAAGGATAGAATTAAGGCCGACATTCGCAATCATTCCGCTTGCGATGACCAGCCCCGCCCAAATAACTCCAAAAACAAAGGCCAACTTTGAAAAGTTTGGCGCATGCCTCTTTAGGCGTTGATGAATTGCTAGTACCGACACGGCCAATAAAATGCCAAACAATACATAACTGACCAGATTCAGTAGGGATAACAACATATGGTTGTCAGATAAAAAACTCCATTCGGCACTGGCATTTGCACCCTTCTCCGGATATACCAAAACGCCGCCATAAACAATGAAAGCTGAAATATAGATGATGGCTTCCATAAGTGCACAAACACCTCCTAGTTTCTGTAGATTTTTAAACATCCTATTTTAGTTACGGTTTAATACGAAGACGACCTACATTTGTTGTTGTTACAAATCGTTTTATGAATCCTCTTTCTTTTTGGTTTCACCAGATTAGCGTAAGATTTTTGTCTAAAACACCTTTGTGATTGGAATATGAATTGCTATTTATGTAGTTCCATAAAACGTAAAACTTCATCTGCAAAAAGGTTTGGTTCACTCGCCATGGGGGAATGTCCAGACCGTTCAAAAATTACCAACTCCTTTGTTGTAGCACCAATGTTTTCAAGAATTGACGTTCCAAAAGTTGCCGGTACGATCATATCGTACTTCCCCCAGAGCAATAAAGTGGGTAAGGTGATTTCTGAAAGACGGTCGGAATAGTTGATCTCACCAAAAAAGCGTCGTTCTATAGATTGGATCGTACGTGTATTCCAATAAGCGGTTAAGAGGTTATATTCAAAAGCAATATCGGCCTTGTTCGTTTCTCGATTGATCACACCATCGTTCGCAAGTCTTTTTTCTGCGGTATTCGCTTCAAAATTCAACTTTCTAGAATCGGTGTCATTCCTAGTAGTATTGTCCATACCTAGAACAAGCGCTTTGACAGATTGCCAATAGTTGATACTATTCCCAAGCGCTATTTGTTCGTTTGCTACCCGCGTATGATTGGTTAAGTTCGCGAAGTATACCCCATAGGGATGATTGGAACCACCAATTTCAATCCACCCCAAAAAATCTTCCTGATCTTTTAACAGGGTAGCGGTACCCAAAGTTCCCCCATAGCTATGACCTAACAAGAAAAAACGAGCGTCCGTACCATATTTGGCCTTGAGTACCTTGACCAAGGCCAACACATCTTCGGCCATTATATCAATGGTCAATTCTTCTTCTGTATAACTTCCTTGCGACATTCCTGAACCCCGTTGGTCAAAATATACCACGGCATACTCTTTTTCGATTCGTTTTTTAAACATAGGGCTGCGAAACCCCAATCCTACTCCTCCAGGTCCCCCATGTAAAGTGATCAAGAACACTTTTTCAGTGCCGTTTCCGTAAATGTAGGCGGGCATATCCGCTTTTTTATGACGTACAAAAACAGTATCATCTAGCGACTCTAGATCATCTTCCAACGAGCAAGAAAAAGCGAGAAAGCCTGTTATCAAAAAGACGATGGTCCGGGAAATAGGTGTTATTATTTTCATCTGCATTATTTTTTCTTTTTTAAATGAAACCGATACCCGTATTGAAAGGAAATGGAGGGGATTGTCCCAGAGTTAAACGGAGTTCTAAGGAGTAGATTCATGTTAAAGTATCGCCCGCTTAGTTTTTTGCCTTCCCTACGTTTGCCAAGACCAACGGAGAGCGAAGGAGCATAAAAACCTCTTCCGGCGAGAAATACTTTCTCGGCACGATCCCCTTTAACTTCATACGTTTCCGGTAAAAAGGAGCGGTAGTAACCTATCGGATTCAACTCAATGCTAAATTGTTTCCCTTTTTTATTCGTTCTTCTCCAGGTAATACCTGCATTGGTGAAAAGTCCCGTATCTGTTTTAGTGGAAAAATTGGCGGTAAAACCTAGGTTTGCGTTGAACAGAAATTGATGGGTGTTTATTCTATTGCCTCGTTTTCGTTCTTTTGCTTTTAGTTTCTCCTTCCAGAGATATTCCGCTCCGATGGTCAACCCATTGTTCCAAAAAAAGTTTCCGGTATAGCCTACTTTAAATTCTGTTTTTTCTAAAAACGGAACGCTTCCGTTCCCATTTTCCGCTTGTGCGTAAAAGGTTGTTGATGAAAGTAGTAGGAACAATAAGCATCCTTTTAGCAGGCACAAAGAATCTTGATCGGAATGTAAAACGGTAGTGGAGGCGTTCCTCTCTGGAATTGGGTCGATGATCGTTGCCTTGAAATTTCGATTAGCTGGTGAAGTGTATCTTCGCATTGATGAATTTTGAGTCAAAACAAGCGAAAAAACATCCTTGACACATTGTTTTTTGACCAGCGTCGTATAATACGCCTTGAACGTAGTTAAACATTTTAACACAACTAAATAATACGTTCCTTTGTGTATATGGGAAAACCAAGCACCTCTAAAATAGCAACGGTTATAGGGCACACCCTGTTCTGGCTTCTTAATTATTGGCTTGTAGCGATGGCTTCCGATCTTAATTGGAATGGGTTTTCGCATACAGACGGTAGTTTGCCCGTTGTATACGGGTACGGTCTTTTTTTGAATGCCGTATTATTCTACAGTCAAGTATTTTGGCTGTTCCCAAGGATGTATGTTCAAAATAAAAAAGGACCGTTTTATATCATTTCAATTGCACTGATCCTATCAATTTCGATTGTAGAGACCTATTTTGATTACTTATTTCTTGATTTTTATGATATAACAGGGGAACCATTAGATGGGCATTTTAATACCAATACCATCGTTCATATCCTCTATAGCGTTGCAGGCTTTTATTACATTTTAAAGTTTGAATACAAAAAATCAGAAAAATTACGACAGGCACTGGTCGAAGAAACATACAAAACGGAATTAAAGTATTTGAAGGCACAACTAAACCCTCATTTTTTATTCAATGGTATCAACAGTGTTTACCATTTAATAGGAAAAAATGATGTGCTGGCGAAGGATACATTGCTTCAATTTTCGGGACTCCTACGTTATCAATTATATGAAAGTGGCCACCAAATTTTATTGGATAAAGAATTAGAGTATGTATCGCAATACATTAAAATCGAAGAGACCCGTCGAGGATCTGATATTCAACTTGATTATGACATTGAATTTGAGAATGGCGGCTTAAAAATAGCACCCTTGTTATTGATTCCCTTTATAGAAAATGCCTTTAAACATTGTAGCAACCATACAGAGGATTTCCTTAATAGGATACATATCGATATAAAGGAGGTGGGTGGGGAACTTTCGCTACAGGTGATCAATACCTTTGATAATTCCGTAGAAAGCAATACTGGGGGTATTGGACTTAATAATGTAAAGCGGCGTTTATCTCTCTTGTATCCGGATGAACATACCTTGACGATAACAACGAAAATAACTACTTTCAAGGTGAATCTAAACATCAACTTGGCATGAAACCACTGAATTGTCTTATCATAGATGACGAACCCATCGCCAGGGAAGGCATAGCGGACTATTGCAAGGAAGTCTCTTTTTTAAAGGTGGTAGCACTGTGTAAAAATGCATTACAGGCGAATCATTATTTGGATAGCAATCAAATTGATCTGATTTTTCTGGATATCAATATGCCGATCGTTTCGGGCATAGATTGGCTAAAAGATTTAAAGAATTCCCCTTCAGTCATTATGACAACGGCCTATACAGAGTACGCCCTAGAGAGTTTTGGTTACAATGTGTTGGATTATTTGGTGAAACCTATTTCCCAGGTGCGCTTTCTACAGGCGATACATAAGGTACATAACTATTACGGAAACGAGACTTCAAAAGAAGTACTGTTTATAAAAAGGGACAAGGGACTGCAGAAGGTGATGGTGGATACCATTTTATTTGTCGAAGCCATGCAAAACTATGTCAAGATTGTCACCAAGGAAGGGACCATTACAGCCCATATGTCTTTAAAAAATTGCAAGACTCAACTCCCGGATTATTTTATACAGACCCATAAATCATATATCGTATCGAAGTTTAAAGTAGATGCGATCAAAGATCATCAAATGAGTGTAGGACCCCATAAAATTCCTATAAGCGTGCGTTTGCGAAAGCAGGTTTTAAGTCATTTTTAAGTTGCTTTTTCCTTCCGAAGGAGAAATGTATCCTATAGCCATTGGCAATTATGTCTTTGTATTTTGTTCTTCCAATCGGGACTCCGCGATTGCATTCGGCAGGGTTTGAAGGAACGCTTATCAACGTATAGCCACGTTTGTGTATATTCTCTTTTTAGAATTGGGTATTTACCGTTCTTTTGTGAAAGGATATGATGCAAAAAGAAAACAGGATATCATTGTATTGGCAATACCAATTACTTGGGTGGAGCCTCGCCTCCCTTTATTGGGCCTATAACTTCTACTTTAAAGAAGCGTATTCCATCTTTCATACCACTACTAATTTCATTTTTGATATTCTAATCGGGGTTTCTTTGACCCACTGTTATAAATTAGTAATCAAACGCACACGGCAAAAATCGCTGAAGAGGTTCAACAGTGTTCAATTGATTATTTCTGTAATAGTACTGGCATTTTTATTCATGGTGTTGAACAACATAAAATGGCAATTGTATACCGTTTATGTAAAAGGCGGGGTAGCAGACCTACTGGGCGTATTTGTAGACTGGGATCAACCGTTGATAACCGGTTTAAGGTTAATGTCCATCTGGGTGTTGGCATATCATTTACATCATTATTACAGCAAGCAAATCACGATAACCAAATCCAATGCGGAACTATCTATACATGCCAAACAGGTGCAGATAAACCATTTATCAAAACAGCTAAAGCCTCATTTCCTATTTAATTCTTTAAACAGTGTGAAGTCTCTTATTGCCGAAAATCCTACCAAAGCGAGACGATCTATTGATTTGTTGTCCGATATACTGCGCTCGTCCATTTATACAAAAGAGAGTTTAATTACGATTGCGGAAGAATTACAACTCGTAAATGATTATATCGAACTTGAGAAAATTAGATTTGAAGCGCGTTTGAAGCTGGAAACAACAGTTGATGAACGCCTCTTAGGGTGTAAAATCCCCTCATTGATTATACAGACCTTGATCGAAAATGCCGTAAAATATGGCATCCAAAATTCGGTAAAAGGCGGTACCATCGTCTTATCCATCTCAAGAAAGGCTCATCTGATCGAAATAGAAGTGCAAAACCCCGGAGCATTAGTGTATAAAGACCGGCCCGATAAAGGACTCGGATTGACCAACTTGACGAAACGACTCAACTTACAATACAATGGAAAAGCTTCCTTTGCACTGAAAGAAAAACAAAAAGGGTTGATTGTCGCCAAACTGATGATTCCCGTTCAAACCGATTCGTAATGGAAAAATACAACGTACTACTAATCGATGATGAACGTCTGGCACGGGAGGAGGTCAAAAGATACTTGGCAACCCACCCTGAGTTTATTGTTGTGGGCGAAGCGGATAATGCCGTAGATGGCAAACATTTGATAGAAACCAAAAACCCACATCTTGTTTTTTTGGACATACAAATGCCTGAAAAAACGGGATTTGATCTATTGGATGAATTGACTACGGTTCCGGAAATTGTTTTTACAACCGCCTACAGTGCGTATGCGGCCAAAGCATTTGAAGTAAATGCCTTGGATTATTTGGTAAAACCCATTCGGGAAGAGCGTTTTGCAAAGAGTATGGAGAAGGTGAAGGAAGAACTCCGCAGCACAGGACAAACGCGGACAGCATTTTCAATGCATCATAAAATCTTCATAAAGGATGGGGAGGACTGTCATTTTGTTCCCTTGGCCGATATCCGGTATATCGAATCCTTGGAAAACTACGCACGACTTCATTTCAATGAAGACAAAGCTATGATCAAGAAATCCTTGAATGTTATTGAAAAGAAGTTGGACCCCACAGTTTTTTTTAGAATAAACAGGAAGCAAATAATTAATATACAGTACATCAAAAAAGTAATTCCCCATTTCAATAATCGGCTGAAATTGGTTTTGGATACTGATGAAACCTTTGAAGTTTCAAGCCGACAATCGGTTCGTTTTAAAAACTGGAATAGCCTGTAAAATAAGGCGATGCACTTAGATAAGGGCAAATAGCATTTCTCAGGAAAAAGGTATGGATACTATGAAAAGTTAACATGAAAAACACAACAAATTATATCACAGCAGTACTACTATTGCTTGCCCTAACATACAATTCGTGCACATCGAAAGAAACTAGTATAAAAGGAAGAACTATCACAGAAGATGGTGAAACATTCATAATTCAGGATAGTCTTTTGATCAAAACTACCGATGGCGCCGAAATTGCCTTCTTGGTGGTTCGCAATGAAAAATCGACACAACCATTACCCACCATTTTACACCATACCATTTATGCTCGAAGCAGCGATTTTAAAAGAGCAAAACGGGCGGCCAGTATGGGGTATGTTGGGGTTGTGAGCTATACCCGTGGCAAGGCATGGAGTGCTAGCGAGATCGTTCCATATGAATTTGAGGGCCATGATGTGAATAAAGTGATCGATTGGATCATAGAACAGCCCTGGAGTAATGGGGAAGTTGGGATGCAAGGCGGTAGTTATACAGGTTTTACACAATGGGCCGCTGCGAAAAAAATACATCCTGCACTTAAAACGATCATTCCGGCGGCTTCTTCTTCTCCTGGTATTGCCGAACCTTCGGAAAATGGTGTTTATATGAGTTTCCTTTATCCCTGGTTTCCTTATGTAACGAATACCAAGTTTCTAGATGAAGAAACCTATAATGACCATGAACGATGGAACAATCTAAAACAGCGATATTACCAAGAAGGGGTGGCATACCGTGCATTGGATAGCCTTGATGGAACGCCCAATCCCTTTTATAACAAGCAGTTAGATCATCCTACCTATGATGCCTATTGGCAAAACATGATGCCCTATAAAAATGATTTTTCACAAATTAACATTCCCGTGCTTAGTACAACGGGCTATTATGATGGCGGACAATTAGGGGCAGTCCACTATTTAAAAGAGCATTACAAATACAATCGGCATGCGGAGCACTATTTGGTTATAGGCCCTTTCGGGCACTTGGGATCACAGTATGTTCCAGAGAAAGAAATTAGCAGGTATACGATTGATTCCGTGGCGCAAATCAGTATTTCGGACCTCAGCTTTGAGTGGTTCGATTATATTTTTAAAGAGGCCCCAAAACCATCCTTGTTAAAAGATAAAATCAACTTTCAAGTGATGGGGGCAAACCAATGGCGGCATGTGCCAAGGCTAGAAAATATGAGCAATGATACGCTCACTTTTTACTTAAACAATCAACTATCGAATGTTGATTTCACTTCTCAATATGGATCCGGAAATCATGGAAACAAACGACATTATTCATTAACAGAAAACAAGCCGTCGAGTGTAGCATTTCTAGATCAAACGGTCGATTTTACAGATCGGACAATGGTCGGTGAAAACAATTATTATATCCCGTTCATTGTGAATGATTCCTTGCCCCTAAGCAATGGTTTCTCATTCATTACGGAGCCCTTTGAAACAGCGATTGAGTTCAATGGATCTTATTTTGGAGAATTAAAAATGATGATCAACAAGAAGGATATGGACTATTCCATTGTGGTGTATGAACAAACTCCGGAAGGAAGGTATTTTAAACTGACACAACATCATATTGGTAGGGCCAGTCTTGCCAAGAATAATGAAAAGCGACAGTTGTTGACCCCCAATACGGTAGAAAATGTTCCCTTTACAAATGTTCGGATAACCAGTAAAAAACTTCGAAAAGGCAGTCGGTTAATTTTGGTTTTAAATGTGAACAAGCATCCCCATGAACAGGTGAATTATGGTACAGGTAAAGATGTTAGCACAGAAACTATCAAAGATGGCAAAGCACCGTTAGAAGTTAAATGGTTTAATAATAGTTATGTCAAAATACCGGTGTTTAGGTATAAAGACTAGGCTTTTCCGCTAAATTTGACCCAAGAAAATCATCGTTGCTGGTTGTTTAACTGATTTCGAAAATTTCTTCTCAAAAAAATTATAAAACAAAGACGCGATATTCATAAATGGGATACTGAACTCCTGTATGCTTCCGTTTTCTTGCAGATTCCCTTGCCTTATATCGGGTGTAGGCAACATCACTGTATTTTATCAATGGTAATACGGCCATCAAAACCCGCCGCATATAGTTGCCCGTTTAGGATCAGGATGTCTTGAATGAAGTTATCGGATGCCCTTATTTCCTCTGTATGACCATTTGAGAAAGCATG